>JBBRSV010000012.1:0-57814 GCA_038245055.1 Chitinophagales bacterium | reverse complement strand
GAATTAAATACGGGAATATCCAGGGTGCTTAAAATAGTAAAAAGGATAATCACACTCATCGTGGCGACAATAGGCCCAATGGAATTTTCTGCAAAAACAGATAGCAGAAAAGCTAGCGCTGCAACGGTTAGCATGGCAATGGCTGCAAATGCAAAAGCTGCCATGTACCTCCAAAGAATATCATTGCTTTTTAATTGTACCAGGTAATCACTTTTAAGATTTAGCAGGTCGCCACTGCCAAAAATAAGAAGGGAAACAAATAAGGCAAGTATGGCCATCCATATTAATAACAGCAATGAATAAATGGCCGCTGCAAAAAACTTGGCCATCACTACATCAGTGCGGCTAATGGGCTTTGTGAGCAGCAACCTCAACGTTCCCATGGAGGCTTCCCCCGAAACAAGATCGCCCGCAATAATGGTTATGAGCAAGGGAACATGTACAAGCAGTAATTGCAAAATGATGAAGCAAACAAAGTACCCGTTAAGCACTTTGCCTTCCACATCTAATGTAACTGAAACATCACGCAGCATAAACTGAACGTAAGATGCTCCGTCTACCTTTAAACCAAACTGGATGATGCCGACCAATATGGATATAGCCCCAAAGCTGATATAAGTCCTGGGTCTTTTAAATATTTTAAACAGCTCAATTTTTAAAAGATTCCACATAATTTTTTCCGGTAGTGATTTGTAAAAAATAATCTTCCAGCGAGTGCCTGGGCTGCAGCGACAACACCGAAACATGCATGGCCACAAGGTGCTGGTTGAGCAAAGGGATTTGCAGCTTTTCCATCTTTAAAATAATAGTGCCGTTATGCGAAGATTGAATGCATGATGCCCATATACTTTGTTTTAGAACTTCCAGGGCATTTGTATTATCTAAGGTGTTTAACTCAATTACCGTGTTATTAGGATCAAACAATTCTGAAGCATTGCCTTCTACCATCTTCTTTCCAGAATCTAAAATGAGCAAACGGTTGGCGATCATTTCAATTTCGTTAAGAAGATGAGAAGATACCAGGACTGTTTTTTTCAAATTGTGGCTGAGGTGTAAAATAAGGTTCCGTATGTCAGCAATCCCCTGCGGGTCTAAACCATTAGTTGGTTCATCAAGTATAATTAATTTTGGGTCGTGTACAAGCGCAATGGCTACGCCCAAACGTTGCTTCATTCCCTGGGAAAATGTTTTTACTTTGCTGTGTGCTCTTTCATGCAGGCCTACCATTTGCAACTGCTCCATCAACTTGCTTTTGTTGAGTCTGCGGCCACCGCTGATGGTGGAGAATAGCCTTAAATTTTCGTAGGCAGTGAGGTACTTGTAAACCTCGGGCTTTTCTACTATTGCACCTACCTGCCGTAAAATTTCTTTCCTATGCTTTTTAAGCTCCATTCCAAAAATTTCAATCCTGCCGGCTGAAGGTTCTGCTAAAGAAAGTAACATGCGGATAGTGGTAGATTTCCCCGCACCATTTTGCCCGAGAAAACCATATACATCGCCCGAGTTAACACTAAAGGACAAATGATCTACAGCAGTAATTTCTTTGAAATGTTTTGAAAGATCAGTGACCTTAATTACAGATTGCATTTGTTATAAAACAATATATATGAAAGGTAGTTCAAAGATGACAGGATTTATATTTAGGGCGTCCCAGGTTGGGTGGAAATAAACAAAGTGGCATTGCTGTACCAAACGTATCTACGCTAAAAAGCCTTCTCAAAAGAGAAGGCTTAATAAATTAAGGCAAAAAACTCAGGGAATGCTAATATTATAATAGCCGCTAAATTATTTAGCTGCTTTAGCTGAATCTTTTGTTTTTTCTAAAGATGAATCAAGCATATTCTTTTTCATATCGGCAGAAGAATCGATCATATCTTTTTTCGCACTTGCGGAAGAATCGATCATATCTTTTTTCGCTTCAACTGTAGAATCTTTTGTATCTACAGCGTTAGAAGTAGAGCTGTTTGTGCAAGATGCCAATGCAACTAAAGAAACAATAACGAGGAATTTTTTCATGATATATAATTAATTTATATGCTTTATACCTAAATCTTAAATAGGTAACCCTCTTTTTTATTTTCTTTTTCACAAGCCCGTACGGAGTTGGCGAAAGTGGAAAGTTGAAACCGGATTGAAAGTAACTTCATAATAATAACTACCAGCAAAGGACCCGCAACACTATAACAACGGCCCCGAAAGTAATGTCCAGGAAATGTTTGATGAAACATTGCAATACATAAATTAAATTTCAAAAGAGGCAATCTTATCTTTCCGATAAAAATTGCAAATTGGAGTAGCCTCCAAATATTTACTTAAAAAATGGCTCTCAGCAATTCTCATACAAGTTTCTTTTTTGGTTACCCGCCCGTAAAAATTAAGTTGAAAACTCTTTTAGATTCAATAATGATTTACCTTTCAGTTCCTTAACAACAATTTAAAAACTGCGAATTTTATATTTCAGCGGGTAATATTTAACCCCTGTTACAAATTTATAAATTCCTCAAATCGATATTATGAAATCAAATGTACTTATTATTAAATATTTTAAGATTGCCCTCTTTATTTCAATCATAACCATACTTTCCTCTTGTTCTACTTCCAAAAAAACTATGCTTACTCCGGAAGGCTGGGTTGTGATTGGCGAAACAAAAGCGAATTTTATAAGAGAAACAGATGTAATAAAAATTTACAGTTTAGACAAGTTTACTGACATACGTTTTAGAGTTGAAGACAGGGCGATAAAAGTAAGTGAGATGACTATATATTTTGAAAATGGAGATAAACTTACACCGAACGTCGATGACGTAGTTGAACCTGACCAATATAGCAAGATCATTAACCTTGCTGATAATGGCAAAAAACTTGACCGCATAGAATTTAAATATAGAACTGCAGGCAGCATCTTAAAAGGCAGGGGCAAAATTATTGTGATCGGTAAAGCCTACACCGGGTTCTAAAAAAGCCTTAGAAAAAGGTATTATATCTCTTTCCAATTTCTCCAATTATAGCCCATTTGTAATCGACTTTTTTAAGGCATATTTATAGCTAATAGCAGTATTGTTTAACCTTTCTTTAACCCTGTAACAAATACATTTGCCAACTTAACCAGAATTTATGAAGAAATTTTTTTTTGTAGGTATTAGTTGCTTGCTTTTTACTTTCGCTTTTTCACAGGAAAACCCGGTTTCAACTCCAGCTAATACACAAAAAATTACTTTATCAAACAGGCCCAACGATCACTTGATGATACAACTTTCTTCTGATCACTGGACGGGAATGCCTGACAGTATTAGCAGCCATCAAAAAGGATTTTCCAGGGGATTTAATGCTTATTTTATGTTGGATAAGCCTTTTAGGTCTTCTCCAAATTTCAGCCTGGGCTTCGGTGTTGGCGTAAGTACAAGCAATATGTTTTTTAAAAATGCAAATATTGGGTTAAGTACCAGTTCACCACTATTACCTTTTAGCTCGTTGGATTCGACAAACCATTTTAAAAAGTACAAACTTGCTACCACCTACCTTGAAGTTCCATTGGAATTCAGGTATTCATCGAAACCTTTAGAACCTAACAAAAGTTTTAAAGCGGCGCTTGGCCTAAAAATAGGAACGCTGGTAAATGCCCATACAAAAGGCAAAAATCTTGATGACAAAAATGGTAACCTGTTGAATGCTTATATTGAAAAAGAAAATAGTAAGCGCCTCATAAATAGCACACGCTTTATGGCAACAGCCCGAATTGGTTACGGCATTATTTCACTTTTTGGATCATACCAGTTGAGTAACGTTTTAAAAGATGGTGCCGGGCCGTCAATGAAATTGTACCAGGTTGGCCTTACTCTTAGCGGGCTTTAATAATAGCCTCCTGCCACATTATTTAATCCGGAATCATTATTTCAAAACATTTGATTAAATCGTTTATTATTTTTGTAGCGAAACATTTCATTTGATAGAAAAAAAAATAAAATACAATACTGCGATTGATGTCGTGCTCGTGGGCGTAATACAACAGGACCAAACTGAAGAGCTTGAAAACGAATACCTCGCAGAACTCAAATTTTTAGCCGAAACTGCCGGCGGCAATACCATTAAAATCTTTACGCAAAAACTTTCTCATCCTGATAGCCGAACATTTGTTGGCAAAGGCAAATTAGAAGAAATTAAAAAATACATTTCAGGAAAAAGTGTGGAGCTGGTAATTTTTGATGATGAACTAACGGGTTCGCAAATCACTAATATCGAAAAAGAACTGCAGGTAACAACCATTGACAGGAGCGACCTTATATTGGACATATTTGCTTCGCGCGCCAAAACGGCCCAGGCAAAGGTGCAGGTAGAATTGGCCCAGTATCAATATATTTTACCCAGGTTAAAGGGCATGTGGAAACATCTTGAAAGGCAAGGCGGCGGCATAGGGAGCCGCGGTCCCGGAGAAACGGAAATTGAAACTGACCGAAGGATTGTAAAAGACAAAATAAGCCTCTTACGGAAACGGCTATCCGAAATTGATAAGCAAGCGTTCACACAACGAAAAGAAAGAGGAGAGTTTATAAGAGTGGCGTTGGTGGGCTATACCAATGTTGGCAAATCAACCATTATGAATTTGCTGAGCAAAAGCGATGTATTTGCAGAAAACAAATTATTCGCTACGCTGGATACTACCACCAGGAAGGTAGTTCTTGGCCATACACCTTTTCTTCTCAGCGATACCGTTGGTTTTATTCGAAAACTTCCCCACCACCTTATTGAGAGTTTTAAAAGCACGCTGGATGAGGTACGCGAGGCAGATATACTATTACATGTTGTGGATATTTCGCACCCGCAATATGAAGAACAGCTCGCTATAGTAAACAAGACTTTACACGAGCTTAAAAGTGATGATAAGCCCATCATAACCATATTTAATAAGATGGATGAATATGAAAAAAGCACTTTTGATGAATGGCTGGAACCTTCCGTAAAACAGGATTTGCTGGATGAGTTAAAGCAGAGATGGCAGGAAAAAACCGAAGGAAATTGCGTGTTTATTTCTGCTACAGAAAAATTAAACATCAGCGCCTTGAGGCAAACGGTGTTGAATAATGTAAGAACAATGTACCAGGTAAGATATCCTTATAAGGCAGAATTTTTTTACTAATTTTTTATGTTTGATTGCAATGGTTGGTTTTGCGTTTCCATTAACTTTAATTTATGGAGGATAAGAAATACAAATGGTATAAGATCGCGGAGAACCATTTAGAATTGCGTTTTGAAGATAACGGTTTGGTGGAAATAGAGGTGGAGGGCAAAAAGATATGTATTGCAAAGGTTGGCGAAGGTTTTATGGCTTGTGACGCAAAATGCCCGCATGCAGGCGGTAATATGGTCGGAGGATTTTTGGATAAAGATGGAAATATAGTTTGCCCGGTTCACCGGTATAAATTTAATCTGAACAATGGCCGGGATGTAACAGGCGAAGGATATTACCTCAAGGTCTACCCAATTGAAGTAAGAGAAGCGGGTATATTTTTAGGAATCAAAGAGAGCGGGCTTTTTAGCTGGTTGAAATAGTTTGAAATCAATTTTTGTCGCATAACAAAAATGGCTATTTTTGCCACCCGTTTTAATAATCATATTAAAACTAAATTCCTCCTTAGCTCAGTTGGTTAGAGCATCTGACTGTTAATCAGAGGGTCCCCCGTTCAAGTCGGGGAGGAGGAGCTGAAAATCAAGCAGTTATGAAGTAAAATTTATAACTGCTTTTTCATTTGATACATGATTTGATACATGCTTTTAGAATCTTCGCGAATTAAATTTTAACATATTCCTGAATTTTTTATTTACAAAAAATGATTTTCAATCAGAAAATTTAAAAATGTAGCTACTAACTTACAGCTATGAACAGATTAAAACGTAAAATCCACTGGCCAACCAAAATTATTTCCAATAGAAATTATATTAAAGAAGTATCCATAGACGACAAGGTCACCAACACTTTTAACTTCAAAACGGGCTACTACGATCTTTATGCTGCTCAGATTATTCGTGCAGGGAATTGTATCACTTTGTTGAGTTCGTCTCCTGCTTTTTCGCTGAACACTTTCAAGAACAGTAATCTTTTTGAAGATATTGCTAAGTATGTTTTTTGGACATTCAATGAAAGTTACCGGCTGCAATTAATTGAACACCTTTCCGATTTCTCAAGTATGGAATTACAAAGATGCCAAAGCCTTCTACATAATAATTTCATTCCTTATGATGGCATAGGAGAAGATAATCCTGACGAAGAATTGGTTTGGTGCATGGTTAAAAACAACCACTTAAAAGTAGACCCAAAATTTGAATCGATGTACCAAAAGGATCGGGAAAACAGGGAAGCTATTTTAAAAGAGATGAATAAACTGATGGAATTGTCGGGTATCAACAAGAATGAAACCGTTTTAGCAATAGATCAGGAACCTAAAAAGCAGCCAGGTTTTTTAGATATGATTATCCCTCTTAATGGAAGTATAGAAAATACATTGAGCTACATAGAATCAAAAATTATCAAAGCCAGGTTCCCCCACAACATATTTCATACTATCAGTAAATCAAAAAAGGGTGCTAACAAAACTGGGCTCAATTCTGAAATAGCTGCAATGGTGAATGTTTTTCAGGATAAAGGATACTTTAAACGAGAGTTTACTTTTAAAGATATCTTTAAAAGCTTTGGTATTTATACCCAAAATCAGGCAGGAAAAGATTATGACTATTCCTTTTTTGTACAAGATTATAATTATAAAAAATATCTGGAAGATTTAAAATCTTTGGAAATAAATAACATGAATTCAGACCGTTAGGATTTTTGAGATTTAGTTTTTTTTATCCTGATCCGCCTGCTATAAGAGGAAGACGCTTTCATATTGCATTCAATTATTCATAATTAAAAATAATTGATATGCAAACAAACAACCCCTTCGAACTAATACTAAACAAGCTCGAACAAATACAAACGACTGTTGATATAATATCAGTCAATTCACCAGGACAAAACCCATCCACACCAACAGACCCCGATAGAATTATTGATTTACCCGAAGCCGCCAAGATACTCTGTAAGCCGGTAGGCACAGTACGTGGCTACATTCATTCCCGTGAGCTTCCCGCCAAATTAGTAGGAAAAAGTTATCTGATTAAACATCAGGAACTGATCAAATGGTTTGAAAATTTCCAGGCGGCCTGTGAAACTGAAAGCAAAAAAACTGCCACCAGCCTGATGATGGAAAACCGTAAGCGTTACAGAAAAGATTCCATGTAAACTAATTCGATAAAAATATTAATCCTTTAAAATTATTTCGATGGAAAGCTTACAATCATTGGAAGAAGGCGCAGGCCAGATAAAGAACCCTGACTTTCCTATTCATATTTTTCCTCAACAGCTTCAACAGATTATCACAAGCTACTGCAGCACTCTTAATCTCAATATAGACTACGCAGCAGTAACCGTCTTGTATGCCTTTTCTGTAGCGCTCGGTGGTCATTACAGCCTAACAGTTAAACGGGGATGGGTAGAGCTGCCCACATTATTTGTAGCTTTGGTGGGCAAGCCGGGAATCAACAAAAGTGGGCCTATTTCTATCTTCACTCAGCCCCTGGAAAAATTAGAAAAGGATTTATTCAAAAGATTTTTAGATGAATATTCTAAGTTTAAAAAGGGCAGAAGCGCAAAAAAGGAAAACGGTGATTTAAATAACATATCAGAAGAACCTGTACGAAGACAATTGGTCATCAAAGATGCAACACAGGAAGCTATGTTAAAAGCACTCTACGATAACCCTCATGGATTTGCGGGCATCTATGATGAACTGGCCGCGTTTTTAAAGTCTTTTAATAAATACAAATCCGGTGGCGGCGATGAGGAAGTGATGCTGAGCCTGTTTAGTGGAAAAAGTATTTCTGTAAACAGAAAAAGTTCAGAACCCATCTTTATTGAGAAGCCATTTATTAGCATTATTGGCAGTATTCAACCACAGGTATTAATTAATCTCCTTGGTAATAATAAGATTGACAATGGCCTGACCCATCGTTTTCTATTTGCCTTTCCTGATCATGTTATTCGTGAAGATCTCTCCGACGAGGATGTGCCGGAATATATTGAAGAACTATATCAAACGTTTATCACTCGCATACTGATTTCTGAATTCTTCCATGCCGATGGTTACCCGGCTCAAAAAATAAGCCTATCAAAAGACGGGTATGAAGCTTACAAGATTTTTCGAAGAAGAATCAATGATACGATTAACAACGAAAAGAGTGATGCCATCTCAGGCATCTATGCAAAATTAGACACATACAGTTTGCGAATAGCCTTGATCCTGCATGTAATGCGTATTGGATGCAATGAGCCGGATATTGATGCTTACCAGGTCTCAGCAGATACCTTTCAGAAAGCAGGGCAACTCATCCAATATTTTGAACACAACGCACTCAAGGTTTTTAAGTTGATGGAAAAGTTCCGGGATCCATTGAACAATTATCCAATGGAACATAAAATTATTTACTACCAATTACCTTATTCATTTACCACAAGTACCGCCTGGGAAATCGCTAAAGAAAAAGTGAGCAGGCGAACTTTATTCAATATTCTTTCAGACGAGTACCTATTCAATAAACTTAAGCATGGCATCTATGAAAAGATTTGGTAAATCACTTTATATAATCATGCACTATCTGCATTATCTGCACTATGGAGAGGGTAAACGAGGTCATAATGCACAAAGTGCAAATAATGCACGCATTTTCTACACTATAAAAAAAATCCAACAATGACAACACAAAAAATAAACTGTAATGACGCCAAAGGAATGGACATAGTTACCTATTTAGAAAGCCTATCTATAAAACCTGAAAAAGTAAATGGCAATGACTATTGGTATAAGTCACCACTAAGAGATGAAAAGACCCCCTCTTTTAAAGTAAACCGAAAGCAAAATGTGTGGTATGATCACGGCATAGGAAAAGGAGGTAATTTGGTTGATTTAGGAATTTTGCTACATCATTGCAGCGTACAGGACTTTCTAGAAAAACTAAATACCCAGGCGCAAGTTTTTTCTTTTCACCAGCAGACAATGCCACAACAACAATCGGATGAAGTTGTAGAAAATAAAATAAATTTATTAGCCATAAGTCCACTCACCGATCCAATCCTTTGCCATTATTTAGAGACAAGAAATATCTCGGAAGAAATTGCCAAAAACTATTGCCGGCAAATAACTTACCTGAATGGCCAGCGACAATTTAATGCGATCGGATTTAAAAATAATTCTGGTGGTTTTGAACTTCGCTCACTCAATTTTAAAAGTACCATTTCGCCCAAAGATTTTACTTTTTTGAATACTCAAAAATGGGACGCTGTTGCCGTTTTTGAAGGGTTCACTGACTTCCTTTCTTTGCTCGCTTCAGGTGAAAAAATACTTCCCGAACTGACAAATTTTCTGGTTCTTAATTCTCTTTCTTTTTTTGAAAAAGCAAGACTGGTTATGGAGCAACACGAACGGATCTACTTGTTACTTGACAATGATGACGCAGGGAAGAATTGCACGAAGCATGCACTTAGCTTGTCTTATAAATACTATGATTTATCTAACAAATATCAACAAGACAAAGATTTAAATGAGTGGCTGATGAAAGAAAAAAAATCAGAGCAGCATCTTGTTCATCGGGTTGGAAGACGGCGGTAAGTTTTAGGAGCCAGCTATGTTTCGACTTCGTCGAAACGCTGGCTTTCATTCATGCTATCGCATTCATGAAAGAAAGAAGCTTCGCACATGCTGTAGCATTACGAAGCAGAAAAGACCATGGAAAAATCAATTGACCATACATACCATAAAAAGGGCGGACGGCCCAGAAAAGCAGTTACCAAAAATCAGCAGCTTGCTGTAATGTGTACCCTCACAGAAAGGAAACTCATTGAAGCAAAAGCAGAAACTGCCAACATGAGTAAGTCAGAATATTTACGAACCATTGGTCTATCCGGAAAAATTGACATGAAAATTAAAGCGCTTCCCAAAGAGATTTTGTTCTTTACAGCGACACTAAATCACCTGGCAGCAAACATGAATCAGATAGCTCATAAACGAAATTGCAATGATGAATTAACGGAAGTAGAAAGAGCAGAACTTGACGCTCTTTCACGACAGGTAAAACAATTAGCTGACGACATTAAATCCTATTTAAAATGATCGGAAAAGTGATTGTCGGGAAATCTTTTGGTGGCTGCCTGCGGTATTGCCTGGAAGATAAAAAGATGGCAAATGATATAGACAATATGATCATAAAAAACCGCGCAGAAATTTTACAATACAATTTATGTTTTGGCGACAAAGTTGAATTGATACAACAGTTTAATGAGGTAAGAAGATTAAATGCAAAGCAATCAAAACCGGTGATGCATATTACTTTAAGTCTCGCCCCCGGGGAGCGGTTAAGTAAGCAACAACTTACAGAAATAGTCAACTATTGCGCAGAAGATCTAGGTTTTGATAAAAATCAGTTTATCGCAGTTGAGCATAATGATACAGCACACCAGCATTTTCATATAGTCATTAATCGCATCAACTTCGACGGCAAGACATTATCAGATAGCAATAGTTATAAAAAGATTTCAGACTTCTGCCGCAAAATGGAAAAGCGATTTCAACTGATCCAGGTATTAAGTCCAACCAAATTTTTATCTGCAGAACAGAAGAATTTACCAAGACAAGATAACCGCAAGGAACGGCTAAGAATGTTTATTGCCCAGTCATTAAACAGTTCAAAAAACTATGATGAGTTTGCCTTTAAGATTAAATCAAATGGTTATGAGATCATCAAAGGGCGCGGCATTTCTTTTATTGATGGCCAGGCAGTAAAAGTAAAGGGAAGTGAATTAGGATTTTCTATAGAAAGGATCAACGAGCAACTAAAAAGGAATCTTAACCAGGCACCAAAACAAACTACCTACATCAAGCTTCCACAACGCAAAAAAAGTTTACATCTATGATTGAAGAAGTTATAAAAGCAGTTCTTTCTGAAATGTTGAAGAACAAAAAATGCTAATATCAAAAGCTGTTGAAGACTTTTCTGAAAAGTTATCAGAATTTTAAAATAAATTATCGAATATAAAGAAAATACTGTAGCAGATCTGCAACTTCTTAATACAAATTTGAAGACTAAAATTATAATAGAAGTTTAGTCCAGATTTCGCAGGGGATTATCTAACAAATGAATTAGAATTACCGATTGTAGACTAAGCAGCTCTCACACCTTGGAATTTTCCTCAAGAGAATTTCAAAAAATTCTAAAAGATCAATTCATAAAATAATTAATTGAATCAGACATTTATACCCAGTCAAAGAACTGGAAATATATTTCGATAAAAACCTGCTACTTACTCAACATTCAATTAACCGAAGCCGAAAAAAATAACATCAGGAATGAGGTAAAGATTGAAACCGACAGAATGTACCAGGAGGATATAACTTTCTTTCGAACAATAAATCGCAGCAAATTAGAAAATCGTTTTTGTAAAAAATTAGCTGTAGCGAAATATTTTGACAGAATTTAATTATCCGGCGAACACAAGAAAATATAGCTGAGAGAAATTGTAATTTTCTTTAATAACAATGATATACAAGAAAATTTGCCCAATATACGCATCTTATCCATGGAAGGCTGATGTGATAACATATATGTTTAGAATATATTTCAGCAATAGTTTAGACTTAAAAAATCTTTCAATGAATTTTATTAATAACGTAAAATTGTCAGGCACCTAGTTAGAAAACTTAATTTTTTCCAGATCTTTCCTCGCAGGAGCTGTGATCATCTCACCATCCATTGTAAACCTTGAGCCATGACAGGGACACTCCCAAACCAACTCGGTATTATTCCAGGCAATATTGCATTTTATGTGTGTGCAGGCTGAGCTTACTGTATGCAGCTTATTATTTTTATCCTTATAAACCGCAATGGAATCACCTTCATATTTTACAACTTTTCCTTCACCGGTTTTAATTTCATCAAGCTCTTTTATTTTCGGCGCACCTATTATCTTTTCTGTAAGCTTACTTACTACGTCAGCGGCTTCTTTTACGAAATTATTAAAGCCAGCCACCGGCTTAATTCTTGAAGGATTGTATAAATCTTTATATGCATGCTGACCTGTTTTGACCAGGCTGGATAAAACGATGGCGCCTATGGTTCCGAAGATCATTCCATTTCCACTGTAACCAGTACTAACATATACATTGTCGGGGTTTCCGGGTAAATGCCCGATGTACGCCAAACCATCAGCTGATTGAAAATATTGAGAAGACCAGCGATAAGTTATTTCATCAATATTGAAATATTTGCGCATGTAGTTTTCAAGTGCTACATACTTGCTTTCTGTATCAGGTTCCTCTCCTGTTTTATGATCCTCTCCGCCGGCGATTAAATATTTTTGTCCATCAACTTCCTGTGTGCGATAATAGCGATAGGGATCATCCAAATCATAAACTAAAGAATCAAGATAATTGTCATCTTTTAAAGTAAATCCCATAACATAAGTCTTGTATGGTGCACAACGAAAATGCAAAATATTAACTCCCGGAGGGGTATGGGTTGCATACACGAGATTCTTTGCGGAAAAGACTCCTTTGCTTGTTTCTATTTGCAATAGATCATCTTCTTTCTTTTCTACTCCGGTTACACGGCATTGCTGCAGAATAGTACCTCCATTTGTTACAAACACATTTGCGATGCCTAATAAATATTTTGTTGGATGAAATTGCGCCTGATCTTCAAATACCACAGCTTTAGTGAAGGGAATATTTACAGGAATTTCATTTGTATAAGAAACCCTGCAGCCAGCTTTTATTGAGGCTTCATAATTTGCATCTAACCTTTTGGTTTGCTCTTCGTTCATTGCAAATTGATAACCCTTTCTGTCTAAAAAATCACAATCAATATTATATTTTTCCTGGTTGGTTCTTACAAGATCAATAGCATCCAATGTGGATTGTAAAACCAACTTTGCATTTTCTTCGCCGAATTGTTTTTCTATTTCATCATAAGGAATTTCAATGATGGTGTTTAAGTGGGCTGTAGTTCCCGACGTTGTTCCAAAACCTAAAGTTTGTGCTTCGAATACTATACAATTGAATCCTAATTTTTGAAGTTCAAGCGCCGTAGTTATTCCGGTTATACCACCACCGACGATCGCTACGTCATAGGTCATGTCGGACACTTTAAGACCGCCCTTGTCAAAATTTTTAATGTTATCCTGCCAAATGCTTAGTGTTGCGCCATCTCTATTCATAAATTATTTTTTGCCATCTACAATTAAATACTGTGCCTTATTTAAAATTACTTGTTAGCTCCTTACAATAATGATGAATCAATTAATATTTAAAAATTTTAGGGAAAATGTTCTACATCGAATTTCCCACTGATCTATGTTTTTCTGTTGACACTTATAAAATTGATCATTCAATATGTAGCAACTTTTGCAGATATTATAAACTCAGCTTTTTCAAAGCGTTTGAAAAATGTTCATTAAGAACTTTTATGAAACTACTTTTTTACAGGTGTCAAATGTGTTAATACACATAGCCAGGTATTATTCTCTTTTTTATAAACGTCCGTTATCCATTCGTCCGCTTCCATTGGTTGTCCTTGCCACCTGCCGGTATTCTGTCCGCGCCCCGTTACCAAAGCAATGTCGCCATAAATTCTTACACGTAGTATTTTCTTAGTCATAGTTTCATGAGTAAGTAAACCTTGTTCCAGCACGCGAAAAAAACCCTCCTGTGGAATAATTCCTCCTTTGCTATCAATAAGAACCCAATCTTCTGTTACGTACTTTTTTATTTCTTCCACCTTATTTGATATAACAGCCTCGTTGAAGACATCTTCAATTTTTTGAAATTTTGAAATCAGTTGTTCGTCTGTCATAATTGTGTGTCTTATTTGTAAGTTTTCATTTCTCTTTTCATGATCTCCTTATTCGTATACTATAATTTTTTTTAATAAATTTCTCTGATGAATTCAGGCGCGTTTATGGCTTTGCGTGTGCGACCATAAATTATAAATCAGCTAAATAAATTGAATCCTTTTCAAATAATAGCAGGCGTGGTTAAATGCGCCAACAAGAACTAATCATCAGCTAACATGGGATGTATACAGAATTTTGGGTGGCGAATAAAATTTCTTTCATTTTGTCTACGTGAAATTGTATGTCTGTTCCTTTTTCCCGGTAACTTGTTGCCATTATAGATAATCCTTTGTTGTTGTTATCATCTTCCATTTTTTTCAATAGATTTCTACGCTCTTCCATAATGCGCAGGGCTGTCCATAATGTAGATTCTAATATTTCACCTTGCTTCACTACCAAATCTTTTTCAGAATACGAATGCCCGATATGGCAACGGTAACGGTCGGGTTTTCCGTTTTCTTTAGAGATGTTCCACAAGCCGCCTCCGCAATCGGGGCAAGCATAAATACTTTTTTCGCCCAATTGTTTTACATTCTCATAATCTACTACTACTCTTTCAGCAATCTCAGATTCAATAATAACATCTCGCGGCGCAGTAATTTCTTCAGGATTCATTTGAGTAATTTCAAAAATTGTCTCACCCATTTGATTGAGCGGAATGCAGTAATCAACTTCCATATTATTGAGAACCGATAGGGGCATAGCTGGATATTCAGCTTCATTAGGGTCTTGCACGATGCAGGTTCCTCCACTTCTTTTAATGGCCAGCATGCCTGTAGTGCCGTCATCAAGTGAGCCTGTTAATATAACACCAATAACTCTTGTGCTGTATGCGGCAGCTGCTGAACGGAATAACACATCAATGGAAGGCCGCCAACGATTTTCCTCAGGGCCGCGGCCAAGAATAATTTTGTCTTTCTTAACGAGTAAATGATGATTGGGTGCGGCAACGTATATATGGCCTTTCTCTAATGGCATATCATCTTTTGCTACTTCACATTTTAAATTAGTATGTGGTTGAAGCCGGTGCATCAAAAAATCGCTAATACTTGTTCGGGATAAGTGCATCACGATAAAAAAAGTTGCATCTATATTTTCTTTCAACTGCGAAACCAATTCAATCAATGCATTCATACCACCCGCAGAAGTGCCAACTACAATAATGAATTTTGGTGTTTTCATTTTCAACTATTTATGGTTAAGCAAAGATAATAGAAGCTCACTTCATGGCGCATGGTTGGGATCTTGCCTGCATAAATTATAAAACATTTCAATCAAATGGAAATTCATTTTCATACAGATCATTGAAATTTTTACAGAGGGACTGCAGCGCTAATTCATGGCCTGTAAATCACTTGTTTTACAGGCTTTTAACCATTTATGATGTTAGAATAGTGCTGATAAATTTTACCGATCTTCTAATGTTTTCCTGGACCGGACCGACAAGTTTCTTTCTACTACCTAGTTAAATGTGCAATTAATTCTACATTATAACTAAGAATTTACCTTAAAATAAAAATGGCATCATATTTATGATGTGATATATAGCTATCCTGTTTCTTCCAGACTTTAAAATAATATGCAAAACATTCAGTTTCAGTCTGACAATAAAATTATTTCAATGATCGCCCAAAAGCAAATAATGGGTTGGATGCATTTGTATGATAAATATTCATCGTCCATGTATGGGATTATTTTCATACTATCAAAGAATAAAAATATTGCTGAGAGCATTTTCTTTGACTATTTTCTTCACTTAGAAAAGAGCAGTGAAATTTTAACTATGCAAAAGAACAGGCTTTGTCCTTTCTTAATGCAGGGCACTTATTCCTTTGGCAGTAATGAATTAATAAGAAAAGGTTTGGAACCAGATACAAGCACCTTAGGTGATTCACCTAAATTGATACAACTTCTTCTTTGTGCAAAGTATTGTTTGCCTGTTAAAAAAAATACTGTTGGAGTTGAGTTGCACAGCCAGGCTTCATGAATAATAGCTTGCCATATACTGTAAGTATGTTCGTCGGCAATAATTTAGATTGCTGCTATACAAGAGAAAGACAAGCAAAAAATATTTCGTTTTTTTTTGCAAGAATTGCATACAACTCCTGTCAAAGATTTGGTGGTATTTGAAAATCTTCAGCATGAACCTGGAGCTAAAATGCCCATGCTCAGCAACTTGTGGAGCATTTTTGAATAATTAAATGTTCATCTTTTATCGCCCACCATATTCTGAACAATCAGGAATTATTGGCAAAACACGACCTTAAAAAACATATTCATCGTACTGACATGAACTTTTTATAATGCATACTTAAAACCTTACCTTTAATACAGAAAATTGTCCTGTCTCAAATCGGGATAAAATTATTAATGAAAAAAACATTAGAAAACACTCCTAAAGAATTATCCAAAAATCTTTTCCCCGTAGTAGGCATAGGTGCTTCTGCAGGCGGGCTGGATGCTTTTAAAAAATTGGTTCAGTCCATTCCCGCAAATTCAGGCATGGCCTACATCCTGGTGCAGCACCTGCATCCGGACTATGAAAGCGCCCTGCCTGAAATTTTGCAACGCGAAACCAATGTACCCGTTGTAGAAATTAGCGATAAAGTACACGTAGAGCCAGACCATATTTATGTAATACCTTCTAATAAATTGCTGATAGCCACAGACGGTATTTTAAAACTTAGTCCACGGCCCCCGACAAAAAACCATAACCTTCCTATTGATTTATTTCTTTCATCATTGGCAGAAGTACATCAGGCACAATCTATAGGCGTTGTACTTTCCGGAACCGGCAGCGATGGTACCGCGGGCCTTGAAGATATAAAAAACCACGGCGGCTTTACTTTTGCGCAAGATCCCGAAACGGCTTCTTACTACGCTATGCCACAGCACGCCATAGACGCGGGCATCATTGATTTTATACTCGCGCCCGATAAAATAGCAGGCAAGCTGAAGGAACTGCAACAAACTTTTGAAATAGCTGTGCCGGGCGAAAAACAATCCGCGCCTGATAAATTAAATGAAGACGGCTTTAAACAGATACTGGCCACGCTGAGGATACGGGTGGATGTTGATTTTAATTTTTATAAACAAACCACTATTCGCAGGCGCATCATAAGGCGCATGTTACTCCTTAAGCTGAAAGACATCCAGGAATACCTGCGCTACCTGAAAAATAATGTGACGGAACTGGACTTGCTATTCCAGGATTTGCTGATACAGGTAACTTCTTTTTTCCGCGATTCGGAGGCATTTGATATTTTATGTAAAAAAATATTTCCTGAAATAATAAAAACCAAAGCTGACGACAATAGTTTACGAATATGGATTCCGGCCTGCGCTACCGGGCAGGAAGCCTATTCGATAGCGATATGCCTTTCAGAATATTTGAGTGAACACATGTCAAATATCAAGGTAAAAATATTTGCTACCGACCTTTCCGAAAAAGCCATCACCAAAGCCAGAAGTGGCGTCTATTCAAAGGCAGAAATGGCGGGCATTTCAGAAAACAGGTTAAAACATTTTTTTATAAAAACAGATGGGCATTACCAGTTAAAAAAACCCGTAAGGGATATGTGTGTCTTCGCAGTTCATAATTTTTTAAAAGACCCGCCTTTCGCAAAAATGAACCTGATAAGTTGCCGCAATGCGCTCATCTACCTGGAACCTTTTCTTCAAAAGAAAGCGCTTACGGTATTCCATTATTCCCTTAACCAAAAAGCATTTTTGTTTTTGGGTAAATCAGAAACGGTAGGCAGCGCTTCGGAACTCTTTAATACATTCGATAAGAAAAATAAATTCTATACCCGAAAGGCCACACCGGGCAGGTTTATGAATGTGGTAAGCGAGCGAAACGAAACTGCTTTTACCAATAAAAATAATTTTTTAAGCGCCAAAGAAGAAAAGACGGATGACTTTCAGAAAAACGCTGATGACATTTTGCTTTCAAAATATACGCCTGCAGGCGTAGTGGTAAACGACCAGTATGATATTGTACAGTTCAGAGGTTCTACGGGCGCTTATTTAGAACCCTCGCCAGGCAAGGCAAGCCTGAATGTAATGAAAATGGCGAGAGAAGGGTTGGGTTTTGAAATAAGAAATGCCCTGCAAAAGGCGAAGAGCACAGGCGAAGCATTTGTACGGCATGGCATCCCTCTTAACAAAGGAAAAAAATTAGTATCCCTGGAAGTAATCCCTCTCTTAAATACCATTGACCTGCATTACCTCATTCTTTTCAAAGATGAAAACTCAGGTAACGGCACAGGCCAGGATGAGGATGAAAATGGGAATAAGCCTAAAGATGCAAAACAACCCGCCAAAAATAAAAAGGACACGAGAGACATTCGTATAGCGCAGATGGAAAAAGAGCTGACACAGGTGCGAAAAGATATGCTCACGATTACCGAAGAACAGGAAGCGTCCAATGAAGAATTGCAAAGCAGCAATGAAGAACTGCTAAGCGGCAGCGAAGAGCTGCAAAGCCTGAATGAAGAACTGGAAACCAGCAAAGAAGAACTGCAAAGTACCAATGAAGAACTAATCACCATCAACCAGGAACTCTACGACCGTAATGATCAGCTGGACCTCGCTCGTAAATTTTCAGAATCAGTTATTACCATACTTCACGAACCTTTATTGCTATTAGATAAAAACTTCGTTATCAAAATGGCAAACAGGGCATTTTATAAAAACTTTGAGATCACGGAAGAGGAAACCCTTGGAAAAGTTTTATTTGAATTGCAGGATAGCAACTGGAATATTGCCGGACTGCGCAAAGAACTTCAAAAGATAAAGACAGAGAAGGAGCCAATGAAGGAGATGGAAATAGAACATATATTTCAGGGCATCGGCATCCGCAATATTTGTTGTAATATCCAGATGTTGTATAGAGAAGGAGCGGAAACATTGATATTACTGGCTTTGGATGATATTACAGGAAGAAGGAAAGGAGAAGCGGCATTGAAAGCGGCTAATGATATAATGGAGCAAAACGCGCAAATGCTGAACAACTTATACCTGAACTCGCCTGCTTTTGTGTGTACCTTTCTCGGCACGGAGCATACCTATGATTTGGTAAATCCTTCTTATCAAAAATTATTTGGCTCAAGGCAACTGGTGAACAAACCACTTTTGGAAGCGCTACCCGAATTGGAATGGCAGGGAATTAAAGAATTATTGGACAAGGTATATCAAACAGGAGAAATATATGTAGCTACCGAAGCGGTCATCTGGCTGGCCTATGATGAAGGCCTTATGCCTGAGGAGCGCTATTTTAATTTTTCTTATCAACCTATATATGATGAGAATAAAAAAATTACCGGCATCCTGGCGTTTGGCTATGAGGTAACGAAGGAACTGCTTGCCAAGAGGAGAGCCGAAGCTAGTCTAAGGTTAATATTAGAATCCATTCCTCAAATTACCATTTCCGCAAATGCAGTTGGCAAAATCACTTTCTTTAATCAATATGCACTTGATTATTCAGGCCTCACTTCAGCGGAAGCTACCACCAAAAAGGGCTGGAAAAAAATAGTACACCCGGATGAATTGGGAGACGTAATTACAAGAGCTCAACATTGCCTAAACACAGGAGAAGATTTTTACAAAGAACTAAGGCTAAAAAAAATCAGCGATGGTAAATACAAATGGCACCTGATGCGCGCTACGCCTATTAAAGATGAAAAAGAGAGCGCTATCACTTCGTGGGTAGGCGTGGCTACGGATATAGAGGAGCAAAAAATAAAGGAGGAGAGAAAGGATGAATTTATAAGCATTGCCAGCCATGAAATGAAAACCCCGCTTACTTCCACCAAAGGATACCTGCAATTGCTGGAAATGACATTGGATAGAAACACAGAAGCTGCACTTTTTGTGAGCAAAGCGCTCAATTCTGTAAACCGGCTCAGTAACCTGATTAACGAATTGCTGGATGTAAATAAAATACAGTATGGAAAGTTGAACTATAATATTACTGCTTTTGATTTTAATAAAATGGTAGATGATACGATTGAAGACCAGCGAAATGCTTCACCGGATTATACAATTATAAGAAAAGGGAATATTGCTTCCGAAATAAAAGGCGACAGGGAGCGGCTTCAGCAGGCTGTTATAAATCTTATAAGCAATGCCATAAAATATTCGCCCGATGAAAAGAATATAGTAGTAACTATTAAAGAGAAAACGGGCGATTTGATTTTTTCTGTAAAAGACAATGGTATCGGTATTGCAAAAGAAAATATTGATAACGTTTTTAAAAGATATTTCAGAGTAGAAGACCGTGCAATGCGTTTCCAGGGCATGGGTATCGGCTTATTTATTTCAAAAGAAATTATTGAAAGACATGGAGGAAAAATGTGGGCAGAAAGCGAGGAGGAAAAGGGCAGCACCTTTTATTTTTCAATACCGTTAGCAGATAATAAATAGTAATAGAAATAGTTTAAGTTTGGCTTCTTCCTGAATAAAAATACCATAACTGCCTTCAAAATTGACAATGCAAAAATGTATACTGGTTTACGATGATGATGTAGAAATAACAATGCTTTGCAAATTAATTTTGCAAAAGCTAAACTACAAGGTGGAAACCAGGTCTACATGCGACAATGTTATTGCTGATATAAAATCCATTAAACCTGATATGATATTAATGGATTTGTGGATACCCAATATTGGTGGAGAAGAAGCTGTCCGCCAAATACGTGAAGACTCGTCTTCGAAAGATATCCCTATACTGCTCTTTTCAGCAAATGATGAAGTAGAAAAAATAAGTAAGAAATTGGCCACCCAGGGTTTTGTGCGAAAACCTTTTGATATACCTGAATTAAAAAAGACGATTGAAAAATGGATTTAGATGTAGGACGACGAATATCCTGCTTCCGAAACTCGTGGCTAAAGAGACACGCTCCCTTTTATACCTCTTGAACCTTTGCAACCTCTCGAACCCTCCACCTCCTTTTGAACCTTCCATCACGTCTTGAAACATTCGAGATTCAACGGCTAATAATAACAAAGAGATGTATTCCCCGATCATTAAAGTATTTCACCTGGTTCATAATTAAACGTTACCTTACCTGCATTAACAATATGTATAACCGTGATGCCACTTACCCCTAAGATGATAGAAATGCTAATGGACTGTCATGAGCGGGAAATATTGGGACTGGACCCATGCGATTCTTATAATACACAAACAGCAAAGGGACTTATTGCCCGGGGATTTTTTACATCCGGAATGTATACCAGTAAAACAAATGGTAAAAGGTATATGGCCTTTTATGTGACAGAATCAGGAAAGCAATACTTACGTGATTATACCAGGGAAGTCTAAATGGCCCTTCTTAACGGTTATGGCGAACTAATTCCAACTCATTTATTATTGCAATTTTCTTGGGCGGGCACGCGTCAAAAAAAAACCATTTTTAAACAGTTAAGAAAAAGCTGTTTCCTGATTGAGAACACGCCGTTGTCTTAAAATAACGGGCAGAAATTTATATGAGCATTTGCAACTTTTTAAACCTGTTGAACTTCGCAGCACATTAAACTCAATCAGTATTTTCCTGATTCTTGTGAATAGAAATGGGGTTGCTTTTTATCTGCCGGGGACTAAATAATAATGTTGTTTCTTTTACGAAGCGTATCAAGAGATAAACATTAAACTTTCGCCTGGCGCTACACTTTTTAAATTACAAACTCTTTTGTTTTGAGCAATAAAAAATATATTTTTGCAGCCTCTAAAACTCTTTATTAATTAAATTAAAATCATGAAAAAATTTACCTTATTTCTTATTTTTTGTGTCTTTTCAACAATTGTCTTTTCTCAAAATTTAATCACTAATCCCGGCGCTGAATCCGATCCCGTTGCGAACGGTTGGGTGATTGTTACCCAGGGAACTAATTGTTCCGGAAGTTTGAATTGGAGAATTTTGGGCAATCAATCCGGTTATCCCGTTGCACAGCAAGGAAGCTATTATTTTTATTCCGGCTGTAATAATGTAAGCGGAGAAGTTTACCAGGACGTAAATGTCAGCGCTTATGCAAGTAACATTGACGCAGCTTCCCAGTCATTTACTTTCTCTGGCTTCATGCAGGTTTATGATCAGGCACCGTCTGACAGTAGCCTCATGATTGTGGAATACCGAAATAGCGCTTCAATTGTTTTAGATACATATAGCACCGGTTACAAGGGTAACAGAACAGCATGGGTACAATATTCAAACACAAAAACGGCACCGACCGGAACGAGGATGATACGCATTAGATTGCTGTCTAAAAATGTAAATGGCACTTCTGTTGATGCATATTTTGACAACCTGTCTCTAACCACAGCAATCGTATTGCCGGTGAGGTTATCAAATTTTTCTGCGAACCTGCAACCAAATAATACGGTGAAAATAAACTGGCAAACATCGGTTGAATTTAATAATGATAAATTTACCATCGAGCGTTCTGCCAATGGCGCAGATTGGGTTAGCATTGCGGAAGTGGCTGGTAAGGGAAGTATTAACGGAGCGGCGCAAAATTATTCAGCTATTGATCCGGCACCTTTGCCGCAAGTATCTTATTATCGTTTGAAGCAAACAGATCGCAATGGGCAGGTTTTCTACTCAGATATTATTACAGTGAAATTTAAATCGGTGCAGCAAATAAGTATTTTTCCAAACCCCGCCAAAGATGTAATAACCATTTCCGGATTTATTGGTGTAGGGATGGATCTACAATTCTTTAATTTATCAGGACAGAATGTGACTAAACTTACGAGCATAGAAAGTAATGGTTTAGGAAAAATAACTTTTGATGTGAACAGATTAAATCAAGGGCAGTATATCATCAAAACAAAAACAACTGTGCTTAAATTTAGCAAGCTTTAAAAATTCTTAAAATACTTTTTTTATACCAGGCTCCTGTATTGCGAGGCCTGGTTTTTTTATTTTTAAAGAGATATCGATACTTATTTTACGGCCGCTGCATATCCTGATTTTGTACCCTTGAAATATGATGGCCAACGCTTTAAGAACAAATTTATAAAGCTCAATTTTAATTTTTACACAATTATTGTACACAACAAAGCCGTTGCCACCCATTAACTTTAAGCATTACTTATTAATCATTAATTTAGCCATAAGCAATTAATCAGATAAATTATTAAATGACCCTTTACCAGAAATTAGAACAAGCAAAAACAGAGGAAGATGTAAAAGATGCTTACATAAAAGCGCTTGGTTTAAAGGGCTACAGCAAAAACCTGATAGATATACAAACAAAAGAAATATGGTTTGAAGCAAAAGAAGGATACAGGCACAGCACTTACCAGATGTTTACGCAGTTGATGCATTATGTGCAACAGGCGCTGAATAACGGAGAATACATTCCACCTTTTTTATGCGTGATAGACACGAAAAAAGCTGCCATCATGAAAAGCAGCGATGTACTGCCCTTCTTAGAAAAGAAAACAATAAAATGGGGTAAAAGTGCAAGTAGCTATACGCAAGATGCGTTGGATGCAATAAGCGCTCACATAGGTACCTACTTTGTAAGTTTTAAAATAGAAACCCATGAAGAAGAATTTATAAGCACCATAAAAAACGCTGTAAAAAGTGGAGATATCATTCGCACACAAATAACTCCCGCTAACCTTAAACAGGTATTTGATAAATGGGTGGCCATGGTTGGGAGAGAAATTAAAGGCGTGCCCGAAGAAGATTATGCACTACTTTTTTTTGCCGACATTATGCACGATGGTACTACCAGCACACACGATGATCTTACAGCAAGCCTGATGCATAAAAATGGAGCACCAGTATTTAGCCTTGGCGGCAAAATATATGAGCTGGGTAACAAGGAAGGTTACCGTCAGTTTTGGGCCATTTACCACAAACCACCAAAGCAGGAATACCGCAATTATTTACTGGAACGCAGGGACAGCCTGATACCCATAGACGAGCGTAGTTTTAAAGGAGCCTACTACACACCGCTTGCCGTGGTAGATAAAGCTTACGATAAACTAACCGAAACCCTGGGCACTAACTGGCAAAAGGAATACATAGTTTGGGATATGTGTTGCGGCGTGGGCAACCTGGAAGTAAAGCACAGCAACCCACGCAACATATACATGAGTACGCTCGATGTTGAAGATGTAGATGTGATGAAAGCCACCAAAACCTGTGTGGCAGCTACCCGTTTTCAATACGATTATTTAAATGATGATATTACAGATGAGGGTAAAATTGATTATAGCCTTACCAATAAAATCCCTGAAAGTTTGAGGAAGGCGATAGGAGAGGGAAAGAAGATTTTGGTGTTGATTAATCCGCCGTATGCGGAGGCTACAAGTAGTGATACTGTAAGTGGAGGCGAAAACAAAACGGGTGTTGCGAAGACTAAACTTGCCTCAACAGGAATGTCAGAATATGGCAAAGCAAGTAATGAACTTTATACACAATTCGTTGTAAGAATCTCAAAAGAAATACCGAATGCAGTCCTGGCGATGTTTAGTACTTTAAAGTATGTTATTGCTCCAACCCTTGATAAGTTCAGACAAACTTGGCAATCAAAATTCATGGATGGATTTGTAGTTCATAGTAAATCTTTTGATGGAATTAATGGGGACTTTCCAATTGGGTTTTTAATTTGGAAAACAGACATGCTAAGCAGAAAGAAAATAGCTATTGGGGAAATCAGCACAGAAGTATTAGATAAAAATGCACAACCAATTGGCGAAAAAATATTTGTATCGCCTTCTAATGCTTCTCTACTTACAGATTGGATTATCCGTCCTATAACCAACAAAATAGATATTGTTCCGTTGAAGAATGCCATTAGTCCTGCTACTGCAACAAAAGACATACGTGGGACAAAATCGGCGGATAATGCAATTGGATGGTTGAATTGCGCTGGAAATGATTTGCAAAATGCAGGATTGAAAACAATGCTTTTTTCTTCAGGATACGGAAGTGGGAGAGGTCTATTCGTTACCCCAAAAAATCTTTGGCAAGCAGCAATAATATTTTCCGTACGAAGATTAGTAAAACCCACTTGGCTTAATGATCGCGACCAATTTTTACAACCAACAAAGCCGTTGACAGAAGAATTTAAAAGTGATTGTTTAATATGGATGTTGTTTAATGGTAGCAATCTTACTGCAAGCGCAAACGATTTAGAATGGAATAATAAAAAGTGGAGCATCGTAAATCATTTTATTCCTTTTACTGAAGAAGAAGTAAATGCACCCGAGCGTTTTGAAAGCGATTTTATGGTGCAGTATTTAGCGGATAAAAAATTAAGTACCGAAGCACAACAGGTTTTGGAAGAAGGCAAAAAATTATGGCAGGCATATTTTGCGCATACAGATGTTCACACAGTCAGGGAAGATTTAAAACTTAACCGTCCGGATGTGGGCTGGTACCAGGTTCGCAAAGCATTACAGTCGCGCAATGCCAGCGGAGATTTTGTTCCGGTATCCTTCAAGCCTTTTGAGGAAGCCTACAAATATCTAACAGAAAAATTGCAACCGATGGTTTATGAATTAGGGTTTTTGAGGATTTAAATTTAAAAACAATTCTTATTTTATTTTGAAATTGCAATATGCATAATCTTTACATAATTACATTTTATGACTGAAATAAATTCCTCTCAATCCCAGGACAAATTATCATATCAAAAAAGGATATGGTTAGCCGGAGGTATACTTATTCTGCTGGTAATACTCCTTTTATTATTCAAAACTTTATTCAGCCTTCTTTTGCTGACATTGGCAGGCGCTCTGTTTGCGATTTATTTTTATGGATGTGCAGATTTTTTTAAAAAACATCTTCATACTTCTGCCGGTTGGAGTCTCGCGCTTTCGATTGTTATTAATATAATTCTGCTCGTAGCTTTCTTTTGGTTCGTTGGTGCGCGGCTGCAGCAACAGGTTTCAGAACTTACAGATACATTGCCTCAAACAATTAATAACGGTAAGACCTACCTCGAAAAAACTACTATTGGAAGTAAGGCTTTGCATTTCCTGAATACCTCAGGTGACTCCCAAAAGACTATGTCTATCGTTAAGAGTTTCTTTTCATCAAGCTTTGGGATACTGAGCGATATATATATCATTTTGCTCCTTGGAATGTTTTTTATCGCCAGCCCTTTTACTTATAAAAAAGGTATTGTACACTTGTTACCTCCTAAGGCAAAAGAAAAAGGAGCACAACTCCTGGATGAAATCCATGTCGTTTTAAAAAATTGGATTAAAGGACAACTTTTTGGTTTCTTATTCATTACGGTACTTAGTGCATTGGGACTCTGGGCTATAGGCATGCCGTTGATACTCACACTTGCTTTGATAGCAGGTATATTAAATTTCATTCCGAATTTTGGGCCAATAATCGCATTGATTCCTGCGGGATTGATAGGACTCACCCAAGGTACGTCCACCTTTATTCTTGTACTATGCCTGTACACGCTTATACAGGTGGTGCAAAGCGCTGTAACACAACCACTCATTCAGAAAAAGATGGTAAGTGTACCTCCTGCGCTTATTATCTTCGGGCAGGTAGCTATGGGTTTGTTGGGAGGCTTTTGGGGCGTACTGCTTGCGACACCCGTCGTCGCAATAATAATGACCGCAGTAAACAAATTATATGTGGAAGATCAGTCGTATCACAAATATAAATTTGAAAAATAAAATAAGTAAAAACAATTGATACGGAATAAAGAACCCTTCTCTTTTTAATTTAAAACAAGCGTTATGCAGAATATTTTTTTTGATGATTTGCAAAGTCTTTTGCGAGCTTTTATTTAACTGTACTCGCATATGTTACCCTTATAATTTTTAAAGAGTATCAGGAAAACGAACCTTATCTAAAATGATGCCTTTGATTTTCTGGTAACTATTGCTCCTGGCTCCTGCCTTACATCAGTATCATTAAATAGAATATAGCCCTGGCTGAAGGTTCACTGGTTTTTTTACTTTGATACTTCTGCAATTTTGTATTAGCCGGGCCTCAGTAAGAGTAAAATTTGTAAAGAAATTGGTCACAGGTCAACCAGCATTATTATTATACAAAGGTGAACTACCTGGCGATGCTATGAAGAGGGAGAGAATAACCATTGAAGAATACATGAAGGCAAGAGCAAGTGGCATTACCAACTTAAACCAGGTAGAGGTAATCGTGGTTGAAACTACCGGAGATATCACGATCATCGCAAAATCAAAAATAAGTGATGCCAATGCTGAAGCGCTCAAAAATGTTACGGGATACCCCACCACCGAATCATAATTTGAAGTTGCTAAAACTTTATTCATGAAATTATTCCAAGACGCACTTGCCGGGCTCTTTTTAGCTTTTGGTAAACTGTATTTCAGCTATAAACTAACCTTACCCTTTTCTGTTTTTGCCATTATACCAGTAGGCAGTCCTCACCTTATTGGCAATTATGATTTCTAAAAAATTAGTGTAGAAAATATGCCATTGTGTGTAAGAATTTTTCCTACCGGGTTTCAAAAATATTTCCTTTGCGGCATTCGCTTCTCTACACATACTGACACATTCCTTGTAGTTCACCTTCCTACGTTCGGGCAGCTACTGTGTCCTTCATCCAGCTTCGTTCATTTCTTCCTTCGCTCCGTTCCATTACACCTCGTTCATAGCTTTGACTTTTGCTTCAGGCAGGACACACTCTAGGCTGTCACATTGAGCTCTTCGGAAGTGCGCACCTACCTTTCACCAAGCCATCGCTACAATATTCACTAGGTTTCATTGAACTTCCCTTAGTCATTCATTCACTTCAGCAGGCTTCAGTCCATCCGTTGCCCATTATTTTGCGTGCCTTTCGTGCCTGCTGCGGCTGCGGGTTTGTCATGGTCTTTGTACCATACCACCATGCCTACTCGAAAAACAAAAACACATACCAAACCCTTGCGTATTACGTTGCTGTTTACCGCTCGGCTAATGCCGTTCTTTGTAGCCACCACCTTGCAGGCGCACGCGCGTTCCGTCCATTCGTTCCTCATTCCCGTCTCTTGTATGCGGCACGCACCTGCGCTACAGTCCCGAAGCTTTCGGGACGGCTAAGCTTCTTTTTAGCTGAGTCAACCTATTTCAGGACGTTGCACTGCAGGCGTTATTACCTTTTGAGGCATATACTGTAGAAAAGTGGCAAAAACGGATCATTTTTAATTTGTCCTTTTTGGTTTGAAATACTATCTCGAATATTGTTGCTCACTAATAAAATTATTAAAATTATGTCTAGTTCAAATTAGAAGAGCAAAAAAGATATACTGCCCAAACTTCTTATGAGAATTTATTGTGCCGTGCATTAGATTATTTTGGCGACGTTTAGGATGAGGAGAAATATGTTAAAGTGGCTGCATATTTAAATGTTTACGACTATTACTTTTGGTATTTCTTTTAAAACAGAGAAGTGAGGAAAGGCTTTTATAAAGATGAAGGCATATCTATCGTTCACCTTAAAAAAATCGTAAAGAAAGAGACTTCCATTCAACTTAGGTAAAAACCTTTTTAAAAACTTGTTCAGGCAATCTTTAAATTGTTTTTAAATGAGGTCAGCACATCTGTTGTCTTTCTTATAGCGTCCTGTTCAAATCCTGCTAGATAATTCTTTGTGGTTTGTAAAGAGGTATGTCCTAAAGCTTCGCAGATAAATTCTGTTGAAACTCCGCTATTTTTTAAAATAGTGGCAAAACTATGCCTTGCATAATAGGTTGTTATTGGTTTAAATATTTCAAGCTCTATAGCTATTTGCTTCATGTGTTCATTTATCAAGTGTACAAGCAAGCCGATATTATCTCTTTGCTTTTGTGGAGTCATTGCGGGCTGTAAATAAGGAAAAATATAGGTGTCTTGTGAGAGTTCGCGTTGCCCCCATTTAGCGATTATCCGTTTTGAATCATCCTTTAAAGCAATCCTGATGGGTTCAGGATTTGAACGCCTCGATCTAATAGTTTTAGCACGATTAAATATAATAAAATCGCCCTGAATGTTTTTATAGGTTAATAAACAAAGATCCTTAACATTCAAGCCATTGCATAAGTAAATAAATATCCAATAATCACGGCACATATCATTAACACTTCCATATTCTATTTCATAGTTATAAATTTTTGCAATTTCTTCGATCGTAAGAGCTTTCTTTATATTTCGTCCGGAAGGGATTATATATTTGCGCTTACCAAACGGATAATCTTCAAGCTCCATAACACCTTCTCTTATTGCTACGTTTATTACAGCCCTAAGTACTCGTACGTAAATGCCAACAGTAGTGATTGACTTACCCTGAGCTAAAAACCAACGCTCATAACTTCGTAAAAATTCAGGAGTTATATGTTCAAATTTTAATCCTGCTTTGAACTTATGCAATGACACGCAAGCACAGGAACACGAAGTTGCAGTTCCTATTTGCTCATTTGCCTCTAGCTCTTGGAAATAAGAATCAAAGGCTGATTGTAAATTAGTGATTACCAATTTTTTTGGAAAAAATAAAGCTTCAAATTTTAAAAAGGAAAAGCTTTCCAGGCTGTCGCAACATTTTTGAGCATTAATTTGAATCTCCCTTAAAGCAAAATTCATTTTTCTTAATTCACCTCGTACTTTATTTTCCATCATAAGTGAATAGTCTTTTAAACTTGCATTGAAACCTGTTGCATAATATTTTCTATTGCCTTTACAGGTCACACGTAATTTTAAAGAGTAAGTAACATTATCTTTTATTCTGCGTTTATCGGGTACGATAGCCACTGTAATATATCTTTGTTTCATGATAAAAAGTTTTTTTTCATTTGATACATAATTTGATACATGTTTTTCAAAAAGGACAACAAATATTCAAAAACAAAGAAAAGTAAAAATTCAATACAAACCAATAGTAGCAAGGCTTTCAGCAAATAACTGAAAGTAATTCAAAACAACTACAAGCATGTTTTTCGGGCTGTTAATCAGAGGGTCTCTGGTTCAAGTCCAGAAGGGGGAGCAGGTAATCAAGCAGTTATGAAGTAAAATTTATAACTGCTTTTTCATTTGATACATGGTTTTGAAAGTATTTTTTTCAAAAAATATTTTGTCTACTTTTATTTATTTATGATTATGAGCAAAGTGAGGCTATATCTTTCGGTTTCGAATTATTACCAGTTCCTTTTGCTTTTGGGCATGGAATGATGAAATTCAAGACATTGAGTCTAATTCCTAAAATTGGGGTTTGCCGTTACAAACTCAGGACAACAGTGTAACTCAAAATTTTTTAAAAGGCTGATCAAGCATTGTTTGCCTGTAGGTATCAATAATGGTTTTTGTATTGCTACCAAACTGCGATTCCAATTTTGCCGGTAATTCTGCAAACGTAAAATCGCTTTTCAATGCACTTACGTCTCCGGATGCCATTGCAAAGAAGGTGAATGAATCTTCATTCCATCCGGTCATAAGCGGCTTGTCCTTAAAAATAGCAGGTGCCGTTGGGTCGAAAGGATTTTGCAGAAGCACCACTCCGCACCTATTACCAGATTATATAAAGATTATAAACAACAAAAATCAACTTGCAATTAAACCAAATGGACTTGATAGGTTGTTGTTGCTGTAAATCCTTAGAAAGAAACTTATTAAATTAGAATGGAACTTATAACTGAAAAGATATTTTTTGCCTTCCCCCCAGTCAGTCCTTAGCAACCTTTATACAATAAGAATTCAAATTCGAACCTAACGCCCCGCGAAAGAATAAACATGTAGTCGTGCCCGTTAGCAGCGGCATGTTCGCTGACATCAACCAGGGCGATTGAAAGGATCATACGACATCCAGTCAACTTCCAATTCATAGGGGTGCAATGGCCTCTCAATTGCGTTAAAATTTGTTTCAACTCCCCATTCGTTCGTATGCCAAAAGTTCACCCGGTAGTACGATTGATGCTGAGGTATGCCTCTTTGCGATCCCTGGTAATCCCACAGAACAATTTTCTTACCTGTCGCAGGGTTAATCATCCACCACGTAAGACGATCAGGATGCCAGTCAAATCCGTAAGTATAAAATTGAGATGAAGCATCGTAATGATCAATAGCGTCAATTTTTTCGGGCTGATTTTGAGCACCAGTTAACGCGGTCGGGTTTCCTTTATAACCTTCTTTATAAATCGTATTGTAAATAATTCCCTTTGCTACATTTATTGTTCTGCCGATTCTTTTAAGTTCGCCACTATTGCCAGTCCAGGTGCCTATGTAAATAATAGAAGGGTCAGCCAGCAGCCATTCAAAGTCTATTTCGCTAAGCCCGTACACACTATCCATATAATACGTAAAATAACCAACAACAGCGCCTGCATTTGGTTGAACATCCCTCACATGCGGAACTTTTAGCCGGGAACTATAAGTGCCAAAATAAGTAAAGTCATTTGATATGATCTCGGGGCCACGGCCGGCACCCGCGCTATCCATTGGGTCTATTTTAAACAACAGCACTTTCGAGCCAGGTTCCGTTTTGGAAGTAACACCTGGTTGCCATTTGAAAGCAGCTTTATTTCCGGTGGAGCCATACCTGAAATTATCTAAAGCAGCATTGTTGAAATTTTCAATAAAAGAATGAGATAACCTTCCTTGCTGAGCATGGATAGTAAGACTGAAAAAAAATGAAATCAATAATAGAATTCGTTTCATAAAAATGATGAATAATTTGCTTTAATACGAATGTAACGTTATTAAGATGCAGCAGGGGAAAATTCCTGTTTAAACAGGCCTGTAATTGTTTAGGCAATGTGGGCAGTTTTTCAGCCTTCATGTGGTGTTCGCCCAGCTTTGGAACGCCTGGACCCATCAACTCCAGGGATCCGCCGCGTGGCTTTTGACCCTCCGCGAAACCATTACAACATATTTATTTTTTATCCCTGATAATATCTTCCATATAATTCTATAGATTGGTAAAATGAAGGAAGAATATTTACCCTACCCGGCAAATTATTTTAATTCTAAAATTCATGAGTGCATGCCATTGCTTTCAAATGATAATTTTTTAACTCTTTGAAAAAATTCTCCCTTTGATTTAGATTCGACATCTTTCACCTGGAATTTTTCGCAATGACTCTGTGCAATGAGCACACATAAAAACGAACAAAATGGAAATAGGCACAAAACACCCATCGACTTTTAGTAGTGGATATTCCGAAGTTAACGGACTGAAAATGTATTACGAAATTTACGGACAAGGTGAACCAATTATTCTTATCCATGGAGGCGGTTCAACTATTCAGTCAAGTTTTGAAAAAGCTATTCCACTATTTGCAAAAAACAGGAAAGTCATAGCGGTTGAATTACAGGCTCACGGGCGGACAAACGACAGAAACGCAGACTCATCATTTGAACAAGATGCTGACGATATTGCTACCCTTCTCAAAAATTTACTTATTGACAAAGCTGACTTTTTTGGATTCAGTAACGGTGGAACAACTGTGTTACAAATTGCTATTCGCCATTCAGAAATAGTTGATAAAATCATTTTAGGTTCTGCACTTGCTAAACGTAACGGAGTTCCTATATGGTTTTGGAATTTTATGAAAAATGCCAGATTGGAAAACATGCCGGAACAATTAAAAGTAGCTTATAGAAAAGTTGCAACAAACACGAATGGCTTGCAAGCAATGCACGATAGGGACGCAAAGAGGATGGTTAATTTCAAAGATATTCCTGATGAGAAAATCAAATCCATTACAGTACCCGCTTTAATCATAATAGGCGACAAAGACATTATTACACCTGAACACGCTATTGAAATGCACCGGCAAATTGCCAACTCGGAATTAGCAATAATTCCTGGTGGACATGGCGAATACATCGGGGAGATAACAACGGTAAAGCCCGACTTTAAAGAAAGCGACCTTGTTGTACCAATGATTGAAAAGTTTCTTAACAAAAACAGAAATGGAAGTAATAATATTATTTAATCAAAAACACCGAAGCGATTTTCTTTCCTTTTTCTCAGTAACGTCACACGCGGTCGTTGCGTTTTTTGGCCTCCAGGTCAGATTTAATGTCTTACATTCAGCCTTGAGCAAGGTCCCGTTCCGGAGAGGTCGCTAAGAATCGAGCGATGTTTTACCTTGATGTTTTTAATGTTCATTTATGATGTTTTGTATCATGATAATGTTCCCATAAAAGGTCACGTCCAAAATCTCCATTAAAATCCCGCCAAACCGTGTGAATATGATTCGCATTATTTTGGGTGTTGTCAAATTCAATCATAAAAGATTTTCCCTGTACACGGTAATAATGCGCTATTCCTGGCTGCGTGCCGCCTGCCCATCCGAACCGGATCGCATTCATATCTTCAGCGTTTATTTTTTTCATCCGGGTTTTGCCGATGTCCTCGGGCATGTTCAGCAAATAGGTAACGATCAGTTTGTTTAAAATTATTTTTTGATCATGCGTGAGTTCCTTTGCTAAAATGCCTTCCGGTTTTAAAGGGCCAACCTGTTCAGCATTCGTTGTAACGATGTCGGTGAAAGCTTTTAAATCGAATATGGCTTGTTGTTTTTGCGCAACGTTAAATGAATTGATTAGTTCAAAGCCTAAATCTTCTTCATTTTTTAAAAGCCGCGTTCCTTTCTTTGGGCCGTCTTTCACTTCAGCGGGGAACACCCCAAAAAAGAAAGGTGCAAAAGCCAGTTCTCCATTCACAATTGTAAAGTTGAGGGATATGTGGTGGCCACCAAATTTCCAACCCCATACGCTATCCTTACCGGGGACCCCATAAAAAGCAGCATAATAATTTTCTGGTATGCGGATGGGGTTATCGGGCTGCATTTCTTTAAGCAGATATTCAAAGCTCATAATATTTTTTGTACGCGCATAACCCTCAGTGCTAAGAAATGCCTGGAGTAAAAAATATAAACGCTGCTTTTGGAGGCTATCCAAATCTTTTACGGCAACACCATTGCGGCTAATCATTGCGGCCGGAAGGTAATGCCATTCATAACGGTTCATCTCATTAAAAGGAAACAGCGCCTTCTTTTGTTGCACATCATTTAATGAATTAACAAAATCCAAAGCCCGTTGTGCCCCGGCGGTTTTATTATTAATATTTTGCGCTATTAAAGAAAATGGCAATAATAGAAGTAAGAGTAATCTCATAAAATTATTTTATTTTAATACGGAAGAATTAAGGTACGCAAGATTTTTTTGAAAAGTGATAATCTGTAATGTTTGAGGTACATTTAGTTTTTATGATGTTTTATAAATCTTTCTATTGCCGCCGTAGCCTTATATATGTCAATCTATACGTGCAATACGATGCTTGCAAATGATAATTATGCACAGGCACGATTATGTGCAATACAGGAAGACGATCATTATTCATCATTAAGATTCTATCAGGATCGAACAAACAATTTTGGAATGTTGAAATATTTTCACAATGATTGTGTGCATGTTTATTTACTGGTACGTAAATGGATGCCACTGATTAAAATGACCAAAGTTTTCGATTTTATTATACAATAGGTTGGAGCATCTAAAAACGAAATGCCTAAATTAAATATTTATGTACTTAAGCCCGGCACCTTTTAATAACCAAATCTCCATGGTTGGCAATGCAAAAAGATTTATGCAAGGATTGGTTGATTTACGTTACAGTTATTGTTCAACGACACAATAAGGAAGAGCTTTGATGCAAAGCGGTTGACAACTTTTAACGGATATATAATGTGCCCTTTAATCACTCAATCACTTTCACGCCTTTCCAAAAAGCTGTATAATTTTTAATTTTTGCTGCGGCATCTTTAGGAGCAGGGTAAAACCAGGCTGCATCAGTATTTTCCTGGCCGCCTGCCTGTAGCGTATAGTAAGAAGCTTCGCCTTTCCATGGGCAGGTAGTATGTTTGTCAGAGCTATTGAAATACTCTTTGTGTAACGCTTCAGGCGGAAAATAATGATTCCCTTCTACCACAATGGTATCGTTGCTTTCGGCCAAAACAATATTATTCCAGGTTGCTTTCATATTTTTATTTATAACATTCAAAAATTCTAATTAGCATATAAAACAACAATAGCCAGGTTTTGTTCATCCCCACTTTTGGTCGAGGCACATAAAATTTTCCTGAGCGCATCAGCAGCAACCCTACACCTGGAAAGCACATGCAACAAAACAAACTTTAATTAAAAAACAGGTCGCAAAACATAACCCCGTAAAGCCACGTCTGCAGTAAATTAAAAACTGTAAAAAGTCCATTCAGTATTATCAGCCTAAGCTGTAAATTAACAACTTACCACCAACTGAATAAAATAAAAAAACCTGAAAAATAATACTGTATTACGTTTCAGGTTTATTATAAGCTGTAGGGGGAGGGATCGAACCTCCACGAGGCAGTTAGCTATAGTACAAAGTTCAGTGGTCGACCCTGGTCGCTGCTGCATTGCTGCAACAGCGGCTCTATGCTACGTTTATCCTGTTATCCTCACCCTCGAGACAAGAGGGCATGTCTGCCAAAAATTTCATCACCCCACAATTTTTAAAGAACTATTATAATGCAAATCTAACATAATGGTGCTAAATAAAATAATTTTTCAATTAAATTATAAAAAAAATAGAAATAATTCAATAAAATGTCTATATTTATAAAATAAATTTAAAAAATATATGGCCACCAAGTTAAACCTCGATAAATTAGATCTCCAGATCATCCAGGAGATGCTGGAAAATGCTGAAACTCCCTACGCGGAACTTGGCAAAAAGTTGTTCGTAAGTGGAGGTACTATTCACGTTCGCATAAAAAAACTTGAAGAATTTGGCATCGTAAAAGGTAAAAGGCTGAGTGTAAATTTAAAACAATTAGGGTATGATATTACAGCTTTTGTTGGTATTTTTCTTGAAAAAAGCTCACTCTATGATACAGTTGCAAAAGAACTTGAAAAAATTCCAGAAATAGTTCGGCTCAATTATACCACCGGAAACTATAGCATGTACATTGAAATTGTTTGTAAGGACATTAACCAACTTAGGCATGTACTCCATGATGAATTGCAAAAAATAAAGGGAATAGAGCGTACAGAAACACTAATCTCACTTGAAGAAAGTTTTAACCGCTGCGTGCAGGTTGCCAAAGATGTAATTTAAACCGCGCCTTTAATTCAAAAATTGATTGCTTACCCTCTTACGTCAAGTGCATCTCTCAATCCATTTCCCAATAAATTAAATGCTAAAACCAATATCATAATGGCTACCCCCGGAGCCAGTGCAAGCGCAGGATTATGGGTAATTATAAAATTATAGTTTTCTTTTATCATTAGCCCCCAACTCGGCATTGGCGGTTGCACACCTACGCCCAGGAAGCTCAGGCCGGCCTCAATAATTATAGCGCTGGCGAAGTTAGAGGCGGCAATAACAATTACGGGTCCTAAAACATTTGGAAGTATATGCCTAATAATAATTCTCATATCCTTTAGTCCCAGCGCCCGCGCTGCCTGCACATATTCCATCTCCCTTAATGCAAGTACCTGGCCCCTGATTGTTCTTGCAACGTTTACCCACATCGTTAATCCGACTGCAATAAAAATTTGCCAAAACCCTTTCCCCAAGGCAAGTGTTATCCCAAAGACCAGCAGCAAAGTAGGCATGCTCCAAATCACGTTGATAAGCCACATAATTATGTTGTCGGTTCTTCCGCCGAAATAACCAGCCATTGATCCCAGGATAATTCCAATGGATAGTGAAATAATTACTGTGATAAGTCCAACGGCCAGGCTTACCCGAATACCAACTATGAGACGGCTTAAAATATCCCGGCCAAATTTATCGGTCCCTAACCAAAACGTTTTGGAAACTATAAAATCCTCTTGCGGTAAAATTTTTTTTGAATAAGCCTGCCGTTCCTGTACTCCTTCATCTATGTATTTTTCCACGATTACAGAATCCCGGGCGAGTTTGTAACTATTAACAGGGAGGTAAATAACCTTATCTTCTGTTCCGAAAAGCAACCTGCTAAAAAAGCCGGACTGCGGAATATCTTTTTCTTTTTTTACTTTTAAAAAGAGCTGTTTAAAGCCGGGGCGGCTTGCTGCTATTTCAACTATTTGCCTGTCTGCATTTGGTGTTGAATCAGTTGAAATAAAATAAGCAAAAATTGCTATGAAAACAGAAAGGCAAATTATAACCACGCCGATCATCGCGCCATTATTTTTTTTCAGCCGCTTCCAGGCATTGTGCGAAAACGAAAATGAATCAGCCATGAATTTTTATTTTACAGTTCTGCCTTTCCATGAATAATTTCCAAATTTACCCAGCCATCCGGCAATCAAAGTATAAATAATATGAAAAGGCTGGGCAGGCGCAAACCACCAAAGAAGTTTTTGCTTATTGAAAAAAAGGGCTATCGGTAAAATAAAGAATATTTCAACAATTGTTTTACTAATAATCAAAAGCAGCAATAGATGAAAGGCACTTTTTGAGAAAAAAGAATACACAGCCATGAAGAAAATCCATGCATTAAATAAATACACCAGCACAAGCACAGCAGTTATTTTAGGATCACTGTATTTATCTGCCTTACTTGCCCACCGGATTCTTTGGTTCATAAATTCTTTAATGGTTTCCGCTGGCTGCGTTTGTACAATAACGTTAGTCGATTTTAAATAGCCAATTCTTTCAGGGTATTTCTCCTGAATTTTATGCATCAGCAACATATCATCCCCGCTGGCAATGCCATCGATTCCTTTGAAACCTTCAACTTCATAAAACCTTTTTTTTTCGTAGGCTAAATTTGCTCCGTTGCACATGCTGTGAATTTTTCTATGTACAGACGCACCGGTAATGCCCTGTAACATAATGAAATCAAGTGATTGAAATATTTTCAAAAATTTCTTAAACATAGAATCTTTCGGAGATGGATCAATATAAACAACAGGAGCTGCAACGAAAACCACCTTCTGCTCTTCATAAAATAAAGCCATATTTTCAAGCCATCCAGGTTTTAAAATACAATCAGCATCTGTAGTAATTATTAAATCTCCCTGTGAAATACTGATGGCTGTTTCAATAGCTTTTTTCTTGTACGAATTCACCTTTTGGCCCACTTTTGTTTCGGCTAATTTTATAAGGCGAATATTGGGCGCGGTAAATGATTTTACAATGTCAACTGTTGCATCCAAGGAATGATCATCTACAATTATTATTTCAAAAAGATGAGCCGGATAAGTTTGGTTGAGAATGGTTTCAATGCAAGCACCAATGTTCTTTTCTTCATTTCGTGCAGCAATGATAACTGAAATAAATGTTGTGCTTTTTTTTGGGCTTGTATGCTGCTGATCGTAAGATTTTAGGGATACCCACCCTTGTCGGTAATATACTATAAGTGCTATATAAGGTATTAATAAGAAAAGACTGATGGACAAAATTGTCATTCGCGAAATTGAAGGTGCTATTTACAGTTAAATATTAAAGTGCCTGCAAAAATAATTTTTTTGAATTCAAATGAATTTGTAGATTTGTATAGTTGCATAAACAACTATATGCCAAACAACCAATTCAGAAGAAGTGAACTTTACAGTTTTATTACCGGCAAAGCGTCAACGGCGATTGCGCGGCGCTTACAGAAGAATTTTAAACAGTCTGGCTTGGAAATAACGATTGAACAGTGGAGCGTTTTGTACCATTTATGGAAGCTGGAAGGACAAAGCCAGCAACAATTATGCGACGCGACCTTTCGTGATAAGCCCAGCATTACCCGGCTTGTCGACAACCTGGAGAAAATAAAACTTGTGAAAAGAGTTCCTTCAAAAGATGACCGCAGAATTAATTTAATTTATCTAACGAAAGAGGCGTTGAGTCTCCAGGAGAAAGCTATGGCATTGGCAAATCAAACGCTGAATGAAGCATTGGAAGGAGTAACGAATGAACAAATTGAAATTGCTAAAGAAGTTTTGCAGAAAGTGTATGATAACCTTGCATCACCCGTCTTTGTTGAAACCGAATAAATAATCGAAAAAAATTGTTTTTATCCTTAAAACTTAAATTATGAGTACTACAACAACCACGTCAACTTTAAAAGGAGGAGAATGGCTTATTCGTGAGGGTAATGCGTTTGAAACCTTTACCCCGGAAGATTATACTGAGGAGCAAACAATGGTTCGTGACATGTGCCTTCAGTTTTTGCAGGCAGAAGTGCTACCCATTGTAACAAGGATTGATAAAATGGAACCAGGCCTGATGCCAACCCTTATGGAAAAAGCTGGTGAACAAGGGTTATTGGGCGCATCTGTACCTGAAAGCCTCGGTGGAATGGGAAAAGATTTTGTGACTTCCACACTTGTTAGCGAAGGGCTGGGAGGAGGTTATTCTTTCAGTGTTGCCATGAGTGCGCATGCGGGCATTGGAACGCTGCCAATTTTATATTTCGGTACGGAGGAGCAGAAAAACAAATACATCCCCAAGCTTGCTTCTGGTGAATGGAAAGGTTCTTATGGACTAACGGAGCCGGGTAGCGGCAGTGATGCGTTGGGCGCGAAAACTACGGCGACTCTTTCTGCAGATGGAAAATTTTATTTACTGAATGGTCAAAAATGCTGGATTACAAACGGAGGCTTTGCAGACGTATACACCGTGTTTGCAAAAGTTGACGGAGATAAGTTTACTGCATTTATTATAGAGCGCGATTTTGAGGGTTTTACCCGCGGGCCTGAAGAACATAAAATGGGAATCAAGGGTTCTTCAACCGTTCAATTATATTTCCAGGATTGTAAAGTTCCTGTAGAAAATGTGCTGGGCGAAATTGGAAAAGGCCACATCATTGCGTTCAATATTTTAAATATCGGCCGCCTAAAATTAGCCGCTGCAGCCATTGGTGGAGCTAAGCTTGCATTGAGCGATTCAATTCAATATGCAAAAACAAGAGAGCAGTTTAAAACACCAATCGCAAATTTTGGAGCGATAAAACATAAGCTGGCCGAAATGGCAATAAAGATTTATGCGGATGAAAGTGCTTTATATCGCACCGCTAAATGGATAGACGATAAAGAAGCAGAATTATTAGATTCAGGAAAGCCATTTAATGAAGCCCTTTTAGGTGCTGCAGAGGAATTCGCTATTGAATGTGCAATTTTGAAAGTTCATGGAAGCGAGGTGCTTGATTTTGTGGTGGATGAAGGTGTGCAAATACATGGCGGTAATGGCTACAGCGATGAATATGATATCAGCAGGGCTTACAGGGACAGCCGCATCAATCGCATCTACGAAGGCACAAACGAAATCAACCGTTTGCTTACGGTTGATATGATGCTGAAAAGAGCCATGAAAGGCAAACTTAATTTAATGGAACCTGCCATGCAGGTTCAAAAGGAATTAATGAGTATTCCCGATTTTGGAAATGGAGACGAAGGCCCTTTTGCAAAGGAGTTGAAAGCTGTTGCAAATTTGAAAAAATGTATATTAATGGTTGCCGGCGCAGCAGTTCAAAAATTAATGACAAACCTTACCAACGAGCAGGAGATCATTATGAATATCGCCGATATGTCCATCGAAACTTTTGTTGCGGAAAGCATGTTGCTGAGGATAATAAAAGCTACTGATAAGGCTGGTCCGGAAAATATTAAAACCCAAACAGTAATGATGCGGACATTTTTAAATGATGCAGTGGATAAAGTTGCAAAATTTGGTAAGGAAGCGATTAACGCTTTTGCCGGTGGCGATGAGCAAAAAATGATGTTATTAGGGCTAAAAAGGTTTACGAAGATGGACCCATTTAATAGTAAAGATGCAAGAAGACTTGTTGGAGATAGATTGATAGCGGATGGGAAATATAAATTATAGTTGTAAATGACTTTATTTGAAAAAGCTTTGGGCAACATGCTCAAAGCTTTTTTAGTTTAATTTTCTACCTTCAATAAATGAAAATAATCCTGACTATTCCTTTTGTTTTTTTATCCTTTATTTCATTTTCTCAAAAAACAACCAGTAATTTTTTTTACGCAAAAACAAAAGACTCACTGCCCTTTCTAAAGTATAGCCTTGGTGAAGACCGCCTCGGCAGTGCTAAAATGACGTTCCTTGATAGTGAAGTTATTCTGAAAGTTGTTGATAGCTTTAAAACAGATTATAAAGTGCAGCTTTCTCAATTGCATTCGGCCTGGATTGATAAAAAAAATGTTCTTAAAATTCCGTTTGAAAATTTAAAAGAGAATCTTACAGATAGCTGGAAAGTTTTTGGGGATTCTTTATTCGATTATGTAAAGATTCAGCTTCCTAATAAAGTGCCTTATAAAAGTATGATGGAAATTGATCCGTCACGGATCGTTATAGATATTTTTGGCGCCGTTAATAATACCAATTGGATTACCCAGCTATCTACAGTAAAAGAAATAAAAAATGCCTGGTGTGAGCAACCGGAGGATGATGTTATGAGGGTGTTTATCGAACTAAAACATCCACAATTTTGGGGATACAAGATTTATTACGACACGTTGAATAAGCTAACGGTTAGGATTAGACGCCAGCCAAAAATGCTCAGTCTTAAAAATCTTGCGATTGCAATTGACGCAGGCCACGGCGGTGAAAACATTGGTGCATCAGGAACGAGGTCTGACATCCTGGAAAAAGATTACACGCTGCTAATAGCGAAAGAGGTTAAAAAGGATCTGGTACTTGCAAATGCAAAAGTTGTTATGACCCGGGAAAAGGATACATCCTTAAGCATGTACCAGCGCATTACCTATTTGGAGCAGCAAAATCCCAATCTGTTGGTAAGCATTCATCTTAATTCCTCGGATGTTGATACAGTGAAAGGCGTGAGTACCTATTACCGTTATATTGGCTTTCGCCCGCTGAGCCAGGCGATTTTAAAGAGCATATTGACGCCGGGTTCCGGTCTGCGCGAATATGCAAACGTTGGAAATTTTAATTTTGCTTTGAGCGGGCCAACTGACTATCCTAACTGCCTGGTAGAGGTTGCTTTTTTAAGTAATACAGAAGATGAAAAGAAAATTCTTAATCCGAAATTTCGACAGATGATTGCAAAAAGAATCGTTGCAGGCATCCAGGATTTTCTAAAAAATTTATAAGTATATTTATCTAAAACCGTGAAAAATTGGAAGCAAAATCAAACAGCATTAAAACGAAGGCTTTCGGAAAATTGAGCAATTTAGCCCACACACTTATCGGTTCTGAAATAGTAAGGCTTGGCGCAGAAATAAAGGAAAAGATTAAGGGCGGTGACAAAATTTACAATTTCACAATTGGTGATTTTGATTCTTCAATTTTTCCTATTCCGGAGAAATTTGAGGATCAAATTGTTGAAGCATATAGAAATAAATTTACGACGTATCCGCCCGCAGATGGCATCCTTGCGCTGAGAGAGTCGATCTCCACCTTTATAAAAGAAAGGGAGGGGCTCGAATACAATCCCAAAGAAATATTGGTTGCCGCAGGTGGCCGCCCACTTATTTATGCGCTGTACCGCGCCATTGTCGATAAGGAAGATAAGGTAATTTATTCTGTGCCTAGTTGGAATAATAATCACTATGTACATTTTGCAGATGGTGTACACCAGGTGATAGAAACTGTCGCTGAAAATAATTTTATGCCTACTGCAGATGATATAAAACCTCACATACGTGATGCAGTATTTATCGCTTTATGCTCTCCTTTAAATCCAACAGGAACGGTTTTTAAAAAAGAAGAACTTGAAAAAATATGCGACATGGTGCTGGAAGAAAATATGCGCCGTGGTGATGAAGAAAAGAAGTTGTATGTGATGTATGATCAAATGTATTGGACACTAACGTTTGGGGATACCCGACATTACAATCCTGTTCAGTTGAGGCCGGCAATGAAAGGTTATACCATTTTTATCGATGGAATCAGTAAAGCTTTTGCAGCTACCGGCGTAAGGGTCGGTTGGGCGTTAGGCCCTGAGCACGTATTGGCAAAAATGAAAGCTATTAATAGCCACGTTGGCGCCTGGAGTCCAATGGCGGAGCAGCACGCCACGGCAAAGTTTCTCTTGCAGAGACAAGATATAGATGCATACTTCCTGGATTTTAAAAAGGAGCTGGAGGAAAGATTACAATTGATTTTTTTAGGGTTTCAGAAATTGAGGAGCGATGGTTATTCAGTAGATGCCTGTGCTCCACAAGCCGCTATATATTTAACAATACAGATAAACCTTGTCGGTAAAAAAACCAGTGAAGGGAAATTACTTTCCACGCAGGCGGAAGTAACTTCCTATGTTTTAGATGAAGCCAAACTTGCGGTAGTTCCCTTTTATGCATTTGGCGCACCAAAAAATTCCAGTTGGTACCGGTTAAGTGTTGGTACGTGCCGGAAGGAGGAAATTCCGGAAATGTTGGAAAAACTGAAAAGTGCGCTGGAAAAATTATCTTAACGTTTACTAAAAACTTTCTCTCTTTTTTTGCCTTTCAAGGGCGGCTAATTTTAAGCAAAATCTGCTGGAATTTTTATTGTGTTAGCCAATAAGTTTCTCTGCCAGAAGCCACTCCGCTATTTGAACGGCGTTGGTAGCGGCTCCTTTGCGAAGATTGTCACTTACAATCCAGCAATTTAATGTGTTCGGCTGAGATTCATCTCTCCTGATTCTTCCCACGAATGTATCATCTTTTTCGTGCGCGGTTAACGGCATTGGGTAGACGAAATTTGCTATGTCATCCTGTAGGACAACTCCCGGCGCATTAGACAACAGTTCCTTCACGTCATTCAAATCAAAATCCATTTCAAATTCAATATTAATGCTTTCACTGTGGCCTCCCATCACAGGAATTCGTACACAGGTGGCCGTTAGTTTTATACTATCGTCTCCCATAATTTTCCGGGTTTCATTTACCATTTTCATCTCTTCTTTGGTATATCCATTATCGGTGAAAACATCTATTTGAGGTATGGCATTTTTATCTATAGGATATTTATAAGCCATTTCGCCGGAAATATTTTCTCTTTCATTCATCATTTGCTGCACGGCCTTTACACCAGTGCCGGTAACGCTTTGATAAGTAGATACAACAACCCTTTTGATCTTATATTTTTTGTGAAGCGGGTTTAATACCAGCACCATTTGTATAGTAGAACAATTTGGATTCGCAATAATTTTATCCGCCTTTGTCAGAACTGTTGCATTCACTTCCGGAACAACTAATTTTTTAGTAGCATCCATGCGCCATGCAGATGAATTGTCTATGACCGTAATTCCGGCCTCAGCGAATTTTGGAGCCAATGAAAGTGAAGTACTTCCTCCGGCGGAAAATATCGCAATTAATGGTTTTGCCGCAATGGCGTCCTCGGCGGAAACTACTTTATACTTTTTATTTTTAAATGTAATTTCTTTTCCTATTGATTTCTCCGAGGCCACGGGAATAATTTCTGTAACGGGGAAATTTCTTTCTTCAAGTATTTGTAGCATTTTAGTACCTACTAAGCCAGTGGCTCCAACAACTGCAATTTTCATGTTCTGTTTATATAGTTTATATTTCTAAAATTTTATTGGAAAACTAAATCCATAAATAAGGCGCTTTTTAATTTAAACTTCTTTTAATGATAAGAAATTTTTTCTCCTGTATTTGCCTGTTCTTATTTACAGGTTTTATTGCAAATGCACAACTATCAGAAAACTTTAATGACGGGGATCTTTCAAACAATCCTGTATGGTCTGGCGGCACTTCCGATTTTACTGTGAATCCTTATTTTCAACTGCAAAGTTATAACAACGTTGCAAATAGCAATTATTTTCTGAGTACGCCAAATTCGCTGGCCACAAATGCACAGTGGGAATTCTACATTCAAATATTATTTAATCCTTCTTCGGCCAATTTTATCGATGTTTATTTAACCGCAACTAATAGCGACTTAACATCAAATAGTAACACGGGTTATTTTGTGCGCATTGGAAATACAGATGATGAGATAAGCCTGTATCGTAGGGACGCAAACGGCAGTACCATTAAGATTATTGATGGAACCAACGGAGTTTTGAATAGCAGTAGTAGTAAAATGAAAATAAAAATTGTGCGAAATGCCAACAATCAATGGACGCTGTCCCGGGACATGAGTGGTATTGGAAATGCTTTTGCTAAAGAAGGTTCTGTGATCGATGCCACTTATACCAACTCATCTTATTTTGGCTTTTATATTAAACAAAGTACTGCTTCTTTTTTTCAAAAGCATTTTTTTGATGACATTGAAATTAAAAATTATGAGGCTGATATTACGCCACCAATTATCAGCTCTGTTGAAGTAATTAGCGCTAATAAAATTAATATGTTTTTTAATGAACCTGTTGAAATTATAAGTAGTGAGCTTACCTCCAATTATTATATTGATAATTTAGGGAACCCTACGTCCGCAATAAACGATGTTAATAATCCTGTTCTCGTCCATCTTACGTTCGGCTCAGTTTTTACTAACGCCCTAGCATATACGATAAATGTAAATGGTGTAAGAGATCTTGAAGGAAATTCTATAGATAACAGTAGTGCTGGTTTTAGTTTTTACACGCCTCAACAATATGATGTGTTAATTGATGAAATTATGGCCGATCCGACACCACAAGTGGGATTGCCAAATAGCGAATGGATTGAATTAAAAAATACGTCTTCATTGCCAATTAATTTATTGGGTTGGAAACTCGCTGATGCAGCCGGCTTATCTGGTGCCATGCCTAACTTTATGTTGCAGCCCGATAGCCTGGTAATAGTTTGCGGTGCTTCTTCTTTATCGGCGCTTTCCAATTTTGGTAAAGCGATTAGTGTCACCAGTTTTCCTTCTCTTGACAATGACGGCGATCTTATAGCTCTTTATTCTTCGACCGGTAAAACGATTCACGCCATTCAGTATTCTTCAACATGGTATAAAAATGATCTTAAAAAAGATGGCGGCTGGTCGTTGGAAATGGTTGATACGAAAAGCCCCTGTGTTGGGTTTAATAATTGGACGTCCAGCATTGATAAAAATGGCGGGACTCCCGGGAAAAGGAATTCTGTAAATGATGCTTTTAAAGATGATACATCGCCAAAGTTATTACGGGCTTTTGCAAAAAATGATACAACCATAACTTTAGTTTTTAATGAACCGTTAGATAGTTCACTGGCTGCTAAGATAGATAACTATAAAATAAGTGAGGGAATTGTTGCTTTAAAGATTATTACTTCAGCACCAATTTTTGATCGCGTAAATATTGTTTTGGACAGACGAATAACGGCAGGTATTGTCTATACAGTTATTGCATCTGGTGTTACAGATTGTAAAGGCAATGGAATAGTAGCAAATAACACCGCAAGGTTTGGTTTGGCGGGCGAGGCAAATAATTTGGATATTGTAATAAATGAAATCCTTTATAACCCGAAGCCGCACGGCGTTGATTATGTGGAATTATATAACCGTTCGAAAAAAATTATTGACGTTAACGAAATTTATATAGCCAACAGAAATACCGGCAATATTATTAGCAGTATTCAAAAGTTAGCGAGTGACCACCTCTTATTTTTCCCGGGGGATTTTATTTTGATAAGTGCTGATCCCGCTGCTGTAAAAAATCAGTATGTAACATTGAATCCTGATGCTTTTATAACTACCAGCCCCATGCCGTCTTTCCCCGATAATGAAGGCAACGTTCTTATTTTGAACAAGCAGGGAAACATTGTAGATGAGGTAAAATATTCCGATAAATGGCATTTTCCTTTGATAACAAATAAAGAAGGTGTTTCGTTAGAGCGCATTGACTTTGAAGGATTATCTGTTCAATCTAATTTTCATTCAGCTTCAACCTCAACGGGGTTTGGAACACCGGGATATAAGAACTCACAGTATAGGCTAAACGAAGAAGCCAATAGTTCAATTTCTGTTTCACCTGAAATTTTTTCTCCTGATAATGATGGTGTAGATGATTTTGCGACAATAAATTATAATTTTTCCGCGCCTGGTTATATTGCTAACATTACTATTTTTGACGCATCAGGAAGAGTTGTCCGTTATCTTCAGCGAAACGCTTTAAATGGTATAAAAGACTTTTATCGCTGGGATGGGCTTGATGATAAATCCAAACAACTACCGCAGGGAATTTATATAATCTACACCGAAATTTTTAATACGGAAGGAAAGAAAAAACAATTTAAGAATACAATTGTGTTGGCGAGAAGATATTAGCAGCGGCGAAAGTCATTTCTTTTTTGAAATAAGAATCGGGGCTCTTTTGAAATATATTTCAATAAAAATTCCCTTTAATTGTCACCGATGCGATTGATGTCGTCATCAAAACTTTGATCATCTAATTTATTAAGTTGCGCTTTTATGATAAAATAACTTGTAATGGCAAAAGCAAAAGCTATCAGCTGAACAGAAACAAGATTATCTAATCCAAAGATAACGGCCCCTATTAAAATCCCTATCAATTCAGCACCGAGCCACCCCAATACATTATATATTTTCCAGGTTACCGGTTTTAATCCTTTCCTAAAAGCGAGCCGTCCTATTTCTTTCGTCAAAAAAAATAGAACAATTAAGTCTAACAATATTTTTTGTTTTAATAATTTATTTTATGAAAAGCGCTAAACGGAAAGTTTGGAGCTGTTTAAACTAAATCAATTTCAAAATTAACTAATTGAACAAATTCTTTGAGGCGGTTATCAATATCCTTCTTGGTAATTTCTTTTAAGCGCTGCGGCCCAAATTTTTCAACGCAAAAACTTGCCATTGCAGAACCTACAATTATTGCAGTTTTCATATTTTCAAAGCTGAGATCTTTTGTGCGGTCAAGGTGTCCAATAAATCCTCCGGCAAAGGTATCACCTGCACCAGTTGGATCAAAAACGTCTTCTAACGGTAACGCCGGCGCGAAGAAAACATGGCTTTCGTGAAACAACAAAGCACCATGTTCGCCCTTTTTGATGATAAGAAATTTTGGTCCCATTTCTATAATTTTGTTTGCGGCTTTCACTATAGAAAATTCACCGCTCAACTGCCTGGCTTCGCTATCATTTATCATTAAAACGTCCACCATCCCTATCACCTTTTTCAGGTCATCAAGAGCAGTTTCCATCCAAAAGTTCATGGTATCCAAAACAATTAATTTTGGCCTTGTTCTCAACTGGTTTATAACACTTATTTGAAGAGTTGGCATTAAATTTCCCAACATAAGAAATTCCGATCCCTGGTATTCTTCAGGAACAATAGGGTCAAAATCGGCCAACACATTGAGGTCTGTAATTAATGTGTCCCGCGTATTCATATCCATGTGATACTTACCACTCCAGAAAAAAGATTTTTTATCGGGCACAATTTTTACGCCATTCAATTGCACGCCACGCTTTTTAAGTTCGTCCATTTCTTCCTCAGGAAAATCATTCCCAACTATTGAAATTTGCTGAATGGGCTTTGTTAAAAGACTGGCCGCATAAGCTACATAGGTGGCGGAACCTCCAACAATTTTATCAATTTTACCAAAAGGAGTTTCAATTGCATCAAAGGCCATGCTGCCAAGTGTGATAATCGCCATATTATTTTTTAATAGTTATTTTGAGTTTAGCGGTGCAAATGTAAAATATTAATGTTGGATGAGGATTCATATCCTCTATTTATGGCGATTTTTATTAATTCGATCCATTCCTAATTATTAGTTTTGTAATAAAGTTTTTTATATGTTACTCCATATTCACCCACAAAATCCGCAGGGCAGATTATTATCCCAGGTTGCAGATTGCCTGAAAAATGGTGGTATAATTATTTACCCAACAGATACCATTTATGGACTTGGCTGCGATATATTTCATCCTGAGGCGGTAAAACGTATTTGCCAGATAAAAAATGTAGATCCTCAAAAAGCGATGCTGTCTTTTATTTGCAGAGATCTTAGCCACTTAAGCGATTATACCAAAAGTATTGATACGCCTTTATACCGGGTTCTTAAAACTCATTTGCCAGGCCCTTACACTTTTATATTACCGGCAAGTAAACAAGTACCTAAAATTTTGAAGAGCAAAAAAGATACCATTGGTTTGCGTGTACCCGACAACGTTATCTGTAGCGCTATTCTTACCACATTAGAAAATCCATTATTAAGCGCCTCTCTGCCCGGGGAAATGGTAGAGGAATACACGGATCCTGAAATCATTTATGAAAAATTCGGCAATTTGGTCGATTACGTAATTGATGGCGGCCCCGGTGGCATTATTCCTTCGACGGTTGTAGATTGCACTTCAGAAGATTGGGTGGTTACACGGCAAGGGTTGGGAGAATGGAGGGCCTGATGTTTCTGCCAGCAGAAATTAATTTCAAATGCTGTATTTTGGTAAAAAATCCAGAAGAATTGACAATCTAATTTTCAATTACTTCAACAGCATCATTACTTAACCTGTCGACGTAAATGTTGAAACTCTTGCGGTGATACCTACATAAACCATGTTCTTTAATGGCTTTTCGATGTTCCGGCGTGCCATATCCTTTATTATTATGCCAGCAATACATTGCATGTTTTTTATGCAATTCAACCATAAAATCATCGCGGTAAGTTTTTGCAAGAACGCTGGCTGCAGCTATCGATGCGTAAATGCCGTCGCCCTGAATTATACAATGGTGCGACATCTTTTTATAGCACTTAAATCTATTACCATCTATTAATAAAATATCGGGTTTACTTTTAAGTTTATTCAGTGCAAGATGCATTGCCTTGAAAGATGCTTGTAAAATATTTATGCGGTCAATTTCATTATTATTTACACTGGCAACCGAAAATGAAATACTCTCTTTCTCAATAATCGGCCTCAGGTGCTCTCTTTCTTCTTTTGATAATTGCTTCGAGTCATTAAGCATAGGATGATAAAAATCTTTTGGTAAAATTACTGCGGCTGCATATACCGGCCCGGCAAAACAGCCACGACCGGCCTCATCAAGGCCGGCCTCAAAAAATTTATTATGGAAAAAAGGGAGAAGCAATTTTTTGCCAAAAGTAAAAGACCATTTGCATAATGAGTTAATTTTTTTTCAACATAGTTGTTATAACTTCTATGCCATGATGGAGTTAACTTTGCGCGGAAATAAAAATTGCAATGGCAGTTGAAATAGAAAAAAAATCAACAAAAAATGTTGCGAGGTGGCTTTTCCTGGGCGTCTTCATGCTGGTAATCCAGATTCTACTTGGCGGTATTACAAGGTTAACCGAATCGGGGTTAAGTATTACAGAATGGAAACCAATTACAGGTGCCTTGCCTCCGCTAAACCACGCTCAATGGATGACCGAATTTGACAATTATAAACATACTGATCAGTTTCGGTACATGAATAGAAGTTTTAGCTTGAGCAATTTTAAATTTATTTTTTTCTGGGAATGGTTTCATCGTACCTGGGCCCGTTTAATGGGGCTCGTTTTTTTAATAGGCTTTTTTTATTTTTTAATTAAAAAGCAATTTAGAAAGAATATGATAATACCCTTTGTCATTTTATTCTTACTTGGCATCATGCAGGGCGCTATTGGTTGGATAATGGTGAAAAGTGGCCTCGTTCCGGAGCGAATGTTTGTGGGTCATATTCAATTGGCAACGCATTTTATGGCCGCGCTTTTATTGTTGTGTTATACTTTGTGGTTTGCGCTAAGCCTTTCAGTTCCATCAAATCAATTAACCATAAATCCTGCGATGAGAAAGATAACTTTTGTGGTATTTTATATCCTTTTTTTTCAATTGATTTATGGTGCATTTATGGCAGGTTTGCATGCAGCCACTGCCGCTCCTACTTGGCCAAAAATAAACGGACAATGGATACCCTCATCACTTGATAGTCTATCTCCCGCATGGAAAAATTTTATAGATAATAAAATAGCCATTCAATTTATTCATAGAAGCATTGCTTATATTTTGCTGGTAAGCGTAGTGGTTTGGTATTTTAAAGCGTTAAAATTGCAGAGTAATTTACTTTTTAAAAAGACAAGGGTTGTTCCTTTGCTTCTTATAATTTTACAACTAATGTTGGGCATAACTACTGTAATTACATCGCCTTATGGCAATAATCTTGTATGGTTTGGCGTTGCCCATCAATTAGTTGCCATTTTATTCCTAATGACAATAATTTTTATGTTGTATATTATAAGATCATTGCCCATAAATAGTCAATAGTTATAAATAGGATGGAATTTAATATTGCTTTCTATGAAAACTTTTTTTAAAAATTTCTATTACTCATTTCCGATCCAGCTCTTATTTCTTCATTTCAGGAAATTCCAGGTGCTGCTCATATTTTGGTTCATTCTCTTCTTCACCATTACCGGAAATTTTCTGAAATTATTTGGGGCAAATGCATTATTTCTTTCCCCGGAATATTTAGGAAATGTGAACGCGGCGGGGTCTGCTATTACTGGTATTGCTACAGGTATTTTTATAATGAGCTGGAATATTACCACCTTCATTTTGCACAGTAAAAGATTTCGGTTTCTCGCTACAAACTCTAAACCTTTTTTAAAATATTGCCTTAACAATGCAATTATTCCTACTTTGTTTTTACTGGTTTATTTTGTTGCAGCCTTATCCTACGATCGTAAAATGGAATTAATTCCATTAGCGGAATTTATTGCGATTGCGGCTGGTTTTATTGGGGGGTTTCTGTTAGTAATCATCATTTCCTTTGCTTATTTTTTTACTGCCGATAGAAGAATCGTGAGAACCTTTCAGCCGGGATTTAAAGATTTTGATGAGAATAAAAAATTGGAAATGAATGATGAAACTTTTGCTGAAAATAATTTTGGCTTACCGGTAGGTTACTATTTAACCACCAGGTTTAGATTAATTAAGGCAAGAAAAGTTGGCCACTACAGCCAGGAATTTCTGGATACCATATTTAAGCGGCATCATGTGTCCGCGATAATAACCATTGTGCTTGCTTTTATTTTTATGATACTTATCGGATTTTTTCTCGATTATAGAATTTTCCAGGTTCCTGCAGCCGCAAGCATTCTCATATTTTTTGCCCTGTTGATCGCATTAATAGGCGCTGTCTCCTATTATTTAAGAAGCTGGAGCATGCTATTTGTAATTTTTCTTTTTATTGTTCTAAATGTGCTTTATCAATATGATATTATTGATCCTCGCAATAAAGCTTTCGGTCTTGATTACTCCAGAAAAACGAGGCCGGTTTATTCGCTTAAAGGACTGGAGGCATTGAATGCGCCTGCAAATATTGAAAGGGATAAAAATAATATGATTGGCATTCTTAATCGTTGGAAAGCCCTGCAGGACGAACCAAAGCCCTTAATGATAGTTATGAATTTTAGCGGTGGAGGTGTAAAAAGTTCAACTTTTGCTATGAACATTTTAGAAAATCTTGATAGCATCACCAAAGGAACTATCATGAAAAAAACTGCACTCATAAGTGGTGCATCGGGCGGAATGTTGGCTGCAGCCTATTTCAGGGAATTGTCCCGGTTAAAATCAAACGGAGAAAATATTGACTTGCAGGATCAAAAGTATGTAAATGATATTTCAAAAGATTTATTAAATCCCGTTTTCTCTTCAATGATTGCAAGAGATCTTCTTTCTCCTGCGCAAAAATTTTCGGTTGGGCCTTACCGTTATGTCAAGGACAGGGGATACGCTTTTGAACAAAAATTGAATACCAATACTCATCGCAGGCTGGATAAAAATCTGGGCTTTTATAAGGCTGAGGAAAGCAGCGCTCATATACCATTAATGATCCTGAACTCTGTAATAACAATGGACCTTAAGAAAATGATGGTATGTACTCAACCGCTAAGCTTTATGATGCAGCCCACATTTTATGATAGTACATCAGTGGGAAACGGCCCGGATGCTGTTGATTTTGGGGCATTATTTAAAAATGAGAATCCGATGAATCTTAGGATGCTGACTGCCTTGAGAATGAATGCAACTTACCCATATGTTTTACCCAGTGTTTGGCTCCCGTCAAAGCCAATTATTGATGTAATGGACGCTGGCCTTCGTGATAACTACGGCCAGGAAACTTCCCTTCGCTTTCTTCATGTATTTAAAGATTGGATAAACGCGAATACCCGCGGCGTGTTGATTATACAGGTAAGGGCCAGCCAGAAAGGTAGTTGGGCGAACACTTATAAGAACAGCGGTATTCTTAGTATTTTGACGAAGCCATTTTCCATGCTACAGGTAAATTGGTTCAAGTTGCAGGATTATTTTCAGGATGATGAAATTACTTATGCTCAAAACCTCGACAGCAATTTTCATCGAGTAGCGTTTATGTATGTGCCTGAAAAAGAAGACCGCGGAGCGACCATTAATTTTCATTTAACGGCTACCGAAAAAAAAGAAGTAATTTCTTCCTCGCGAAGAAAAAATAATGTAGAAGCATTTCGTGAAGTAGAAAAATATTTGAAACTTAAGGCTGAATAAGACTGAATGCAGCGGGAATAACTTCAATATCAAATATTTTTTTTGTAGCGGAGATATCTCCGTCAATATGTAAAGGTGCTGCCCTGGGATTTATAATTTTAATTCTATTTGTTTGGAAGTAAAGTACATCGTTATCATGAAAATCTTTTTCCTTATAACTGCTTATTTTACCTGTTTTAATTTGCTTAAAAACGCTCCAGATAATTTTAGGTTTACTCATTTTTTTAACCACAATAATATCAAGTAATCCATCATTCAACCTGGCCTCAGGGGCAATCGTAAAATTATTTCCAAACTGATTACTGTTGGCAATGCAGATAAAAAAAGCGTCCACCTTAAATTTTGTTTCCTTAACTTCTATTTCAAATGGGTATGGCGCCGCTGCTAAAAAATTTTTAAAAGATTGAGTGATGTAAGTAGATAGTCCCCTCGTTTTTTGCAATGAAAAATCATAGGCTACTTTAGCATCAAGTCCTATGCCACTGAGGTTACAACCAAATTTATTATTTATAAAAAAAGCATCAATTCGGCGGGGTTTTCCTTTAAAAATAATTTCAAATGCTTTATTAAATTCTTTGGGAATTTTTGCTGTAAGTGCCAGGCCATTTCCTGAACCCATGGGGATAATGCCAATATTTACTTTTACATTTAAAATAGAAGATATCACTGGCCCAAGACTACCGTCGCCGCCGCATATTACTATATCAGTTATCTTTTCGGATTTTATTTTTTCTTGTAAAAAAGAATAATCTCCATCTTGCGAAGTAAACAAAAGTTCAAAACCTACATTTTTTTCCAGGCATTTTTTAATGATCTTATTTTCTAATTGCTTCCTCGTTCCGGTGCCGGAAATTGGATTTATAAAAAATAAAATTTTACGGGTCATAATTTATTAATAGATGCGAAAAACTGTTTTGGGGTTATGAGTTTTATTTCATCGCTAAACTTTCAAAATCATAAACTAAATTATGGAGATAAAAATTTTAAACAATGATATAGATAATTTTACTTTTCATTCAATGCGGTCCATAATAAATCTTTAAGTTTTGTTAGTCCCTGGTTGGCGATTGAAGAAATGAAAATATGAGGAACATCTTTAGGCAATTCTTTAGCGATAGCTTCTTTTAATTCTTTATCAAGCATGTCACTTTTACTTATTGCAATTACAAATTTTTTATCAAGCAATTCGGGATTATATTCTCTAAGTTCATTTTTTAAAATTTCAAATTCTTTGCTATGCCCGTTGCTATCAGCAGGGATTACAAATAATAAAACAGGATTTCTTTCAATATGCCTTAGAAATCTAAAACCAAGCCCTTTGCCTTCAGCAGCACCCTCTATAATTCCGGGAAGATCAGCTACGCAAAAACTTTTGTTGTCGCGATATTCTACCATTCCGAGATAGGGGATAAGTGTTGTGAAAGCATAGTCAGCAATTTTTGGTTTCGCAGCCGTGATTACAGATAACAGCGTCGATTTACCTGCATTGGGAAAACCCACCAAACCTACGTCGGCTAATACTTTCAGCTCTAATACTTTCCATCCTTCAGATCCTTCCTCCCCAGGCTGTGCATGTTCCGGCGCCTGGTTGGTAGGTGTGGCAAAATGAGAATTTCCCTGGCCTCCCCGCCCACCTTTCAATAAAATAATTTCTTGTCCGTCTTCCAAAATTTCGGCTTCTGTTTCACCTGAAACTTCATCTTTCGCAATCGTCCCAAGTGGAACGTCTATAATAATATCCTTACCGTCGCGGCCCGTGCAATTATTTTTGCTTCCGTTGCCACCGTCATCAGCCAAAACATTTTTAAAATAGCGAAGATGTAATAAGGTCCATAAGTTTTTATTGCCTCTGAGAATGATATGGGCTCCCCGCCCTCCGTCTCCACCATCCGGGCCGCCAAAGGCAGTAAGTTTATTTCTCATAAAATGCCTGCTTCCTGCACCGCCGTGTCCGCTTTTGCAAAATATTTTTATCAGGTCTATAAAATTTGTTCTTTCCATCGGCGTAAAGGTCGTAAAGTTTTATTTGGGGACATTTTTGATGTAAATAGGAAAATTGGCCGATGATAAATTCAGTCGTTACCGCTTTGTGATTTATCCTCATCCCATGTTTTATATGCCGGCGTTTTATAGTTGCCAGTGTTAGTAATTTCTCTTAGCGGCTCGCAAGGTTTCCATTCGCTTTGCATATCTGCGGCAAGTTGTTGATAAATCTTAGTGCCATCTGATTTCCAGGAAATCATTTCATCCGATACCTGTTTAATTATTTTTGCAGGATTACCTACCAATAAACTTCTTACCGGAATAACCTCGCCTGCTCTTATAAAGCTTAAGGCACCGACGATACATTCATCGCCGAGAACAACGTTATCCATGATCACCGCATTAATTCCTATTAAACAATTTTTGCCGATAATAGCGCCATGAATAACAGCACCATGACCAACATGAGCATTTTCTTTTAGAAGAACAGTCGTGCCGGGAAACATATGTATCACGCAATTTTCCTGGACATTACATCCATCTTCAATTATAATTTTACCAAAGTCGCCCCGAATTGCGGCACCGGGCCCGATGTAAACATTTTTGCCAATAATAACATTGCCGGTTACGGCAGCGAGCGGATGAATAAATGCGGTTTCATTTACAACAGGCACAAAATTTTTATATTGATAGACCATTTTATTTCAGATCAATTTTTTGTTAGTGCGAAAACATGTTCCTTTAAAAAGCGCAACTATATGATTGTTTTGATTGGTAATTGTAATTTGGTAAAGCCCTGTGGATTTTCCATTATGCATTTCTTTTGCTTCGGCAATTAGAATGTCTTTCACATGAACCGGTTTTAAAAAATTTATAGACGTGTCCAACGCTACCGATAGATTATTGCGGCTATTACAGGCAAAGGCAAAAGAACTATCAGCCAAAGAAAACGCGATGCCGCCGTGCACAATTCCCAGGCCATTCATCATTTCATTTCGAACGATCATTTTTATTTTACTATATCCTTCAGCAATGGTAACAATTTGTATCCCCAGCCATTGGCTGAATAGATCATTTTTCATCATATGGTCAACCACAGTTGCTGCCAGATCAATTTTTTCCATAGCAAATATTTATTCTCCGGTAAACGTAGCTTTTCTTTTTTCTAAAAAGGCAGCAACGCCTTCTTTAAAATCTTTAGTGAGCGCAGCTTTCTGCTGAATTTCATCCTCCATATCCAGCTGTTGTTCCAAATTATTTTGCAAAGATTTATTTATTGCCATCTTCGTGTATGCGAGACCTTTAGTAGGAAGCGCTGCCAATGTAAATGCTATTTTCTCTGCCTCCTGTTTAAAAGTTTTGTCGGGATAAAATTTATAAATCATGCCGATTCTTTCGGCTTCTTCAGCGCCAATTTTATCGCCTAACATCATAAATGCGGCTGCCTTCTGAAAGCCGATAAGGCGGGGAAGAAAAAAGGTGCCACCGTTATCGGGGATCAGGCCGATCTTGCTAAAGGCTTGTATAAAAAAGGCTGACCTGGTAGCAACAACGATATCGCAACAAAGAGCAATGTTAGCGCCTGCTCCCGCAGCGACACCGTTAACGGCCGCCATCACAGGTTTGTTTAAATTCCTGATTTTTTTTACTATAGGATTATAATGTTCCGAAAGTATTTTTTCCATTCCCGGGCCATTAGGGTCGATTACCTCAGAAAGATCCTGGCCGGCGCAGAAAGCTTTGCCGGCGCCACTTATATAAACACACCTTACTGCTTTATTAACTTCACACTCCTCGAGTTTCTCCTGTAACAGAAGAGCCATTTCCCGATTGAATGCATTGAATTTCTCTTGCCTGTCAAGCGTGATATACGCAATTGAATTTTTTATTTCAAAGGAGATGGAAGACATTTTAAAATATATAAGTTTAAAATATTAATTGTTGTGATTTTGCGAGATTGATTACCCGTTGTACAATTTATTCTGCGCTCAATTTGACTTTCTGAAAGTTTTATATCAAAGCATATTTTTTTATGAATAAATTTCATGATGCCTGTTTTTCTTAAAGGTACATTTCCTAATGACATTTAAAGTAATCGAAGGGCTCCTGGCACTGGTTGCATTGATATAACGCTTTACACGATGTAGATCCAAACTGGCTGACCAGCCGCGTATCTTTTGAATGGCAAAGCGGGCATTCAACAGTAAGATTTTCCAAGTAATTTTTATCAAACGTTTTTCCGACGGGTGCCGCAATTCCGTAGCTGACAAGCTTTTGCTTACCATTATCTGTCATCCAGTCTGTGGTCCAAGCCGGGGAAAGTTGTTGCGTTATTTTTATATTTTTAAATCCCATTTGCAAAAGGGCCACCCTGATTTCCATTGAAATCACATCCATCGCAGGGCATCCACTATATGTTGGTGTTATGAAGACCTCAACCTCCGGATGGTTAATCTTTACATCTCTTACAATCCCCAAATCTATTATTGATATAACGGGAATTTCAGGATCATATACTTTGCCAAGTGCCTCCCAAACT
>JBBRSV010000011.1:0-57874 GCA_038245055.1 Chitinophagales bacterium | reverse complement strand
TTGGGAAAAGCCTGATCAATTTATTTTGACAAAAAGCGAGTTTATTCAATATTTTCCGAATGATGAATATGCTGAAGAAAGTAAAAAAGAAACATGGCCGAAAGGTGAATTAGTTTATGAAAAAAGTGACTCCACTAATCAGTCGAAATTCCAAATTCAACATTCAACATTTACGCAAGGATGGTATGTAATTGAAGCAACTGCAAAAGACAGCGTTGGACAGGAAGTAAAAAATGTAAAATATTTCCAGGCATATAATGCAAAGTGTGACTCATTGCCTTCGCCTTCTTATGTTTGGAATACCAATCCAAATAATATTGCGGAGCCCGGTCAAACCGTTAAAATCGTTACGGGCACATCAGCTAAAAATGTTTTTTTAATAGAAGAAATAAATAGACAAAATTCGATTGATAATAACGCGCCAACAGATGCAACGGCAAAACAGTTAAACTTCATTTTATTAAACCAAAGTAAAAAAATATTTGATTTTAATATTACTGAAAATGATCGGGGAGGTTTTGGGGTAAATCAATTCTTTGTAAAAGACAATCGTTTTTATGTTGCATCAAATACTATCTATGTTCCCTGGAACAATAAAGAACTCAATATTTCATTTGATACTTATCGTGATAAAACATTGCCCGGTAGTGATGAAAAATGGAAAGTGAAAATCAGTGGAAATAAAGGTGAAAAAGTTGCTGCAGAAATGCTGGCTTCTATGTATGATGCATCATTGGACCAGTTTAAACCCCATTCGTGGAACACACCAGATATTTGGCCAACTTATTCCGGAACCAACACCTGGATTGCAAATCAAAATTTCACCTTCGTACAATCTTTTCAAAAATATTGGAATGAGGAGTTTATTGAGCAGAAAGAAAAGGTTTATGACGTCTTAAATTATCTTCCACGAAACAATATTTATTTCCTGGGAGAAAGAAATTTACAAGGTGCAATAAGCGGCGTTGCGTTGAGTGCTCCAAAAGCTGTCGCAGATGAAGAACTTATAATACCTACTTCCCGCAAATCTACCGGAGTTTCTATAGTCAAAGAAAAAGGCGTTTCAGATTTAGGTATTGTTGCCCCTCCCGTTAAAGAACAAATTTCTGCTATTGAGCAATCCCAAATTCAAATCCGCAAAAACTTCAATGAAACTGCTTTCTTTTTTCCAGATTTAAGAACTGATACAGCAGGAAATATTGAATTCAGTTTTACGATGCCCGAAGCGCTTACGCAATGGAAATTAATGACGCTGGCGCATACAAAAGATCTGGCGATGGGTTATGCAACTAAAACAGTGATTACACAAAAAGATTTAATGGCGCAGCCAAACGCACCCCGCTTCTTAAGAGAAGGTGATCAAATGGAGTTCAGTGCAAAAATTGTAAACCTTGGTGATAAAGAAGTAAGTGGACAGGCAGATTTTCAATTGTTGAATGCAACAACTATGAATCCCGTTGATGGCTGGTTTAAAAATATTGCTCCTTCAAAAACTTTTAAAGTAGCGGCCGGCCACAGTGCATTGGTTACATTCAACATCACTGTTCCGGAAAATTTCAATGACGCAGTTGTTTACAGAATTGTTGCAAAGGCAGGTAATGTAAGTGATGGGGAAGAGGCCGCAATTCCTGTAGTTACTAATCGAATGCTGGTAACCGAAACTATGCCCTTGCCCTTGCGTGGCAACGGAACAAAAGATTTTAAATTTGAAAAATTAATTAATTCAGGAAAGAGTAACACGCTTACTAACTATGGGCTAACAGTTGAATACACAACGAATCCTGCATGGTATGCAATACAGGCTCTGCCTTATTTAATGGAATATCCTTACGAATGTGCGGAACAAGCTTTAAACCGCTATTATGCGAATGCAATCGCAACAAAAATTGTAAACTCTTCCCCGAAAATAAAAGCTGTTTTTGAAAAATGGAAGTCGACGGATACAGCGGCATTAATGAGCAATCTTCAAAAGAATGAAGAATTGAAATCTGTTCTATTACAAGAAACACCGTGGGTATTACAAGCGCAAAATGAAGAACAACAAAAGAAGAATATTGCACTGCTTTTTGATATGGTAAAGATGAGTCTTCAACTTAATTCAACACTTGATAAATTAACAGAAATGCAATCGCCTAACGGTGGGTTTGTATGGTTTAAAGGTGGGCCGGATAATCGTTACATGACGCAGTACATCGCAACCGGAATTGGTCATCTTAAAAAATTAAATGCACTTCCCTCCTTTCAATTAAACGACTTGAAAATCATTTTGGATAAAGCAGTTCCTTATCTCGATAAAATGCTCAAGAAAGACTATGATGATTTGATAAAGTATAAATCCGTTCTTAAGAACAATAATCTTTCAGGTATTGCTATTCAATACTTATACATGCGCAGTTTCTTTCCTGAGTACCCGATTGTAAAAGAAACGAAAACTGCGTATAACTATTACCGTGAGCAGTCAAAAAAATATTGGCTCAGCCAAAGTAAATACATGCAGGCGATGATTGCTTTATCACTCAAAAGAACTAATGATAATAAAACTGCACTGAAAATTATTAAATCTTTGAAAGAAAATTCTATTAATAATGAAGAGCTGGGTATGTATTGGAAAGAGTGGAATAATGGAGGCTATTGGTGGTACCAGGCACCGATAGAATCGCAGGCAATGATGATTGAGGCCTTTTCTGAAATTGAAAAAGATTCAAAAACTATTGATGACCTTAAAACCTGGTTATTAAAAAATAAACAAACCAACAACTGGAACACTACCAAAGCTACTGCAGAGGCTTGCTACGCATTGCTACTACAGGGAACAGATTGGTTGTCCGAAGAAAAAATAGCGACGATAAAATTGGGTAGTATAACTGTCAGCAGCAAAGATGAGAAACAAGAAGCAGGAACGGGTTACTTCAAAAGAAAAATTGATGGTGATAAAGTGAAGCCGGAAATGGGAAATATTAGTGTTGACATTTCTTCTCCACTTAACCAATCAGCAAATAAGTCAAATGATCAATCATCCTGGGGATCAGTCTATTGGCAATATTTTGAAAACCTCGATAAAATAACTTTTTCACAAACACCATTGAGGCTTAGTAAAAAATTATTCATAGAAAAAAATAGCGATCGTGGACCGGTTCTACTGCCTGTAAAAGACGGTGATGTAATTCACATCGGTGACAAAATAAAAGTAAAAATAGAACTGCGTGTTGATCGTGATATGGAATATGTTCACATGAAAGATATGCATGCTTCCTGCATGGAACCAACTAATGTTATTAGCGAATATAAATACCAGGACGGCCTTGGTTATTATGAAACAACAAAAGATGTAAGTACTAATTTCTTTTTTGGTTATTTAAATAAAGGAACTTATGTTTTCGAATACCCGATGTTCGTAACACACAATGGTAATTTTATTAATGGCATCACCACAATACAATGTATGTATGCTCCGGAATTTACGGCCCATAGTGATGGTGTGCGGGTAAGTGTGAAATAGCGGCGACTGGAAGAAACAGGTAAATCAAAACGAATTTTTTCTGGAAAAAAATAAATAAAAAGGGCAATTCTTGTTTCTATTACTTTTTACCAGTCTTTTTCTATCTTCAAAAAACGGATAAACTATATATTTGCAGCCCTTCAAATAGTATAACAAAACAATCATGTACAGAACACACACTTGTGGTGAATTAAGTAACGCAGATATTAGTAAAGAAGTTATCCTTGCGGGATGGGTGCAAACCATTCGGAAATTTGGCAAGATTACATTTATTGATTTAAGAGATCGCTATGGAATTACACAATTGTTATTCAATGAAAAACTCACGGAGCAATTGGATAAAAATCCGCTTGGAAGAGAATTTGTAATATCAGCCAACGGAAAGGTGAATGAGCGAAGTAATAAAAATAAAAATATTCCTACCGGCGATATTGAAATTCTTGTATCAGAATTTAAAGTGCTTAATAAATCAGCCGTGCCTCCTTTTACCATCCAGGATGATACTGATGGCGGCGATGACATAAGAATGAAATATCGCTTTCTTGATCTACGAAGAAATGCAGTTAAAAAAAATATTGAATTAAGATATGCAGTTAACCGTGCCGCCAGAAACTACTTGCATCAGCAAAAATTTATTGACATTGAAACGCCTTTTTTAATCAAATCAACTCCGGAAGGTGCACGGGATTTTGTGGTGCCAAGCCGCATGAATGCCGGCGAATTTTATGCATTGCCACAATCCCCGCAAACATTTAAGCAATTGCTTATGGTAAGCGGTTACGACCGGTATTATCAAATTGTAAAATGCTTTCGCGACGAAGACCTGCGCGCAGACAGGCAACCGGAGTTTACACAAATAGATTGTGAAATGGCATTTGTTGAGCAGGAAGATATTTTAAATATGTTTGAAGGATTAGTAAAATATATTTTTAAGGAAGTAAAAAATATCGATTACGCGGCACCGGTAGAAAGAATGACCTGGGAACAGGCAATGTGGAATTATGGAAATGATAAACCTGATATCAGGTTTGATATGAAAGTCGCAAATTTAAAAGTTGAGGGTGAAAATAAATTTAAAGAATTAAACAATACAGAATTTGCTGTCTTTAATAACGCTGAAACTATTTTAGCAATAGCCGTTCCTGGATGTAGTGAATATTCAAGAAAGCAAACGGATGAATTAATTGAATGGGTAAAACGGCCACAAATAGGAATGGGGGGCCTTGCTTTTATAAAATTTAATATTGATGGCACTTTAAAAAGCAGCTTTGATAAATTCTTTAATGAAGACCAACTAAAATCATTTTCACAATTTTGCAAGGCAAATCCGGGAGATCTTATTCTAATACTTACAGGAAAAGAAGAGCGTACAAGAAAAGCGATCAGCGATCTGCGTTTATACATGGCCGAGAGACTTGGATTGCGAAAAGCTGAAGAATTTAAATTGTTATGGGTAACAGATTTTCCTTTATTTGAATATGACGAAGAAGGCAATCGCTGGGTAGCGCGCCATCATCCTTTTACATCGCCTAAACCAGAGGATATTGAAGTAATGATCAATAACAATCCTCTAATAGAAAATGCAGAAAAATATTTAGAACATCCTTATTCAAAAATTAAAGCAAATGCTTATGATATTGTTTTGAATGGGAATGAAATTGGAGGCGGTTCTATCAGAATTTTTCAAAGGGAATTACAAGAAAAGATGTTTGCCGCGCTGGGAATGAGTAAGGAAGAAGCACAGCATAAATTTGGATTTTTATTAGGAGCTTTTGAATATGGCGCCCCTCCGCACGGTGGTATTGCCTTTGGCTTCGACAGGCTTTGCGCGATTTTAGGTGGTAGCGAATCTATTCGTGATTTTATTGCCTTTCCAAAAAACAATAGTGGCAGAGATGTTATGATCGACGCGCCTTCTACGATAGATGATTCACAATTAGTTGAATTGAGTTTGAAGTTAGATGTGAAATAATCTTTTTCCTAATTTTTGAGAATATAAGTCAGTGTGATCTTTTAAAGCACATAAAGGAGGAATTGCCGACTCATCCAACAAGGTCATTTCATCTACATCCTCTATTCAGTTAATAGTAAAAGTTGCAAACAAATATTCTGATTCCATTTTAAGTGACTTCGTCTATTTTCTTCTTAAATTAATTGTCTTTCATTAAGATTAACTTATCAACAAAATTGTATTAGTAACTTTGTGGGCTTAATCGCATTTACATTGCCCAAAAAATATTTATTCGTTTTATTTATTCTTTCATTTTGTGCGTTACAAACTTTTGCACAATACGATGCGCCTCTTTATACATCTTACACTACCGTTAGTGCGCGGGCAAAAATGTATGAAAGGTTGATTAAATATTCGATCAATCATAACTTATTAATTCCTCTCTCTGACTCCACAGAAGAAAATTGGGAAGATGCTTTTGGAGCAATGGAGGTATTACTTTATCAATCTTCTTTTTGTGCTGAAAAAATTCATTATGCATTTAATAATATAGGTAAAAGAAGCATCGATTTTCAAAAAGTATTGCTGGAACTCGCTTATGCAAATTATCCATCATTATTTATGGAGCAGGTAAAACAATTACTGAACAATACAATGGATTCAAAAGTGTTTGCCTCCTGCGCGGAATACCTGATGCGCCAAAAAAGCGATTCAATTTTAAAAGAGAATATTGCTCAATTAATAAATAAAAAATTTGGTGACGAGGGAATTATAGATCCTGTTTTGTACATGTTGCAGCTTCATATTTCAGAAGGAAAAAATACAAAGGAGTTCTTATCAAATAATCTCTTACAAGAAGTTTTTAGTAATAAGTTTCTTCCGGGGCAAACGGTAATGTATAGTATTCAAAGAAAAAATCGAGACTATCCCGGGTTATTAGTGATCAGGCAAAAAAATGGAATTTTTGTTACCGATAGCAATGGAATTTTTTTTCATATTCCTCAACTGGCCAGAAGCATAAGCGGGTTGCCTTTCTACTTGAGAAATGGAAATACCCCACAGGGAATATTTCTTATGCATGGCTTTGAAATTTCTATGAGCAGCTTCATCGGGCCTACGGCTAATATTCAATTGTCAATGCCAGTAGAAGCAAGCCTGCAAAATTTTTTTGGTGATAGCACCATTACAGATACTGTTTGGAATATTGACTATTATAAAAGATTAATACCGGCGGACCTTAAAAATTATTTGCCGCTTTATCATTCCTATTATGCGGGCCTTTCCGGCCGCTCAGAAATTATTGCGCATGGAACTACCATAGATCCAAATATTTATTTACATAAGCCATACTTTCCGCTTACGCCCACACAGGGATGCCTTTGTACGAAAGAATTATGGAATGGAAAAAGAATTGAAAGCGACCAGCAAAAATTAGTAAATGCCCTGTTGAAGGCAGGAGGCGCAAATGGTTATTGCGTGGTTATTGAACTTGATGACAAATCATCACCGGTAACTTTTAATGAAGTAAAATCTTTTCTTAAATAAATCAATCTAATTTTAAAAATGGCATTGCCTCCGTTAGCAGAAAGACTTCGACCAAAAACCTTGGATGATCTTGTTGGCCAGGACCATCTAACGGGCAAGGGTAGTGTTTTACGTAACTCTATTGAAAATGGAAAAATACCTTCCATGATTTTATGGGGGCCGCCGGGCGTTGGTAAAACAACCATTGCCAACATTATTGCTAAAAGTTTAGATTATCCATTTTATACATTAAGTGCAATTTCTTCAGGGGTAAAAGAAGTTCGTGAGGTTATAGAGGAATCTAAAAGAATTGAAAATGCAATATTGTTTATTGACGAAATTCACCGGTTTAATAAAGGCCAGCAAGATGCTTTGCTTGGAGCGGTTGAAAAAGGAATTATCACTTTAATTGGTGCCACTACGGAAAATCCTTCGTTTGAAGTAAACAGTGCCTTGCTTAGTCGTTGCCAGGTTTATATCTTAAAGCCTTTGCAAGAAGATGGACTTATGTTATTATTGAAACATTCCCTTCAGAAAGATCATTTTCTTAAAACAAAAAACATTGATTTAAAAGAAACAGAAGCATTAATAAATTTATCCGGAGGTGATGCAAGGAAGTTATTAAATCTTCTTGAGCTTGTGGCCACGCAGCAAATTTCTGATAATGAAGACTCTTCAAAAAATTTAGTACTAAACGATAAACTTGTAATGGAAGTGGCTCAACAAAAAGTTGCGCTATATGATAAAAAAGGTGAGCAACATTATGATATCATTTCCGCGTTTATAAAATCAATTCGTGGCAGCGATCCTAATGCCGCAATATATTGGCTGGCCCGAATGGTAGAAGGAGGAGAAGATGTAAAATTTATTGCAAGGCGTCTCGTTATTTTAGCCAGTGAAGATATTGGAAATGCCAACCCGACCGCATTGGTGCTGGCTACAAATACTTTCCAGGCGGTGAATCTTATCGGCTATCCGGAATCAAGTATTATTTTATCTCAATGCGTTACCTACCTGGCATCTTCTCCAAAAAGTAACGCGGCAGTTGAAGCTATCGGTAAAGCACAAACGCTTGTAAAACAGTATGGCGATTTACCTGTGCCTTTAGCCGTTCGCAACGCGCCGACAGGGCTGATGAAAAAACTTGATTATGGTAAAGATTATAAATATGCCCACAGCTATAAAAATAATTTTATTTCGATGGAATTTTTACCGGAAGAAATAAAGAATACAACTTTATATAACCCGGGAAAAAATGCCCGTGAAGAGGAGATTAGAAGATTTTTAAAAGAAAGATGGAAGGAAAAATATGGTTACTAACGAGGCAACCTTTTATTTAATAAAATATTTTTTGATTTTATGATTGAATGGCAATGCAAATTTTTTAGTGAGCTAACCAATGAAGAACTTTACCAAATAATCCGGTTAAGAATTGAAGTTTTTGCTGTTGAGCAAAATGTTGTCTACCAGGATTGCGATAATAAAGATTTGCAATGCTATCATGTAACCGGAAGTATCAATAACCAAATTATTGCCTATAGCCGCATTCTGCCTCCGGGTATTGCTTATCCCCGCGCGGCATCCATCGGTCGCGTGATAACGGCCTTTCAAGCCAGGGGCAAATCATTAGGAAAACAATTGTTTGAAAAATCGTTAGAAAAGGTTTATCTGCTTTTTGACCCGGTTCGCGTAATAATCAGCGCGCAGGTCTATTTAATAAAATTCTATGAAAATTTCTCTTTCATTCAACAAGGTGATATCTACATAGAAGACAGCATCCCGCACATAACTATGGTGAAGGAAATTTAATTGCCGGCGCAATAAAAAATTCCCTCTATTCGTTAATATCTGGCTATCGGTAAATAGCAGGTAATAATAAATCCATTTGTCCTAAACACAAAAAAATCTACTAGTCTTATGAAAAAACGTTTACCTACAATGAGGCTTGCGTGTTTCATACTTTTCACGACATTAAGTCTTCCCTTTTCAAAAGCATTTTCACAATCATTAATTATTGGTAACGAAAAAACCAGGGTTGAAGTTGGCATCAATATCGGCCCATCGTTTTTTTTAGGGGATTTAGGTGGCAATCGCGGAAAAGGAACCAGGTTTCTTAAAGATGTAAACCTTTCGGCGACCCAAATAATGAAAGGAGCTTTTCTTACCGTATATCCAAATGAATGGATGGGAATAAGAGTTGCCGCGGAACTTGGAAAATTAGAAGCTCAAGATCAAATTATTAATACGAAGGGTGTAAATGAATTGTGGAGAAAGCAAAGAAACCTGGATTTCAGGTCAAACATTACAGAAGCATATGTTGCCGCTGAAATTTTTCCATTAATGCTTTTAAATAGTGGTCACGAGGATTATAAACCTAAATTTCGGCCATATGGTGTGATCGGAATTGGCGTTTTTCATTTTAATCCTCAAGGTTCTTTAACCGATGCAAGCGGCCACAAAACGTGGTATTATTTAAAGCCACTCCATACAGAGGGAGAAGGCTTTGCAGAATATCCTGACGTAAAAAATTACAATCTTACCCAAATAAATGTGCCGATGGGTTTTGGAGGTAAATATTACGTATCTGATCGGGTTAATATTAGTCTTGAAGTGTTGCACAGGCAAACCTTCACAGATTATATAGATGATGTAAGTAAAAATTATATAGATCCAAATTTATTTGACAAATATCTTTCGCCTGCAAACGCTGCAATAGCAAGGCAGATTTCAGATAAAGTAGTAGGAATAGTGACACCTGGGGTAACAAGATACGCTCCGGGAACTCAAAGGGGAAATCCTCACCAGGCTGATGCTTATTTTTCTGTTTTTCTAAAAATTGCAGTAAGATTAGGTCCGATAATCGATAATATTTATGATCGCAGGCAAGCCAATCAAATGCGCTGCCCTGCAAGGTTTTAAAAACGCAATAACAGATTTGCCTCTATACATCGGCAAGGTATATGATAAAAGTTAATAACGGAATGCATGCACAGTCTTATGCGATGCTAACGCTCTGAAACCACAATATTCTTTAACTTTGTTAATATGCTTTGCCTTTTTTATTTTTGATATTTGGCAAGCTCTTCTTTTAAAAATTCAGCAGTAAAACTTTTACTATTTTCTGAAAGCTCTTCTGGCGTTCCTTCAAATAATATCTTTCCGCCGCCACCGCCACCCTCAGGACCCAGATCAATAATATAATCGGCAATTTTTATAATATCCATATTATGTTCTATTACCAAAACCGTATTACCGCGGTCGGCCAATTTATTTAGAACATCTGCGAGGTGCTGAATATCCTGAAAATGAAGCCCTGTTGTAGGTTCATCAAGAATATAGAAAGTTTTGCCTGTGTCTCTCTTACTTAATTCCGTAGAAAGTTTCACACGCTGGGCCTCGCCGCCGCTAAGCGTAACAGCGCTTTGCCCGAGTGAAATGTATCCAAGGCCAACTTCTTGCAACACCTTTATTTTGCGATATATGTATGGAACATTTTGAAAAAACTCCACAGCTTCATCTACCGTCATTTCGAGCACGTCACTTATGGATTTTCCTTTATACCTTATCTCCAGCGTTTCTCCGTTGTAGCGTTTTCCGTTACATTTTTCACAATGAACATAAACATCTGGCAAAAAATTCATTTCAATTACGCGCATTCCACCTCCTTCGCAAACATCGCAGCGCCCGCTTTTTACATTAAATGAAAAACGGCCAGCTTTGTAACCACGAATTTTAGCTTCAGGAACACTGGCAAATAACGTACGGATATCAGTAAAAAATCCACAATAAGTTGCCGGATTACTCCTTGGCGTTCTTCCAATTGGTGACTGATCAATCTCTACAACTTTATCAATAAATTCAAGCCCTTTTATGCTTTTATAAGGAAGCGGGGTCATCTTACTTTTATAGGCGTGAATACTTAATAATGGATATAGCGTTTCGTTTATTAAAGTTGATTTTCCACTGCCACTAACACCAGTTACGCAAATAAATTTACCCAGCGGAAATTCTGCATTTATATTCTTTAAATTATTGCCTGAAGCTCCTTTCAAATATAATATTTGTCCGTTGCCTTTTCGCCGGTTAACAGGAACTGCAATCTGTTTTTCTCCGTTTAAATAAGCAGATGTAAGCGTATCAAGTTTTAATAGTTCTGCAGGGATTCCCATCGCCACAATTTCACCTCCATGCTTTCCCGCTTTGGGGCCTATGTCAATTAAATAATCAGCGGCCATCATAATATCTTTATCATGCTCCACCACCAAAACACTATTGCCAATATCTCTTAAATTTTTCAGCGCCTTTATAAGCCGATGGTTATCCCGCTGGTGCAATCCAATACTTGGCTCATCAAGTATGTAAGTAATACCTTGCAGTTGCGAACCTATTTGAGTTGCAAGCCTGATGCGCTGCGATTCGCCACCACTGAGGCTTCTTGATGGGCGTCCCAGGGCGAGATAATTGAGCCCTACATCTAATAGGAATTGAACCCGCTCTTTTATTTCTTTTATAATATCTTTAGCAATTATATTCTGCCGCTTATTTAAACGCGATTCGATTCCTGTAAACCATTGTAATAAAGTATCAAGATCCAACTCACTTAGTTCAGAAATATCTTTATTATCGATTTTAAACCATAAACTTTCTTTTTTCAAACGCCTTCCATTGCATTGGGTGCAAGTCTTTAATTGCATAAATTTTTCCACCCATGTTCGTAAGGAGTCGCTTGAAGTGCCGGAAGAAAACCATCGTCTCAACATATTTACAACGCCCTCATACTCTTCCGGAACATTAGAAACATCTTCAGACGTTTCCATATCCACCTTCATCATGTTTGCATATTCTTCTTTATTTTTTTCAGGAATATCTTCTTTTCCATAAAGTAATATATTTATTGACTTTGCCGGCAATTGCGAAATTGGCTTATCAAGGCTAAACTTATATTTCCTGGCAATTTGCTGTACTTGTTTAAATACATAAGCATCTCTTTCTTCGCCCAAAGGAGCTATCGCACCTTCATTAATACTCAATTCTTTATTTGGAATAATACTCTCAAGATTTACCTGGTATACATTTCCAAGACCTTTGCATACGGGACAAGCGCCATAAGGCGAATTAAACGAAAAGGTATTGGGCGATGGTTCTTCATAGCTGATGCCGGTATCTTCGCACATAAGTTGACGACTATATTGCACTTTTTCACCATTATCGTTCAATAATAAAAAGAGCAATCCATTACCCAGTTGAAGTGATTTTTGAATACTTTGACTAAGCCGCACGTTATGCTCTTTGGTAACAAGCAACCGGTCCACTACCAGTTCTATATCATGGATTTTATACCTGTCAACCTGCATTTTCGGATTCAAATCTTTTATTTCCCCATCGATCCTGACTTTTAAAAACCCTTTTTTCCTTACATCTTCAAATAATTCCCGGTAATGTCCCTTTCTTCCACGAACCAGTGGAGCCAGCAAACTCACTTTCTTATTTGAAAATTTAGTAAGGATATTTTCTACAATCTCATCCTCACTCCACTTTACCATTTTCTTTCCTGTATTATAACTGAAAGCCTCTCCTACTCTCGCATAAAGCAACCTGAGAAAATCGTAAACTTCCGTTACCGTGCCAACGGTACTTCGCGGATTCTTATTAGTAGTCTTTTGCTCTATGGAAATTACCGGCGAAAGTCCGGTTATTTTATCAACGTCGGGCCTTTCCATATCGCCCATAAACTGACGGGCATAAGCAGAAAAGCTTTCCATATACCGTCGCTGTCCCTCAGCATAAATCGTATCGAAAGCCAGGGAAGACTTGCCGCTTCCACTAATTCCGGTTATTACCACCAATTTGTTCTTTGGAATTGAAATATCAATATTTTTCAGGTTGTGTTCCCTCGCGCCAAATACATCGATCGATTCCTCTTGAGATTCAATTAGCTCTAATTCCTGCTTCTTGCCTTTTGCCATAATGTGAGAGTACAAATTTACTATTAAAATGTTTGATGTACCTTAGGGGTAAGAAAAACCGTTGAGGGAAAAGATAGGGGGAAAGTGACTAATTTTTATTTTGCAAAACAGCTGTGAAACATTTTTCCGTATGTAACTAAAGCAAACTTTTTTATAATTGGGCGTGTTGATATTTGTTAATTTATAAAGATTTTTTATAAAATGTGAATATCTTTATAACGGTTTTATGAAAATTGCTTTTTTTTTGCATTTTCATATGTTGTTTTATCGTAGCTTTATTTTGCTTTTTAACTCTACACAATTTTGATTATTTTTTTGTACCCAAATCCAAATATTTGATTTCCTTTTTACAATAATTAAAATATTTGTCCGTTTTATATAATCAATAACAGATTTTATATTTAAGAATTTAAGAGTCTGGTAACAGGACTTAATTATTTAAACCAAATTAATTATTACATTTGCCCTTACCCTCAATCTTAAAATCAATGAAAACAAAGTTGTTTAATATCATAGCAATTTTAGCTATTTTCTTGTTAGCCGGCTGTGGTAAGTCCGGTAAATCAAAAAGTAGCCTCCCTAATGATGGGCAGGTTCACGGGGTAGCTCCGTCTTCCCGTTACATTTTGCCTAAGCCTCCGGGAATGGTTTATGTCCCACCGGGAACCTTTCATATGGGTCCTAGTGATGAGGATATAAATTATGCATTTACTGCCCGTAATAAACAAGTTTCAATAAGTGGCTTTTGGATGGATGCAACTGAAATAACGAATAATGAATACCGCCAATTTACCAATTGGGTAAGGGATTCAATTGCAGGCACTCTTTTGGGTTACGTGAAACAAGGTTCTGACGGAAATGAATACCTTGATTGGAAAAAAGTAGAAACCATTAAATGGAATGACAAGGCAACTATGGAAAAAATAGATGCTATGATCGTAACTCCGGATAATAGAATTTTTGGTAAAAAAGAACTTGACCCTCTTAAAATCCTCTATCACTCAGAAACTTTCGATTTTAAAGAGGCGGCAAAAAGAGAAAACGCAAACGTACCTCGTGGGAAGTTCATTACGCGATATGATATACCTGTTTACCCTGACACGTTGGTTTGGGTTAGAGACTTTGCTTATTCCTATAATGAGCCAATGGCTAAACAATATTATAGCCACCCCGCTTTTGGCAACTATCCCGTAGTGGGAGTAAACTGGAAGCAAGCAACGGCTTTTTGTGAATGGCGCACTCATTTATTAAACTCCTTTTTATTAAATAAGAACAGAACATCAGAATCTCCATTTCGTTTACCTACGGAAGCGCAATGGGAATATGCTGCACGAGGTGGAAGATCTCAATCACCTTACCCATGGGGCGGTCCTTATTTAAGAAATAGAAAAGGTTGCCTGTTGGCAAACTTTAAGCCAGGTCGCGGTAATTATCCCGAAGATGGGGGCTTTTATACAGTAAGAGCTGACGCATATTGGCCAAACGATTTCGGATTATACAATATGGCTGGAAACGTGGCTGAATGGACCTCTTCATTATATTATGAAGGTGGTTACAACTTTCAGCACGATATGAACCCTGATATTCGCTGGAACGCAAAAGACCAGGATCCCCCTCGCATGAAACGTAAAGTTATTCGTGGAGGAAGCTGGAAAGATGTAGGATATTTTTTACAAACCAGCACAAGAGCATACGAGTATCAGGATACAGCCAAATCTTACATAGGATTCCGTTGCGTTATCGATTTACCACCAGTTGCCAGTAAAAAAGGTAAAAAATAAATAATACTCCATAGAAAAAATTTTAGCAAAAAATCTTACTGCCTGTATTAATACTATTTAATATGGGCATTTTATTTTATGAACCAAACCAACTTAAAAATTAAAAACAATTAAAATCTAACTATCATGGCTCAACAACCCAAAAGAACCTTTTTAACCCTTGTAGACGTATTAGTAAGTGCCGGCGCTGCGGTCGTAATTTTTGCTGCATGGGCAAAACTAACACATCAGTCCTATGCAGATACGCTGCTTGGAGTAGGAATGTGGACAGAAACTGGTATCTTCCTTGTATATGCAGCAATAGAGTGGGTAAAACCTCAACAAAGGCACGATCATGTGCCAGCAGCTGTAGAAACTGTAAAAGGAAATCCTGCTTTACAATCAATGGATAAAATGCTGATGGAAGCAGATATAACACCTGCAAATATGAAGAGGCTTGGTGATAATTTTCAAAAATTAGGCACTACTGTTTCTCAGCTAGGTGAAGTTGGTGATGTAGTAAAGTCAACAGGCGATTTTTCTGCTAAAACAAAAGAAGCAACTTCCGCACTTGGGATGATGAAAGAAGCTTATGTAAATTCCGCCAATACAATGAGCAGCTTCAACAATGCTGCTGATAGCGCGAAAGGCTTTCACGACCAGGTTCAGGTACTTACAAAAAATCTCGGATCATTAAATACTATTTATGAACTTGAGTTAAACGAAAGCAACAACCATTTAAAAACTTTAAATAGCTTTTACGGTAAAATGGCTCAAGCCAGTGAAGTAATGGTATCCACTGTTGAAGATGCACAGTCAGCCAAAGTGCAAATTGGTGCGCTAGCTAACAATCTAGGCAAATTAAACCAGGTGTATGGCAACATGCTTAGCGCAATGCAGGGAAGACAGTAATAACCAAGAATAAATAAAAGAATCCAAAATCGAAAACCTAAAAGTAAAATTTAAATAACATGGCATTACCCAAAGAACCGCGGCAAAAGATGATCAATGTGATGTACCTCGTGCTCACAGCCATCCTTGCCCTGAACGTATCCAACGAGGTAATTAGTGCATTCAGAGTTGTGAATAAAAGTTTGGAAACTTCCAATACGAATATTGCTGCTTCAAATGCTACTTTATACAAATCTCTTGACGAAAAACTTCATGAACCACAATCAGCAGAAAAAGCTGCAATTTGGCAACCACGAGCTGTGCAGGCGCAGCATCTTTCCGGAGAAATGATGAATTATCTGGACAGTTTAAAACATGCACTTGAAGTAGCTGCAGATCTTAAAATGAAAGCGCCGCTTGAAGGATCTACAGACAGCGTAAAAGATTTCAGGGCAGATAACCTGGATGCTTCTACAAGATTATTTGAAACAAATGGAGAAGGACCAAGGCTTCAGGCAAGGCTTGATCAATACAAAGAAGCCATGCTTAAAATTGATACATCTATAAGTTTACAATTTAAAAATTCATTTCCAGTAAGTACTGTGCCTCCTAAATCTCAGGAAGGAAAAAGTAAAGATTTCACGCAATCATTCTTTCACATGACTCCAACTATTGCTGCTATCACTATTCTGAGTAAGTTCCAGAATAATGTAAAGAACGCGGAAAGTGAAATAGTAACCTATTGTCATAATCAGATTGGAGCTGTTGAAGTTCATATGGACCAGGTTGGAGTTCTAGTGGGTCAAAACTCTAACTATTTAATGCCGGGGCAACAGCTTCAGATAACTGCCGGAGTTGGCGCTTACAGTTCCGCAGCATCTCCTTCAATTTCAATTAATGGTAGCGGCGTAAATGTAGCAAATGGCCAGGGAACTTACACAACAACTGTAGGTGGTGCAGGCGAACATAGCGTAAATGTTAATGTAACCTTTAAAGATGAAAATAATAAAATGGTTACAAAATCGGAAACGGTTAAATATACCGTAGGTACCCCAGGTGGTGCAGCAGTAATGCTTGACAAAATGAACGTTTTTTATATTGGCGTGCCAAATCCAGTTACGATTTCCTCAGGTACAGGTTGGGATAAGACACACGTTTCGATGACTTCCGGAAGTTTATCACCAGCTGGTGGCCCTGGAAAGTTTGTTGTGAAGGTTAATGCAATTGGTAAAACAACCATTAATGTAAATGCGGATGGGAAAAATAGTTCTTACGATTTCCGAATAAAAAGAATCCCTGATCCCATATTAAAGGTTGGGCCAAGCCAGGGTGGGAGAATGCAATCTGTAATTTTCAAAAACCAGCAATTTTGCAGGGCAGATTTAGAAAATTTCGATTTCGATGCCAGGTTCACCGTTCAAAGTGCAACGGTGTATTTCTCCGGTGCTAATTTCCCAAATGTACAAACTGCCACTATCAGTGGAGGTAGCCTCGCAGGAATCTCTTCTCAATTAGCGAAGTGTATTCCAGGTACTTCCATTACTTTTGACAATGTAAAAGTTAAAGGACCAGACGGATCTGAAAGAACCATCCCAGGCCCTGGATTCATATTATATTAAAAAGAATAAACAACAAAATGGCTATGAAAAATATCATTGTAAGATGCATTTTCTTATCTCTTTGCCTTGGCGTACTCGTGAATGTGGCAGATGCACAGACGAAAAGGAAAACACCTTCCCGATCAGTAAAGAAACGTACTACGGCTAAGCGGACGACAAATTCTAAAACAAAAGCTAACATAAACCCGAGTGTTAAAGTGGACACGGCTGTGGTTATAGCTCCGCCAAAAATTGATAGTCTTCCTATAGAGATTGTGAAAAAATCTTTACGTCCAAATGATGCAATTGAACGTAACCTTGTCAAAGAGAGAACGCCTCTTGCATATGAAAATCTGCGTGAAGATGATGCAGTTTATCGTGAAAAAATATGGAGAGAAATCGACACCCGTGAAAAAATGAATTTGCCTTTCCGCTATTCGGCAAATGAAGATAATGGTAACCAACGTTTTATTTCAATACTTTTCAAGGCAATACAGGATGGCCCGGATAATGGCGGCGTGACTGTGTTCAGCCCGGTTGATGACCGCTTCACAACACCAATGACTGTTTCGGAAGTAGCTGATAAAATTTCAGGCGGCGCAGTTCAGGTTCCAATTACAGACTCCTTAGGAAATGTTACTTCATATAAAACAGTTACAGCCGAAGTCAACCTCGATTCCTTTTATAAGTTTCAAATTAAGGAGGAAGTTATTTTCGATAAAGAAAGCTCAAGATTATTTTGGAGAATTTTGGGAATTGCTCCTGTTAAAAATGTCATTACATCACAAGGAATAAATCTTGGTGAAACGCCACTTTTCTGGGTTTATTATCCGGATATGCGCCCAATATTTGCCAAGTATGAAGTGTATAATGGTAAAAACTTTGGAGCACGCATGAGCTGGGAAGAACTTTTTGAAAGTCGTATGTTTTACGGCCGAATTATAAAAAGTACTTTGGATAATCCTTTTGACCAGGAATTGTCTCAGCAACAAGGGCTTAAAGACAATCGCATTTTGCAATTACTTGAAGGTGAAAACATTAAAGATAAGATATTCAATTACGAGCAAAACCTTTGGAGTTACTAACGCTTAATAGAATTATTTAAAGGGAAGCTTTACGGCTTCCTTTTTTTATGCCCGTTATTTAAATGAAATGTGGAAAAAATACTAATATGGAAAACTAGGTAATAAATTATTAAACCTATTTTTATACTGGTTTTTCATAGGATATTGGATTTTAAACAGGGCTGGATTTTTATCCTGGCCCTTTTTTTTGAAAATTAATGTTTGTATTCTCCATGTCGCCAGGTGAAGCAAAATAATTCACAATAATATTAGCTTTAGAATTTCCTACAATTTTTGAAAGTTCTTCATTAGATAGCTCTCTTATCTTTTTTACAGACTTATAAGTTTTCAAAAGGCTGTCAGCTGTATTTTTGCCAATTCCCTTAATTAGTTCCAGTTCATTTACAAAAGTTCCCCTACTGCGTTGGTTCCGGTGAAAATTGATTCCAAAACGATGAACCTCATCCCTTATCCTTCGAATCAATTTTAAACTGGCACTGTCCCACGGGAGTTTTATAGATTGCTGGTCACCGGAAAAAAAAATCTCCTCTTCATTTTTAGCAAGGCCAACTATTGTAGTCTTTCCTTGTATGTCTAATTCCCTTAAGCCTTCTACGGCGGCATTTAATTGACCTTTACCGCCATCAATAATAATAAGTTGTGGGAAAGGTTCATTTTCTTTTAAAAGTCGTTTATATCGCCGTGTTACAACTTCTTTCATACTCGCAAAGTCGTTAATCCCGGCTACAGTTTTAATATTGAATTTGCGATACTGGGTTTTATCAGGCATTCCATCTTTAAAGTAAACCATTGCCGCAACTGGATAACTTCCCTGGAAATTAGAATTATCGAAACACTCAATATGAACTGGCAAATCTTGAAGATGCAAATCCTCCTGCAATTGTCGCAATACAGATAACTTTTCTTTATCCGACTTTCCTTCGAGCTGAAGCATTTTTTTATGCTTTAACTCTTCAATAAAATAATTGACATTTTTTTCGGAGAGCTCTAACAGTTTTTTCTTGTCACCCGCTTTCGGGGTAGTTATCATAACATCTGTTTCAGGATATTCAATTTTAAATGGCACTATCAATTCTTTTGATTCACTGCTAAAAGTATTGCGCAATTGACCTATTGCAAAAATCAAAACTTCCTCTTCTGTCTCCTCCAGCTTTTGCTCCAATATTATGGTTTTAGTCAAAATTATTGTACCCTCACTTACCATTAAATAATTTACATAAGCCGTATTCGCATCTTTTAAAATAGAAAAAACGTCCAGGTTGCCTAAATGCTCATTTACCACCTGCGATTTTGATTTGTAATTTTGAAGGTGCTCAATTTTTTTACGAATTAAGTCAGCCTTTTCAAATTCCATTGCATGAGCACGTTGCTCCATTTCATTTTTAAAATGATGAATTACAGGATTTAAATTTCCTTTCATTAAATTCTTAAGCGTTGCTAATCCTTCGCTATAATCCTCCGGTGATTGCCAACCTTCGCAAGGCCCTTTGCAGTTACCCAGGTGATATTCAAGACAAACTTTAAACTTTCCTTTTCTTATATTCTGCTCCGTTAAATTGAGCTTACACGTGCGTAATTGTACATTTTGCTTTATGAAGACTAATAATTCACGAACTCTGCCAACGGAGGTAAATGGCCCCAAGTATTGAGAGCCATCATTTATTTTAGACCTCGTTAAAAAAACCCTTGGAAACGGTTCATTTTTTATAACGATATAAGGATAAGATTTATCATCTTTAAGGTTAATATTAAACTTAGGCTGAAATTGCTTTATAAGTGAATTCTCAAGTAAAAACGCATCCTGCTCACTATTGACAATTGTAAATTCTATTTTGAAAATTCTTCTTACCAGTTCATGGGTTTTATAACCAGTAAATGTTTTTGTAAAGTAAGAGCTTACTCTTTTACGGATATTTTTTGCTTTACCTACATATATTAATTCATTTTTGCCATCAAAGTATTTATATATACCAGGCTGATTCGGCAGCGTTTTTAATATTTTTTGAAAATCCCCGCTAGTCATTTTAAATTATTAATTTCTATTAAAACCAGTAAAATCCTACTCTCCAAAATCCCATTTCATTATTTCTTCTGTTATTACAGCTTCTTTTTTTGGTTCCTGAACAATTCGCCTAATGCTGCACCATTTATTTACTTTCCAGGTTAATTGAGTTATTATATTTTGACCGTCCACAACTTCATCCTTCACTAAAAAAATTCGTTGCACCGTACCTTTTTGTGGATCAATGTAAACGTCCCAATGATTTAATTTTATTGAATCAGGAATAGTTGATTTTACATCGTAAGAAAGTGTCAACGCGTTTATTGTTTGATCGAGAAAAGACTTTTCAGTAAAATATTTCTGCATTGACACAGAATCAATTACCGGCCGAAGAAAAGGAGCTGCAAATGAGCGTATATCTTCTTTTTTAAGCCAGACAGAATCCTTTTTATCAAGGCTCGTAGTAATTTTAACGGGAGTTACGGGCATTCCTTCAATTTCATTTAATTGCCCCAGAAGAAATTGCGTAACAGGAAAAAATGATTGCTTTTCTTCAACGTTATTCACTTGGGAAATATCTCTTTCCTGGTTATTGTTGCAAGCTATAAAAAAAAGGAAAAGTAATAAACCGGCCGCCTTCAAAAGTTTCTGCATCTGCAAAATTACAAATTAAAAAAACCGCAGCAAGGCCAGGTAATAAGACTTACCCAAAAAGATCTTAAAACTCTAAATGAAAAAGGTATAATTTATCTCAGTACATAAATTCTATTTTGAAATTCCAATTCTTATTCCGTAATCAATTAAATGCTCCTTGATTGTATAGGTTTTTTGATACGTTGAAAACCATTGGTAACGTACATTTGGACCGATATTCCATTTAAAATTATGAGACTTGAAAGTAATAAAAGCATTAAAATTACTGCTCATGTTCCATTTCCGTAAAAGGGATGGATCATTTACATAATTCCTTCCGTCAGAAGATAAAACGTACGCTTCACTTTTAAGAACATAAGACGGTTCCACATTAGCGCCGGCACTAAATTTAATTTTATCATTTCCTCCAAGCTGGTATTGTAATCCTATGGGAATTGATGCCTGCCAATTATAATTTCGCAACGAAACAGCAGTTTGACCCGTACCGTCGCCATAGTGTGAAATATAACTCATAGGAAAATCCCCACCATTTTTTGGGTCTCTCAAAATTAATGTTGCAAATGTTGGATGTACTTCGTTTGAGATAATTTTATATCCCGAATACGTTAAGTGAATACCTGTTGTGAATTGCAATTTTTTGGTGATACTGTATCCCATTTGAGCGCCTGCTTCAAAACCTAATGCAGGATTGTGCAAGACTTTATTTTCTTTTTGATTTGCAGCTAACGCAATTGAAAAATTATTAGTTGGAGCCTCTTTTATCGCCTGGCCACTAAAGGATACACTACTCATTACTGGAGCCGCGTAATAGACCCAACTTACTTTTTCGTTCCTTTTCTTATGAAGTTTTGATATTTTCTTGATTACATCTGGAGCTTTTTTTGCAACAGCTACATTGCTGTTAATTCTCTCCACAGAAAGTATTTTATCGGTGTTATCTAAATTTTCCTCAATAGATTTATTTACTTTTTGTGCCGATTCAATTTGTGAAGCAATTTTTGCATTCGATTGAAAATTTGGGATATTGGTAACCAAAATTTCACCGTTCGTCAATTTCTCCACGTTAGTGTTTAAAATATGTTCTGATTGTATTTGCTTTTGATCCGCGCCCGTAGTTGCTAAAGTTTTAGGTAATAAATTCGCTTTAAAATCGTAGATAGAAGTTGATGTAATTACATTATCCGGAGTTGAGATTGCATCTCGATTATTCACTTTAGCAGCCTTGCCAGCATTATTCGTTATGCTGCTGTTATTTGCCCCAAAAGTGTTATCAGTAATATTTGTGTTATTGCTGTTTTGCTTATCATGAATGTCGTTAGAGTTATTAGAGCTATCAGCTAATAACTGCTCTGAAACTATGTTTTGTGGCTTACTTCCTAAATCTTCTTTAACTGATGAAACGTTATTAGAAGATAACTCATTCTTTGTTGGATTATTTTTTTCTACTACTTTTTCTTTTAAAAGGCCAGTGCCTGTTGTATGATCTTCAACCTTTGCCTGCGGATTAACCAATAAATTATTTGAAGCAATCGTGCTTTTGGAAATAGCAGAAACTGGCTGGGCAGCATTGTGAGTGTTGAGATATCCAACGCCTATGAGTATAAAAATTAATAAAAGTGAAATGGTAACTGATGGCCATCGTCTTCCCGGATGTAAGTCATTATATATGCCATGCCACACTTTCTTGGAGGGAATCATTTTAAACTGATCTGCATGGTCTTTCAGAGACTCTTCAAAATCATTCATAAAAAATTTACGTTCCATTTGTTCACATAATTTCAGTTATTGGTAATATTTACTAACCCCATCTCCATCGTACAAATCTTAACGAGTTCCCGAAACCATTCTCATATTTTCCCTTGGCTGCTGAATGATTTTCTTTTTCAACAGAATATCTTCAAGCATTGATTTTGCCCTTGTATATTGCGATCTACTGGTACTTTCTTCAATGTCAAGAATTGAAGCAATCTCCTTATGCGAGTAACCTTCAATTGCATAAAGATTCAAAACAGTTTTATACCCAACCGGCAACAACCTTATACATTCTACAACCTGCTTTGCCTGCAATATTGATGGAATATTATTCTCATTCAAATACATGCTGCTGGCATGGAAAATATCGACGCTATCAGTAAATTTTTTATTTTTCTTCAGCACATTAATACAGGTGTGCACTATTATTCTCCTTATCCAACCTTCCAGAGCACCCTGCCCCTTAAATTGATGAATTTGACTGAATATTTTTATAAAACCTTCCTGCATCATATCCTCCGCATCTTCCCGATTCCGGGCAAAACGATAGCATACACCCAGCATTCTCGGGCTAAATCTATTGTATAAAAACTCCTGTGCTGTAGCAAGATTTTCAAGACATCCTTGCAACATTAGCTCCTCAGTCATAATTATTGCTCGGTTTAACCCTACTAAGATATGACAAATTATAGGGATAAATGCTGCTTCCAAGGGGAAATAATCCTGTTAATTTATAGAAGCACATCTGATTATTTTTTTGATACAAAACTATTTTTCTTTTATATGGCACATTTGATTTACGGTTAAAGTAAAATAAACAGCCTTCCTTTATTTTATTTTAATTTTTTCTGCCTTACATAGGAGGAGGTCCCGGCCGGTTACTCTTAAGACTATCTGGCGGATAAAGGCTTTTGATTTGCTTTCGTGAAGCAGCCGTCCAGTTTGCAATTTGCAGCTTTTGTGCATCACTTAAAACTGCATCGCGGTGAATTAAAGTATAAGAAGTCAATGGCATATCACCTCCCTTCACTTCCTTATTAATCTCATCAAATAATTTATACTGCCTTCCAATTTTATAAGAAGTAAATATTGAAAAATTGAGGTGCTTTTTACCTTCGTTAATGTGACCATTCAGAAACCACGCAACCGGCTGTAGACTCCAATACCAGGGGTATCGAGAATTATTGCTATGACAATCGTTACATGCCACTTTAAAGGTTGCTTGAAGACTATCAGGAATTGCATACTTGGTTGTAATATCATTTACGGCTGTGCCTTCGGAGATATTTTTTGAAGGGCGGAAAAACTGTATAATTACTAAGGCAACTAATAATACAATTAACATAAGTCGAATTGCTTTTATCATCGGTTTCTTTATAATGGTTTAAGCGTTTGTCAAAATATCGCCGGTCATTTGTTTTGGAATTGGCAAATGCATCATTGATAAAATAGTGGGTGCGATATCAGCAAGTTTTCCGGGTTTTATCGTCCCTTTAAATTCATTATCAATAATAAAAAATGGCACAAGATTTTTAGTGTGCGCAGTATTAGGAGTTCCGTCCTCATTTTTCATGAAATCTGCATTGCCATGATCGGCGGTAAGAAAAATCGCATAATCACTTTGCAAAGCTGCGGTCACAATTTTTTCTACACATTTGTCAACCGTTTCAACTGCTTTAATTACGGCTTCCCAAATTCCGGTGTGGCCCACCATATCCGCATTTGCATAATTGAGGCAAATAAAATCGGCAGACTTTTTTTCTATTTCAGGGAGCAAAGCATTGGTTACTTCAAAAGCGCTCATTTCCGACTGAAGATCATATGTGGCAACCTTTGGAGAAGGAACCATAATCCTGCTTTCACCTTCAAAAGGCACTTCCCTTCCACCACTAAAAAAGAAAGTTACATGCGGATATTTTTCAGTTTCTGCAATGCGAATTTGTTTTCTTTGATTAGCGGACAAAATTTCCCCCAAGGTATTAACCAAGTCATCCTTCTCAAAAATTACATGTAAGTGCTTAAACTTGTGATCGTATAAAGTCATCGTAGTATAATTAACTTTTAACGGCGTCATGTTATATTCTGGAAAGGGCGTTTGAGTAAGCGCTTCGGTAATTTCCCTGCAACGGTCAGTTCTGAAATTGAAACAAATTACCGCATCGCCGTCTTTTATCTTACCCTCCGGAGTTGCTTCGTTTATAATAGGCTTTATAAATTCGTCCGTTATATTTTCTTCATAAGAAGTAGTTATTGCTGAAAAAATATCAGTTGTTTTTTGGCCGGTTCCATAAACCATGGCATCATATGCAAATTTTACTCTTTCCCATCTCCTATCACGGTCCATAGCATAATACCGGCCTGTTACAGTTGCAATTTTACCTGTGGAAGCCTCAAGGTGAGCCTGCAGTTCTTTTAAAAAATGGACACCGCTTTTGGGATCTGTATCACGCCCATCAGTAAACGCGTGGATATATACTTCTTCAAGCCCATTCTCCTTACAAATAGTGGTAATCTCTTTTAAATGATTTATGTGGGAATGCACACCTCCGTCGCTTAACAAGCCTAACAAATGTAGCGGCGTTTTATTCTCTTTTGCATAATTGATGCTATTAAGAAGAATTGGATTCTTGGCAAACTCTCCTTGTTCAATAGCCACATTAATTCTTTCCAACTCCTGGTAAACTATGCGCCCGGCACCCAGGTTCAAATGCCCAACTTCGCTGTTGCCCATTTGCCCGTCAGGTAAGCCTACGTCTTTGCCACAAGTAACCAATGTGCTGTGCGGGTATTTATCATACAGCGAACTTACAAAAGGAGCTTTTGCATTTTGAATGGCATCTACCGCTTTCAATTTACCCAATCCCCATCCATCCATTATAACTAAAATAACTTTTTTTGTTTCCATTTTTCAAAGCTAATTATTCAATGTTAGTTTTCCTTAAATTGTTTAACTCCAATCAAGTTATTAACTTACAGGTTAATATGAAAATCGCATTAACCTTCATTGGCACGTTTTTCGTAAAATATAAGTAACCCAATTATTATACTATGAAAAAAATATTACATCTTCTTTTTATTGTGGTTTTGTTTTCATCTTTCATCTCACTTTCTTTTACAGATGTTGTTAAGGCGATAAAAGCCGGAGATGCCACAGCGGTCTCTAATTTTTTTGATAATACTGTAGAAATTACCTTGCCGGAAAAAAGCAATTCTTATAATAAAGGGCAGGCCGAATTGGTATTACACGACTTTTTCGCCTCAAATGGAGTAAAGGATTTTGAGGTACTTCACCAAAGTGAAAATTCAGGGTCCCAGTTCTGCATCGGAAATTTGCAAACTAATAATGGAACCTTTCGCACTACTATTTTCATGAAGCAAAAAGGTGATAAAGACCTTATACAGGAAATTAGGTTTGAAAAGTAATTTTTGACTTTCGCTACAAGTTTAATGACAAAATAGCTACCCTCCTGTCAATCGTTTGCAGAAGAACAAGATTTAACCCGCATGTCATATTTTTGTTCTCATGACACATGAAGGGGTTTTCCAAAAAAAGTTACGGCATCTCATTAAAAATGCGTTAGATGAGGACCTCGGCGATGGCGACCATTCTACACTTGCAAGTATAGATCCCGGTGCCCGCGGAAAAGCTATTCTAAAAATTAAGACCAAAGGAATTTTAGCAGGAATTGACATTGCTGAAAAAATATTTTCGTTTGCTGATCCATCATCTGTTTTAAACAAATTTAAAAGGGATGGAGATGAAATGAACCCGGGAGAAATTGCTTTTGAAGTAGAGGCAAAAATATTTTCCATACTTACCTGCGAAAGGCTGGTTCTCAATTGCATGCAGCGTATGTGCGGCGTTGCAACGCTTACAAAAAAATATGTTGATAGATTAACTGGTTATCATACCAGACTTTTAGATACGAGAAAGACAACCCCTAATTTTCGATTGCTGGAAAAGGAGGCAGTGCGAATTGGAGGAGGTTATAATCATCGGTTTGGCTTATACGACATGATCATGCTAAAGGATAATCATATTGACTATTGTGGCGGCATAGAAGCAGCAATAACCAAAGCCTGGGAATACGTTCATGAAAAAAAACCGCGGTTAAAAATTGAGGTAGAAACCCGCAATCTTGACGATGTAAAAATTGTAATGCGTGTTGGAAAAGTTAATCGAATTATGCTGGATAACTTTTCACCGTCACAAATTACTCAAGCCTTAAAGATTATTAATGGCGCTTATGAAACGGAAGCCAGCGGTGGAATTAATTATGAGAATTTAGAATTATATGCAGCAACTGGCGTTGACTTTATTTCAAGTGGCGCAATAATACACCAGGCTACAAGTTTAGACTTAAGTTTAAAAGCCGAAATAATACAATAATATGGCGAAGAAAAAGTTATATAAAGGTGAGAGTGGCATCATTTACTCCACCGATTCGAACTTTAAGCCTGAAGAAAAAATAATAGAAGACAAAACACTGGCTCCCCAGGAACAAATGCTGAAGGTAAGGTTGGATGCAAGGAACCGCGGCGGCAAAATAGTTACTTTAATTGAAGGGTTCTCAGGAACGAAAGATGGCATTGAGCAGCTTGGTAAAAAACTAAAATCTTTTTGTGGTACCGGAGGCTCCGTAAAGGATCAGGAAATAATAATCCAGGGAGATAACCGGGAAAAGATTTTGCAATGGCTGCTTAAAATGGACTACAAAAAATCGAGGAAAATGTAGCTTTCCTTTATTTGTAGATTTTACTAAATTAATGAGGGAAATATCATTAGTATATTTTCATGAGTTTCGATAACTTTATAACCAATCACAGGGCATATGATTTCAAAAATATCAGAAGGCGTAACAATAAGTGTTGAAACATTTTATCAGCCAGAATATAGCAATCCCATTACAAACGAATTCATGTTTGCCTACAGAATTACTATTGAAAATAATAATCCATTTACCGTACAGTTATTAAGAAGACACTGGTATATATTTGATAGCAATGCTGAACATCGCGAAGTTGAAGGCGAGGGCGTAATAGGAGTTCAACCACTTATAAATCCAGGTGAAAAATATCAGTACGTAAGTGGCTGTAATTTAAGTAGCGAAATGGGTAAAATGCATGGCATTTACTTTATGGAAAACAGCCACAACAAAAAAACATTCCTCGTAAATATTCCCGCATTCGAAATGATTGTCCCGCTAAAACTTAATTAAGTCCGGGGCTTATATTTTGCCTTACTATAAATTTCATTCGCATCTTTTTTCATAATTTCAGGCAGTGTTGTTTCAGGAAATTTCTCTAAATATTTCTTTACAACTTGAAAACCTGAAAACGTACCGATGTTGCCAGGCGAGCCTTCGCCCAATTCTTGTGTCTTTGGACTTTCTCCAATGTAATTTTTAATAATACTTTGCTCTGAATTATAAAGCAAATTATTATTTAGAAAGAAATCCCAAATCACCGCTTCATTTGTATAGGAATCTTTTAGCTGGGCTTCAGTATAACCAAAACAAATATACTCCGGCGTGTACGGTAAGAATTTAGTAAGAAGGAAAATCCTTTTTCCATTTTCAACCATTTGCTCTATAAGTGCTTTGCCATTTGCCTTATCAGGATATAAGTCATCAATTATATTTCGCATACAGTTGACCGTTATGTGCGCCTGGTCAAAGTTATTAGAAAGATAATCAGGATATTGCTCCTGCCCTTCCGGGCTTCTATACATCGAATAGTTTTTGCCAAGGTGAAGTTGAAGCCCGATTCCAAGTCCTTCAGGAGTAAGAATGTCTCCCTGGGTTCCGAATGACGTTTCAAAATTTGCATTAATTGGCCCTACAAAAGTAATTACCGCAGTCGGTAATTTGTAGGCCGGAAAATAAAACTTTACGAATTGTAAAGCCTTTGTTATTTGATCTGTTTCTTTGGTAAAATTTTTATACATTAAATCAGAAGAATCTTTTACAGGGCGGTAGTCGTGAAGAAATAATCGCACCGCACTGCCTTGCATATTACCGGGAATCAGCAAACTATCCATATCTAATCCAAGGATATTTTGTATAAAATCGGGAGTGAAGTGTGGATATTTTACCAATAAGGATTTAATAGACTCATCAATCTTTGCAGTATCCATTGCGAAGAAATCCTGCTCAAACCTTTTCGTTTCTAAATTCACTTTTATGGAAGAAACATCAGGAATATTTTTATGTGTGTTACACGAAAATAAAATAACAGTAGTTACCAGAAATACAACTTTCTTCATACAACAAAATAAAAGAAAAAATTGAACGTAACCTGTGTTAAATGAGAAAACTATTGAATTTTTATTCTCTTAATTTTGCAAAATGAAAATAATTCTTGCCCAACAAAATTATCATATTGGCAATTTTGAAAGTAATACCCACAAAATTATTGAGGCAATAAAACTTGCAAAAACAAAAAATGCAGACCTCATTGTATTTAGTGAAATGTGCATTTGCGGATATCCAGCAAGAGACTTCCTCGATTTTAATGACTTTATTAATAAATGTTATAAAAGCATTGACTTAATAAAAGCGCATGCTGATACAATTGGCGTAATAGTTGGCTCGCCAGATCGCAATCCGGTAAGAGAAGGCAAAGACCTTTTTAATGCCGCATTTTTATTATATGAAAAAGAGATAAGGGGTATTGCTCATAAAACCTGTTTACCAAATTATGATGTATTTGATGAATACCGTTATTTTGAGCCGGCATTCACCTGGGATGTGATACCATTCAAAGGAAAAAAGATTGCGCTTACAATTTGCGAGGACATATGGAACCTTGGCGATAATCCTTTATATCGAATTTGCCCGATGGATATTTTAATGGCTCAACAGCCGGATATGATGATAAATATTTCTGCTTCGCCATTTGATTATACTCATATTGAAGATAGGAAGGCCATCATAAAAGCAAATGTTTTAAAATATAAGCTACCCCTACTTTATTGTAATGCCATTGGAAGCCAAACGGAAATTGTTTTTGACGGTGCATCATTAGTATTTGATAAAGACGCAAATCTATGTATCCAGCTTTCTCAATTTAAAGAAGAAATAACAGAGGTAAATATTAATGATGATGGCACTGTTGATTCAGCAGTTATTGAACCCGCCATCGCAATGCCGAATCAACTTTCGGCTCCTGTATTCTATACCGCCGGCTTAAATATTTCCCAGGTGTATGATGCCATTGTTTTAGGCATTGGTGATTATTTTAAAAAAATGGGTTTTACAAAAGCTATTATCGGAAGCAGCGGTGGAATAGACAGCGCTGTAACGTTGGCGCTTTCATGTAAAGCGTTAGGTAAAGAAAATGTGAGAGCTGTTTTGATGCCATCAGAATTTTCGTCTAACCACTCCGTTAGTGATGGTGAAAAATTAAGCAAAAACCTTGGCAATCCGTACGACGTTATTCCAATTAAAAATATTTATTCGCAATTTATAAAAGAGCTGAAACCTTTTTTTGAAAACCTGCCTTTTAATGTTGCAGAGGAAAATATCCAAAGCCGCACAAGAGGTAATTTATTAATGGCGCTTGCCAATAAATTCGGATACATTTTACTCAACACATCCAACAAAAGCGAGCTCGCGACCGGTTACGGCACATTATATGGCGATATGGCCGGCGGACTTGGTGTAATAGGAGATTGTTATAAAACGCAGGTGTATGAACTGGCAAAATTTATTAATGCCAAGGATGAAATAATTCCTGAAAATATCATTTCAAAGGCACCTTCAGCTGAACTGAGGCCTGATCAAAAAGATAGTGATAGCTTACCTGAATATGATCTACTTGATAAAATTCTTTACCAGTATATTGAAAGAGTACAAGGGCCCGGTGAAATAAAAAACCTGCGTTTTGATGGCGCAATGGTTGATAGAATATTAAGCATGGTTAATAAAAATGAATATAAACGAAACCAATTTTGTCCTATAATTCGCATTTCCCCTAAGGCTTTTGGCGTAGGAAGAAGATTGCCGATTGTTGCAAATTATTTAGGTTGATATTATTTAAAAAATTAATAATAATAACTACTGCTTTTAGAATTTCTTAAACATTTTTTAAAAAGATAAAGGCTAAATTGCTAAATTAACTTTTGAATAAATAATTGAATTACATTTTATGGAAGCATATATAATTGCCGGGTTTAGAACAGCTGTAACAAAATCAAAGCGTGGCGGGTTTCGGTTTTACCGACCCGATGATTTAGCCGTGGACGTTATTAAAGGGCTGTTAGCAACTGTGCCGGAACTGGATAGTAAAAGAGTAGATGATCTTATAGTTGGTAACGCTGTACCTGAAGCGGAGCAAGGGTTACAGGTTGGGAGAATGATAAGCGTACGGGCGCTGGGCATAGAAGTTCCCGGCATGACGGTGAATCGTTATTGCGCAAGCGGCCTGGAAACAATTGCGATTGCAACGGCGAAAATAAGAACCGGAATGGCAGATTGTATTATCGCCGGCGGTACAGAAAGTATGAGCATGGTTCCAACATCAGGATGGAAAACAGTTCCTGCATATTCTGTGGCTTCTGAAACACCGGATTATTATCTCGGTATGGGCCATACTGCAGAAGCTGTCGCGAAGGAATATAATGTAACCCGCGAGCAACAAGATGAATTCAGTTTTCATTCTCACCAAAAGGCAATGAATGCAATCAGCAACGGCTATTTTAAAAGTGGCATTCTGCCGATGCCCGTTGAAGAAATATATATCGACGGAAACAGTAAGAAACAAAAAAGGAATTTTGTTGTGGACACCGATGAGGGCGTTCGTGCCGATACCTCAATGGAGGCACTTGCGAAATTAAAGCCGGCATTTGCTTTGGGCGGAAGCGTGACTGCAGGCAATTCATCGCAAACAAGCGATGGCGCAGCCTTTGTAATTGTGATGAGCGAAAAGATGATGAAGGAGCTTAAACTAAAACCAATTGCAAGATTGGTATCCTGTGTAAGCGCAGGTGTTCATCCGCGGATAATGGGTATAGGGCCTGTTGAAGCTGTCCCAAAAGCACTGGAGCGTGCAGGAATGAACTTGTCCCAAATAGATTTAATTGAATTGAATGAAGCATTTGCGTCTCAATCGCTTGCCGTCATAAAAACCCTCGAATTAGATCCCACAAAAGTTAATATTAATGGGGGCGCAATTGCGTTAGGGCATCCTCTTGGTTGCACAGGTGCCAAGCTTACAATACAATTAATCAATGATATGAAAAGGCTTGATAAAAAATTCGGAATTGTTACTGCGTGTGTGGGCGGTGGCCAGGGCATTGCCGGAATCATTGAAAATTTATGACATCACATTGAAAAGATAATAATGAAAGATAGCGCCTACGAATGAGTGACAATTTATTCGTAAATGTTTTAATCCGATGTGCTAATTCTTAATTTATAATTTAACGCTAAGGCCGACGCCAATTAAGGATTTCAATTGCAATCCCGGGGAATTCCCATTTTTACCGAATAGTTTTACATCATTATCATAAATTAAATCAAGGCCCAGGCTTGCGGTAAGCAACTTTGAGATTTTCGCTGTGAACATATTATTCATCAGTATATCCACATTTTGCGGATTGTGTTCATAATTTGAAAATAGATCGAGCCTGCCATTATATGCAATAATTTTATTAATATTTTTTATATAAGTTATGCTTGCAAAAGCGCCAATTTCATTTTTGCTTTTCTTGCCAGGATCTACGCCATAAGCTCCTTTAGCTGATAAACTATCGTTATGTACCAATATCCACCGCGAAGTAAGCGGGGAAAAAAATATTGATAATCCTTCTACAGGTTTATAATCCAAACCTACACTCAACAAGATGTAACCTGGAGCTAAAAAATCTGATAAAAGTTCCTTGCTATTATTACCGGAATATTTATAACCTTTTGAAAATTGTGAATGAAAATTTACAAGGCCAGCTAAATTTAATTTTGGTTTTAACGCATAGCCCACTTTTGAAAGAAGATCAATCCGATCGTCATTCTTTCGTGTTCCAAGGCTTGTTGTATTAATCATTCCATAATTTAAATCAAGCGTATTATCCCAGCTATACCTGTCTTTTTTATAAAAGGCGTAAAGCCCCAGGTAAGACGAAAGAGAAAAGGAAAAGTCATCTCCGCCGGCAGCCCAGTTGCTCTGGCTTCCCTGTCCAATTATAAGATTAAACACACCACCAGTTTTCCAAATTTTACCGCTATCTATTTCCGTCTTTTTAATTTCTTTTGTAGCCGTAGATTTTAAATCTTTCATCGTTGCATCCTGTGCAAAAGAATTATCAATTATAAAAATGAAAAGAAGGGAAAGAATGGCTGTGATAAAAAGTGCTGAAGAATTTGCTTTCATTTGGATCTTTTTAGGTGATAAATTATTATTAAAACAAAAATAAACAACAACCTTTAAATGATATTTGTTTACGCATTGCGTGCACATTTCAATAATCATCTTTAAATCGACTGATAAAAAAATAGATTATTTTGCGCATGAAATTATTTAATAAAAAATAAAACAAAATAATATGGACGAGTTAATTCAAAAATTGCAAAATGCTCATGGTCTTACTGCAGACCAATCGAATGGCATATTAAATACGATCACAGGCTTTATCAAAGAAAAATTTCCCATGGTAGGCGGAGCCGTAGATAATATTTTTCAGTCCGGCACTACTCCTTCTGCGCCAGGAACTACGCCGGCTGATACCGAAGCAACCATTGCCAATCCGGTACAAGACGGTGGTAATTTTTTAGACAAAATTTCAGATTATATACCCGGATCAACTGGTGAAAAAATCGAGCAATTTGCTAAAGATAAACTGGGTGGTTTTTTTGGCGAGAACAAAACGGTGTAATAAATAATTAAATTAAAAAGCCGGGTATGTGCCCGGTCTTTTTTATAAATTCCTATTTTAAAGTCTCTCTTGCAATTACTATTTTTTGAATTTCGCTGGTTCCTTCACCAATTGTACACAATTTACTATCCCTGTAAAATTTCTCCACAGGAAAATCTTTCGTGTATCCGTAGCCTCCAAAAATTTGAACAGCGTCTGTAGAAACTTTTACGGCAACTTCGCTTGAATAGTATTTAGCCATTGCAGATTCCTTTGTTACATTTTCTCCGCGCATTTTTAAATCGCAGGCAAGGTTTATCAATAATTCAGCAGCCATAATTTCCGTCGCCATGTCTGCCAGCTTAAATGAAATTCCCTGGAACTCTGAAATGGGTTTTCCAAACTGATGCCTTTCTTTTGCATATTGAACAGAAGCTTCATAGGCGCCTTTGGCAATACCAAGGCCGAGCGACGCAATTGAAATTCGCCCACCATCCAGTACTTTCATCGCCTGCCTGAAGCCATCACCCACATTTCCCATTCGTGCAGAATCAGGTATGCGGCAATCATTAAAAATCATCTCGGCAGTTTCGCTTGCGCGCATGCCCAACTTATTTTCTTTTTTTCCGCTACTAAAACCTTTCGTCTCACGGGGAACAATAAACGAAGTTGAATTGTCTCTTTCAAGCGGCTCACCGGTTCTGCAAATAACTACAGCTACATCGCCGCTTTTACCGTGAGTAATCCAATTTTTAGTTCCATTAATTACCCATTCATCACCTTCTTTTTCTGCAACGCATTGCATATTTCCTGCATCGCTTCCCGTGTTTGGCTCAGTCAATCCCCACGCGCCTATAAATTCTGCGGTTGCAAGTTTCGGCAAGTATTGCTTCTTTTGTGCTTCATTTGCAAAAGCGAGAATATGGCCTGTACATAAAGAATTATGTGCCGCTAACGACAGTCCGATGGAACCGCAAACTTTTGAGATTTCCTGGATAGCAGCGCTGTATTCAAAATATCCAAGGCCAGAACCGCCATACTCTTCAGGAACGAGGATGCCCATCAAACCAAGTTTTCCTAACGCTTTAAATATATGAACAGGAAATTCCTGGCTTTCATCCCAATTCATTAAATCGGGTTTAATATATTTTTGTGCAAAATCCCTGGCGGTGTTCGCAACCTGTTCAGTTAGTTCGCTCTTTTTAAAATCCATATTTTCAATTTATTGGGTCGCAAGATAGCCCGAAATGTATAAATACTAACACTCGTTAGTTTTTTTAAGAAAAAAAATAGCAAATAATAATTTAAAAATATTTATTGAATTGAAAGATAAGGAGCTACTTTTTTGAAGACTTCATCCGTCACCAGCATAATTTTTTTTATATCGTCAATTGCTAAAAAATTTCCATGTTGATTCCTGAATTGAAAAATAGCATTTGCTATATGGTATCGCAGATATGGATGAGCCTTCATTTCATCTATGGATGCGGCATTAATATTAATTTGCCGCACTTTGGTATTGCCTATTATCAACCTCGGTTTTATTTTTTGAAAGGTTGAATCAGGTAGAAAATAAGTTTCTCCAACTTGCTCAACGGAATAAAAACCCCCAAGTTTTTCTCGAAAAGTTATAATCCTTTGAGACAATTTACTTCCTATTCCAGGCAAACTTATGTAAGCACTTGTATCAGCCAGATTAATATCAATAGGTTGTATGTTCCGTGGAGAATAAGTAGCAGTTTTATTAAAGTCTTTTTTGTCAAAAGCCACAAATTGTCGATCCGGTTTTTTGATACTAACGTATGGGGTTAAACGCTTAACATCTGACGGAGCAAGTCCCCAAATTTTTCCAATGTCTTCAGGCTTGTAAAATTTGCCCCCTTTAGAAATATAGTTTCGAATAGTATTAATTGTTTTGTCTCTAATACCCAACCTTTTCCAGTCAGACGCGGTCGCATTATTCGGATCAAAATAAAAAAGTTCTGCTTTTACCGGTTCATATTTATTTCTGCCTGTGGGTGAATAATCGTCATATAGTTCGTTGTCAAAATTTTTTGAATAATTTCTATCTTTAACAGAATCGGTGTTTTCTATTTTAAGACGCGCGATTTCATTTTCGAATTCTGCCGTACTGAATTCCTTTTGGCTCGTAAATAAAGGATAAAAAAAAGGGAGGATAATCAAAAATAAAATCAACGCAACAATAATAATTATACCAGTCCTTTCCTTTCGGCTAAAGTTAAAATAATCCTTAAGGAAAGAGTTCCACATTTATTTTTTTTAGTAAAGTACTTAAATAATCAACGCAAACAAATTCGCAGGATTTTTCATAAAAAGAAGAAAAATTTAATTAGAATTCAAGTTTCAATCCATCCCAGGCCAATTTTCTGTTGGGTAGAAGTTCTTTACTAATTTCTTCATGGGTACCAAGCTGGTGGCTTATATGCGTAAAATAAGCATTTGGTATTTTCAATTCGTTAACGGTAGCGATGGCTTCCTGTAAATTAAAATGAGAGATGTGTTCATTTTTACGAAGTGCATTTAAAACCACCGTTTCACTGCCTGATATTTTTTGCTTTTCAGCTTCTTCAATCCTGTTTGCGTCAGTTATGTATGTAAAATTTCCAAACCTAAAACCAAGTACAGGCATGTGTAAATGATAAACCACAATTGGCGTAACAGGAATGTCGCCAACAATAAATGTTTTGTCTGTTATGGTATGCATAGTTACGCTCGGAACTCCGGGATATTTCTTGTCTGCAAAAATGTAGGAAAACTCTTTTTTTAATCCCTCTTGTGTCAGTTCATTTGCATAAATATCCATCGGTTTATTTTGAAAAAAATTATATGCCTTTATGTCGTCGAGCCCGGCAATATGATCTTTATGAGGATGAGTAAAAATAACTGCATCAAGCTTTTTTACATTTTCTCTCAGCATTTGCGTGCGAAAATCCGGCGTGGTATCAACTACAAGAGTTGTAGTGCTGCTCTGAACCAATATGCTACTGCGAAGGCGTTTATCTTTTTCATCAGGAGATGTACAAACGTAGCAACTACAGCCAATCATAGGAACTCCTCCACTTGTGCCGGTTCCTAAGAATGTAATTTTAATTTTTGGGTAGTTCACTATTTCAAAGCTAAAAAAAATAAGAGAAAATTATCAGCAGCATCTATTTCTTATTTTGCCATTGTTTGATTTTGCAGCATAACATCATCATACAATTTTTGGGAATCTTTTGTAAGGAGATCGTAATTTACTTTTATGGATGGTATGAGATCCATCAATGTATTTATTCTTCCTTCAGGGTTTAGAAATTTATTAAGCACTACCACTTTTTTATCTTCAAGTATACAATAGCCGCTTTGGAAAGAACCTCGTTCGTAGCGAACTATGTAGCCACATTCATCTAAAATATTTTCTAATTTTTTTAATGAGATTTGATTGTACTTCATCCATTTAAATTCGTGTAAAAATACGGCAACTTTTTACATTCCGGTTTCTCAGGCTTTGCTGGTCATCCGTATTACCGGAATAATCATTTCTTCAAGGCTTACTCCACCATGCTGAAAAGTATTGCGGTAGTAATTTGCAAAATGATTGTAATTATTTGGATAACATAAATAACCATCTTGCCTTGCGAAAATAAAAGATGAATTTATGTTTGGAACTGGCAACCCGGCCTGGCGCGGATCACGAAATGCGAGTACTTCTTTGGGATCATAATTAAGATTCCGTCCGTGCTTATACCGAAGGTTGGCCGTAGTTTGCTTATCTCCTACTACTTTTTGCGGAGAGTTTACACGCACGCTTCCATGATCTGTAGCTACGATGAGATTTAATTTTTTATCAGCAATTTTCTTTAGCGCCTGGTGAAGCGGGGAATGCTCAAACCATGACTTGGTAAGGCTTCTATAACTTACTTCATCAGCCGCCAACTCTTTCAAAACTTCCATTTCTGTGCGCGCATGGCTTAGCATATCAACAAAATTGTAAACAATAATATTAATATCATTACTCAGTAAGTTATGCATATTATCCACGAGCTTTTGAGCATCCTGGTGATTGGTTATTTTGGTATAGGAATGTTTTAAGTCATCTTTTCTTAATCGCTTTAACTGCGCTTTAAAAAAATCCTGCTCAAATAAATTTTTGCCTCCTTCTTCGTCATCATTCTTCCATTCAACTGGAAATTGTTTTTCAATTTCTATAGGAAGCAACCCTGCGAAAATAGCATTGCGGCTGTATTGTGTTGCAGTTGGTAAAATGGAGTAGAATGTTTCTTCTTCATGAATGCGAAAGTTTTCAGCAAAAATCGGCTGAATAGTTTTCCATTGATCAAATCTTAAATTATCAATCAATAAGAAAAAAGTGGGCGTTCCTTTTTCAACATGTGGAAACACTTTATACTTCATTAAATTATGGCTCATAATAGGCGCTTCAGCCGCCGGATTTGTAACCCAATTAGAATAATTTTTTGAAATAAATTTAAAAAATTCAGTATTGGCTTCATTCTTTTGAGATTGAAAAACTTCCTGCATTTCAGGGCTATCACTTTTTTTCATTTCAAGTTCCCAATACACCAGCTTTTTGTAAATATCCATCCATCCGTTATAATCAGGGTTGTTGTTAAGCGCCATAAATAAATCCCTGAATTGTTGCTGGTATGCGGAAGTTGTTTTTTCCGCAACAAGTCTTCTATTATCAATGATTTTTTTTAATGAGAGCCAAACCTGGTTTGGGTTTACCGGCTTTATCAGGTAATCAGTTATTTGAGAACCGATCGCCTCATCCATCAGGTTCTCAGTTTCATTTTTAGTAATAAGAACAATCGGCACCTGCGTATTTATTTCTTTTATTTTTTGCAAAGTTTCAAGGCCCGTAATACCAGGCATACTCTCATCAAGCAACACAACATCCACCAAATGATCTTTTACATAATCAATTGCATCAAAGCCGTTGCTCAGCGATTTTACCTCATAGCCTTTATTTTCTAAAAACATAATTTGAGATTTCAGGCTTTCCATCTCATCGTCTACCCATAAAATTTGCGCTGCGGTCATTAGGATTAATTTAGTAAAAGGCTGTAATAAAAAAAAATAAATGGAAAATCTCGTGTACCGATAATGCCATCGTAAACTGTTCGTACAAATGTAAATTATTCCGTTGCCAAAAATTATCTTTGCGAAGCTCCACCTGCATTTTAACAATTTGAAATAGATGGCATATAGAAAAATAATAAATGACCCGGTATACGGTTTTATAAGTGTTGACGATGAATTGGTGTATGAAATAATTTCCCATCCCTATTATCAACGCCTTCGTCGCATTCATCAAATGGCACTTGCGCAACTTGTATACCCAGGTGCAGTTCACACGCGGCTGCATCATTCGCTGGGAGCTTATCATTTAATGTGTAATGCAATTAATGAATTGAAAAGAAAAAATGTCTCCATTTCACCAGAGGAAGAATGTTCCGCTAAAATCGCTATTCTTTTACATGATATCGGGCACGGCCCTTATTCACACGCATTGGAAAATACGCTCGTGCAAAATGTAAGTCATGAAGAGATCTCTTTATTGCTTATGAAAAAAATGAATGCAGAGTTTTCCGGCAAGTTGCAAATGGCCATAGCTATTTTCACAGGAAGTTATTCAAAGAAATTTCTCCATCAGCTCCTTAGCGGTCAATTGGACGTTGATCGGATGGATTATTTAATTCGTGACAGTTTTTTTACCGGCGTTAGTGAAGGCGTAATAGGTTATGACCGGATTATTAAAATGATGACGATTCATAACGGCGATCTGATGATTGAAGAAAAGGGAATTTATTCTATTGAAAAATTTTTAGTATCGCGGAGGTTAATGTATTGGCAGGTTTATTTGCATAAAACAGTTTTATGTGCGGAGAAAATGCTGATTAATATTATTAAAAGGGCGCGAATGATTAAGGCACAAGCTCCTTCTGATCCACTTAATTTTTTTTTACATAATAATTATGAAATTGAAAAATTTGAAAATTACCTGGATGATTTTTGCAAGCTTGATGATTATGATGTAATGACAGCGATTAAATCATGGATGAATCATCCTGATAAAATTTTATCCACTCTTTGCGAAGGCATTGTAAACAGAAAATTGCTTAAAGTAAAATATTCTGGAACTGTAATTGATACTATATTAGAGGGGGAAAAAGTAGATCAGGCGATTAAATATTTTGGAATAACTAAAGAGGAAGCTCAATACCTGGTTTTTACCGGTGAAACGGGAAACAAAACTTATAGCACGCTTAATGAGCACATTAATATTTTATTTAAAGATGGTTCAATAAAAGACATCTCATCTGTTGATAATGCTCTTATTAATCAAACATTATTAGGCACGGTAAAAAAATTTTACATTTGTTTTCCAAATATGAACCCTGTATAGTTTAACTTTTTAAAAAATTGGTCGTCTGTATAAATACATCTAAAAACAAAAAATGGAGTTTACAGCAACACAAATAGCCTCTCTTATCAACGGAACAATTGAAGGGGATGGCGAGGTTTCCGTTTCGTCTTTTGGTAAACTTGAAGGCGCACAACCGGGCCAACTTGCATTCCTGGCTAATCCAAAATATGAAGAATTTTTATATTCTACAAAAGCATCTGTTATTATCATTAATAATATTCAGGATTTAATAAAAAAAGTAGATGCTACACTCATTCGGGTACCTGACGCTTATTCTGCATTCGCTACTATTTTAAGCGAGTATGAAAAAATGGCGACTGCAAACCTCAGCGGCACCCAACAACCAGTTTATATTTCACCTTCCGCCGTTCTTGCAGAGAATGTTTTCATCGGCGCATTTACTTATATCGGCGACAATGTAAAAATTGGAAGGAATGTAAAATTATTTCCGCAGGTTTACATCGGTGATAATGCCACTATCGACGATGGATCTATTTTATACCCTGGCGTAAAAATTCACCATGATTGTGTTGTAGGTAAACACGTAACCATTCATTCGGGAGCAGTTATTGGAGGCGATGGATTTGGATTTGCCCCTCAGCAAGATGGTAGTTTTAAAAAGGTACCTCAGATAGGCAACGTGATTGTGGAAGATAATGTTGAGATAGGCGCAAATGCTACTATTGACCGGGCGACGATAGGTTCTACCTTGATACAATCAGGCGCTAAACTTGACAACCTGATACAAATTGCGCATAACGTTCAAGTGGGTAACAACACCGTAATTGCTGCCCAGGCCGGAATAAGTGGAAGTACCAAAATTGGAAACAATGTAATGATAGGTGGGCAGGCCGGAATTGTAGGGCATATACAAATTGCCGACGGAAGCAAGATCAATGCCCAAAGCGGTGTGAGTAAATCTATCAAGACACCAAATACTGCTGTAACCGGTTCTCCTGCTTTTGATTATTCCCACGCACTAAGGAGCCAAATCTTAAATCGAAATCTTCCTGAGTTAGAAAAAAGGATAAAAGAACTCGAGCAGATTGTTGAAAGGCTCGTGAATGAAAAAGTGCCCGACCAGATATAATCTTTTTAGTTATTTCAAAATTTCACGCTCGCGAAGCAATCTTTAAAAGCAATAGTTTTCATACTTTCGTACCCATGGAGCCATTGAATGCTAAAGAGCAATTTTTTCAACATACAATAAAAGAAGAAGTAATTATTTCCGGGGCCGGCATTCACACGGGGCAATCAGTTACGATGCACATAAAGCCTGCTGAGCCAAACACTGGCATAAATTTTCAAAGAACAGATCTTCCCGGTGCTCCAATGGTAAAAGCTGATGTGGATAACGTGATTGAAACTAACCGCAGTACCACCATCGAAGCCAACGGCGCTCGCGTAGGCACAATCGAGCATCTTATGGCAGCATTGACCGGCATGCTAATAGACAATGTAATTATAGAAATTGATGGAGAAGAAGTGCCTATTCTTGATGGTAGCTCACAACTTTTTATTGAGTATCTTTCCAAAGCTGGTATAAGAAGACAAAATGCCGCTAAAGTTTATTATAAAATCCAGCACAATATTTCATTTGTAGATGAGGAAAAAAAGGTAGAAATGGTGGCGTTGCCTTTTGATGGATACCGCATCAATACACTCATAGATTTCAATTCAACGGTTTTAGGCACTCAACACGCTGACCTAAGAAATATTGCAGACTTTACAAAAGAAATTGCACCCAGCCGTACTTTCTGCTTTTTTCATGAGCTGGAACTATTAATTGCAAATGATCTTATTAAAGGTGGAGATATTAATAATGCCATTGTGGTAGTTGACAAACCGGTAACCGCAGACCAGGTGGAGCGCATATCAAAAATATTTCACAAAGTAGATGTAAAAGTAAGTGAGGCAGGCATATTGAATAATCTTACGCTTCGGTTTCCAAACGAACCTGCGAGGCACAAACTACTGGATGTTGTTGGAGATTTAGCCTTGGTTGGCTTTCCTTTCAAAGCGCATATTATTGCAAACAGACCCGGTCATTCATCCAATATTAAGTTTGCAAAAAAGATTAAAGAGCATATAAAAAAATATAAGTACAGGCAGGATATTCCTAAATATGATCCTAATATTCCTCCACTTTTGGACATCAACGAAATTGAAAAAACTTTACCACACAGGTATCCTTTTTTAATGGTTGATAAAATTATTGAACTAACTGAAACGCACGTAGTCGCAATAAAAAACGTGACGTATAATGAACCTTTTTTCCAGGGGCATTTTCCCGGGAATTCTGTAATGCCTGGTGTATTATTAGCCGAAGCGCTGGCGCAAACGGGCGGTTTTATTGCTATTCCAAGAAATTCTGAAGATAAATATGATACTTATTTTCTAAAGATTGACAATTGTAAATTCAAGCAAAAAGTTATTCCCGGAGATACGCTTATTTTAAAAATGGAACTTCTTCATCCTATACGCCGGGGCATTTGCGAAATGCGGGGCACAGTATATGTTGGCGATAAATTGGTAACCGAAGCAATATTGGTTGCGCAAATAGTAAAAAGACCCAAACCCTTATTAATAAATGATTAGTTCGCTTGCCCATATCCACCCCGGTGCGCAGATAGGTAACCATGTAAAAATTGATCCTTTCGCGGTTATTGAAGAAGGCGTAATAATCGGTGAAGGAACTCATGTGATGTCGCATGCCGTTATTTTAAAAAATACGGTTATTGGAAAGAACAACCAAATTTTCCCTGGCGCAGTTCTCGGCGCAATTCCTCAGGATTTAAAGTTCGACGGAGAAGAAACTTTTGTTCAAATTGGAGATAATACAACTATCAGGGAATGCGTAACAGTAAATCGCGGAACTAAAGATAAATGGAAAACCATTGTAGGAAGCCATTGCTTGTTGATGGCTTATAGTCATATCGCCCATGATTGTTGTCTGGGTGATCATGTGGTAATTGCAAACTCAGTGCAGCTTGCGGGCCATGTAGAAATTGGCGATCATGCTATTATCGGCGGAATGGCGGCAGCAATTCAATTTTCAAAAATTGGGGCTCACAGTTACATCGCTGGCGGCACAGAAATTATCAAAGATGTTCCACCTTATATAAAAGCCGGGCGATCTCCATTAAGTTATGTGGGCGTTAATTCAATAGGATTACAGAGAAGAGGTTTTTCTTCGGAAAGAATAAATAGCATTCTTGAAATTTATCGAAATATTTACCTGCGTGGGTTAAACATCACGCAGGCAACAGAATATATTGAAACAGAATTACCTCAAACAGACGAAAAAACAGAGATCATAAAATTCATAAGAGAAAGCAAGCGTGGAATATTAAAAGTATCTGCCAAAGGTATTACTGATGAAAATTAAATTGACCAATCTCGGCAAACGCTTCAACAGGGATTGGATTTTCAGAAACTTAAATTTTGACTTTGAAATAAACAGGCATTACGCTATCACCGGACCAAATGGTTCAGGCAAGTCAACATTGCTGCAGGTTATTGCCGGATCAACGATTCATAATGAAGGGAAAATTAAATACGTTGATTTAGACAAAGAACTTGATCCCGATAAAATATTTAAAAAAATTTCTTACGCTGCTCCTTATCTTGATCTTATAGAAGAAATGACTTTGCTGGAATTTTTTTCATTTCATCATAACATGAAAGGTTGGGTTTCACCGCTTACTACAAAAGACATTATTGTTCTATTAAGACTTGAAAAATCTGCGAACAAGCAAATACGTTATTTCAGCAGCGGAATGAAACAAAGAGTAAAACTTGCACAGGCAATTTTTAGTGCCGTGCCTGCCGTAATGCTGGACGAGCCACTTACTAACCTTGATAAAGATGGCTATTCATTGTATCAATCATTAATAGAAAACTACTGCAATAATCGCCTCGTGATAGTGAGTAGTAATGATGAAAATGAATATGCTTTTTGTGATGAAAGAATTAATATGGAAGATTATAAATGAGCCTCACCTGCTGCTGGCAATTAATAAATTCAAATCAGTAAATTTTAAATCAAAGCGTTCGCTTAAATGAAAATTAGTGAGGGCGCCTTTGAATAGATAAATTCCACTTCTTATATTTATTTTGTACCACACCAGGTTCTCAAAACCACCGTCATCAGCCATTTCCAGCATCAATGGCATTAGTACATTGCTTATAGATTGCGAAGCCGTGCGGGCAAAACCACTCGGGATATTTGGAACGCAATAATGAATTACGTCATACTTTCTAAATACAGGGGATGTATGCGTTGTGATTGAGGATGTTTCAAAACAGCCACCGCGGTCAATACATACATCTACGATTACACTTCCCGGCCGCATTCGGCTTACCATTTCTTCGGTTACAACAAGAGGCGTTCGTCCGCCGTATGACGAAAGCGCCCCTACTGCAACATCACAAGTTTTTAATTGCTTTGATAATATTCCGGGCTCTATAACGGAGGTGTATAGACGCACTCCAATATTATTTTGCAACCTTTTCAACCTGTAAATACTATTGTCAAATACTTTTACACTTGCCCCCATGGCCAGGGCGGTTCGCGCTACCTGCTCGCCAACAATTCCTGCACCTATAATAATAACTTTCGTTGGTGGAATTCCCGAAATGCCACCTACAAGAACGCCTTTTCCGTTATTAGCATTACTTAGATATTGACCGGCAATAAGCATTACCGCGCTTCCCGCAATTTCGCTCATGCTGCGCACTATTGGATTGTGCCCGCTATCATCTTTGAGATTTTCAAAACTTAGTGCCGTAATTTTTTTCTCCATCATTTTTTCCAGGATGTGCTGTTTCATAACAGCAAGGTGGATAGGAGAAATTATAAACTGGTGAAATTTTAAAAGATCTAATTCATCCTCACAAACCGGCGCACTTTTTACCAGGATATCACATTCAAAAATTTCCTTTTTACTTTTGCAAATCTTAGCGCCAGCTTCACTGTAATCCCTGTCGGAATAACTCGCACCTTCTCCGGCTTTGCTCTCCATTAGAACACGATGGCCGTTGGCAACTAATACTGAAACGGCTTCCGGCGTAAGAGCAATACGATTTTCCTGGAAGGAAGTTTCTCTTGGAATTCCTATAAATAATTCAACTCCTTTGGGTTTTACATCTAATGTTTCTTCAAGCGTTTCGTAAGTAAATGAAGGAGAAACAAAAGGTTTCGATGTTGCCATGAATTTTTATTACAATGAAAATAAATATAAAAATAATTTTTTATTAGGGAAGTTGAACAACCATTTTTCGGCCAAATTCTGAAACAGTTTTTAAAGTAACCCAAACCGTATTTTCTGTAAAGAATAGGCCGGCATTTTCGGGCCATTCTACAAAACATAAGTGCCCGCTTTGCAGGCATTCTTCAACGCCTGCATCAATTGCTTCTTCAATATTCTTTATGCGATAAAGGTCCATATGGTAAATGATATTTGTAGTCCCAAAATGATATTCCTGTATAATGCTATAAGTTGGGCTGGTAACTGTTTCCTTCACCTGAAGTTGCTTACAAACGGCGTTAATAAAGATCGTTTTCCCGGCTCCCAGGTCGCCCGTAAAAGCAATTATTTTATATTCATCAATATCTAAAATAAATTGCTTTGCAACAAATTCAATATCCTCAAGATCATAAAGCAATTCCATTAAACCTGTTTTTGCAAAAATAATGCTTACAAGAAGCCGATAATGAAAATGACATTGTTCAAAATAAAAAATGGATTTGCAGTTGCTTTAAGATTCGTCCTTACTTTTAAGAAAATTTGCTTTTTTTTTAATTTAGATTGAGTTGCCAACATACATGAAAATCATCTTTAATTTATTATGGAAAACCCGGCTGATATTTTAAAAAAATATTGGGGATATGATTCGTTCAGGCCGCTACAGGAAGATATTATAAACTCTGTAATAGCGGGCCACGACACACTTGCATTAATGCCAACGAGTGGCGGAAAGTCAATTTGCTTCCAGGTACCGGCATTAATGCAGGAAGGGCTATGCCTGGTGATAAGTCCATTGATCGCGTTAATCAAAGACCAGGTTTTAAATCTGAAAAAAAAAGGAATTCCTGCATTGTCCATTTACTCAGGAATGAATTACGCAGAGGTAAAAATGACTATTAAGAATGCCGCCTTTGGAAATTTTAAATTTTTATACGTTTCACCGGAGCGCCTTGAAACGGAATTATTTTTGGAATATTTATCAAGAATTAACATAAACCTGATTGCGGTTGACGAAGCGCATTGTGTTTCGCAATGGGGATATGATTTCAGGCCGCCCTATCTTCGAATTGCCGCCATTCGCGAAGGATTGCAACACGTTCCGATTTTAGCGCTCACTGCCTCAGCAACACCCGAGGTGCAAAATGACATTTGTGATAAACTTGCTTTTGGTGCAGGCAGTAAAAGGTTTCAACAATCATTTGAAAGAAGTAATCTTTCCTACAGCGTTTTTAATCCTTCTTCAAAACAAAACAAGCTGATAGAAATTTTAAAAAAAGTAAATGGCAGCGCAATTGTTTATTGCAAAACCCGAAGAAGAACACGGGAAATTGAAGAACTTTTAAATGTAAATGGAATAAAAGCCAGCCATTATCACGCGGGGCTCACCAGCGAATTAAGGAACGAGCGCCAGGAAGATTGGATAAATAATAAAACCCGTGTAATGGCTTGTACCAATGCTTTTGGAATGGGCATTGATAAGCCAGATGTTCGTGTTGTAATTCACTACGACGTGCCGGATGCACTTGAAAATTATTACCAGGAAGCTGGCCGGGCCGGCCGCGACGGCAAAAAATCATACGCCGTCTTATTATTTAACCAGCCGGAAATTTCTGACTTAAAAAAACTGTCTCCCATACGTTTTCCCGATCTATTAACTATTAAAAATATTTATGGCTCAGTAGTAAATTATTTGCAATTGCCTTCTGGCAGCGGGGAAGGCATGTCTTTTGATTTTGATATTAATGATTTTGTAACCAAATTCAAATTAGATGCTTTAACTGTAAACAGCGTTTTGAAAATAATGGAGCAGGAAGAATTAATAAACTACCGTGAACAATTTTTTTCGCCTTCAACAATTGTCTTCACCTCAGAAAAGGCAGAACTGGAGTCGTTTGAAAAAATATATCCTCAATATGACTCAGTCGTAAAAGGCCTTCTTCGGTCTTATGAGGGCATTTTCGATTATGCCAGTGCTATAAATGAAACCAGGCTTGCAAAATTTATTTCTGTAAAAAAAGAAAATGTCATTAATATCTTAAAAGAATTAAACAGGCTTAGCATTATAAATTATGTTCCCCAAAAGGAAAAGCCCCAAATTCAATTTTTGCAAAACCGCGTAAATGCGGCTGACCTTATCGTGAATGAAAAGAACATTCTAAGGAGGAAAAAAGCTTTTGAAAAACGATTAAATGCGATTGTAAAATATATTGGAGAAACTCACATCTGTCGGAGCGAAATGATAGCAGGTTATTTTAATAATTTAAAACTAAGGCGCTGTGGTTTTTGCGATAACTGCCTTCGGGAAAAGCCAGTTGCTATTTCGATAGCGGAATTTGAAAATATCAGGCAAGTGATTCAAAAGGCCTTGATGGAGAATTCATTAAATCTAAAGCAATTAATTCATAAACTTCACGATCATGACGAAAAAAAGATTAGGAAAATATTGAATTTTTTACAGGAAGAAAGCCGGGTATCAATTACAGACGAAGGATTTATAATGTTGAAGACTGATGTATTCTAAAAAAAAGGGACCAAGATAAAAATCTAGTCCCGCTTTAAAATCCAATATCCTATGAAAAACCAAGACGAATGTATAACCAATATTTTGATTGTGCAAGAAAAAAGGAAGGAATTTATTATTAAAGGAGAGTTTCTGTATAAAAAAAAGGGACCAAGATAGAAATCTAGTCCCGCTTTAAAATCCAATATCCTATGAAAAACCGAGACGAAGATAACATGGATATTTCTATAAAGCAATATTTTTTGAACGATTTCATGCAAATTGTCGGTTTACAGTACAATATCTTAGTATGATTTATTGAATGGTTGATTTTATTGAGTAATAGGACAATATGTAAAAAATAGATACTTCCTATGCAGCATTTCGAGCACACATTCACTTAAATTGAACAAACTTAATTTCGAAAATATAGCTGAATTAAAACCAGCTTTTCGTAGAGCTTTTGCTGCGCCCTCCAAGGCCTAACGAGCCCAACAAACTTCTAACAATTGTATTTCCGGCAGTCCGCATCGCACTTTTTACAATGCTGTTATTTGCAATTTTTTCAAAGGTACTTTCTTCCGGCTTTGCCGCTTTGCCGCCAGCCGCTGGTGCCGTAACGTTGTTGGCTGCCGCTTCGTTTAATTTTGCCGTCAGCATTTCATAAGCGCTGTCGCTATCTATTACCTGGTTATATTTAGCAACAAGCTTAGAACTGTTTACTATTGAATCAATTTCACCTGGCGTTAAAATATCCATCCTACTTTTTGGTGTAAACATCATCACTTGGGCTAACGGCGTAGGAATTCCTTTTTCATTGAGTATGGTTACAAGCGCTTCCCCAATTCCCATTTGGGTAATGAGGTCTTCAGTTTTGTAAAAAGTCGTCTCTGGGTAATTTTGAGCCGTTTGTTTTATAACAGTCCGGTCCGCCGCAGTGAACGCTCTTAGCGCATGCTGAATTTTTAACCCCAATTGCCCCAACACGCTTGCCGGAACATCCATCGGATTTTGAGTACAAAAATAAATGCCGATTCCTTTGGACCTTATCAGCTTAATAATTGTATCAATTTCCTCGAGTAAAGCCTTGCTTGCTTCCTGAAAAATAAGATGTGCTTCATCAATAAATATGATGAGTTTTGGTTTATCCAGGTCACCTTCTTCCGGGCAAACCGCATACAGTTCAGCCAACATTTGTAACATAAAAGTTGAGAAAAGTTTTGGCTTATCCTGTATATCCGTTACTCTTAATACGCTAATCATTCCCCGTCCATCATCGCTTACCCTCATTAAATCTTCTACTTCAAAGCTTTTTTCTCCAAAAAAAACATCGGCTCCCTGTTGCTGCAATTCTATCACTTTGCGCAAAATGGTACCCGTGGATGTTGTTGAAATATTTCCATAGGTTGCCTGGAGTTCACTTTTGCCTTCGTTACCGACATACTGCAAAACTTTTACAAAATCCTTTAGATCCAGCAACGGGAGTTTATTGTCGTCACAATACTTAAATATCATAGCAACTACACCGCCTTGAGTATCGTTTAGCCCTAATATTTTTGTAAGCAAGACTGGCCCGAATTCAGAAACGGTTGCTCTTAATCTCACTCCTTTTTGGGTACTTAATGTGAGTAGGTCAACCGGGTAGGCCTGTGGCTGATAAGTCATTTTTAGGGTTTGGTACCGTTCAGCAATTTTATCATTCGACACGCCGGCAGCAGCTATTCCACTCAGGTCTCCCTTTATGTCCATAAGAAGCACCGGCACACTTGCGTCGCTTAATCCTTCAGCAATCATTTGAAACGATTTTGTTTTTCCGGTACCTGTTGCTCCCGCTACCAGTCCATGCCTGTTCATCGTTTTAAGCGGAAGAAAAATTTCTGCTTCTGGTATTACCTCACCGTCAAGCATGGCTGAACCTATTTTAATAGATTCGCCTTTAAATGAATAGCCACTTTTTATTGCTGAAATGAACGCTTCTTTATTATTCACCTTATTTTTTTTTGAAAGTTACAGACTCGGAATGATTAATGATATAATTGTTTTAACTTTTTTGATAATCTATTTAACGTAAATAGCAGTCCAATTATAAATATGTAAACTCGTTTAATAAAAACTAAATATCTTTATTAACAATAAATACAAAAAAAAATGGAGAATAAAAAACCTAAAATTCTAATTTGTGAAGATGATCCAAATCTTGGAATGGTCTTGAAAAATTACCTTGAGCTTAATGATTATGATGTAGTTCTTGAAAGAGATGGAAGGCTTGGTCTTGCAGCTTTTCAACGTGAAAAGTTTGATATATGCCTGCTTGATGTAATGATGCCCAATATGGATGGCTTTACAGTTGCTGAAGAAATAAGGAATGTTGATCCGGATATGCCATTGTTTTTCTTATCTGCAAAAACGATGAAGGATGATATTATCAGGGGTTATAAACTTGGCGCGGATGATTATATTACCAAGCCATTTGACAGCGACGTTTTGTTGCATAAAATAAAAGCCATTTTAAAACGCAACGAAGAGTTGCACCGTGAAGAAGCAAACGCCGAGTACGACCTGGGGCAATATCACTTTAATCCAAGGCTTAGGCAATTAGGGGTTGGGAAAGATGTACAAACACTATCGCCAAAGGAAAATGAATTATTGAAAATGCTTTGCGAATATAAAAATGATTTGTTGCCAAGAGAGACTGCTCTTAAAAAAATATGGGGTAGCGATACTTATTTTAATGGCCGCAGCATGGATGTGTACATTGCCAAATTACGCAAATATTTAAAAAATGATTCTTCAATTGAAATAGTTAACATTCACGGAAATGGCTTCAGGCTTGTTGTTCAGGAATAATAGCTCTCTCAAAAAATACTACATTTTTCGATTTAAAAGTAAAACCGCAGCCACAATGGCTGCGGTTTCTGTTCTTAGCCTCGTCTCGCCGAGACTTACGGCCTTGTAGTTATTTTGCAAAGCCAAATCAATTTCACTTTTTGTAAAGTCGCCTTCAGGGCCAATAAGAATTATTCCATCACCCGGCAAATATTTTTCATCTTTTAACGGCTTTTTCTGATCCTGCTCTTCACAATGCGCAATGAATTTATTTTTGCACAAAAAGCCATTTACAAAGTCAGCATATTTTATCGGTTCATTTAATAACGGCAACCAGGTTTGTTGCGATTGAAGCATCGCACTCACAAGTATTTTCTTCATTCTGTCAAGCCTGAAATGTTGTTTTTCTGTTCGCCCGCTTATTAAAGGTATAATTTCGTTTACGCCAATTTCTGTTGCCTTTTCTAAAAACCACTCAAACCGATGAGCGTTTTTGATAAGAGAAATTGCAATGCTTATTTTTGGTTTTGCCGGGGGCAATTGATCGCTGGAAATAATTTTAACCTCCGCAGATTTTTTGTCTGATGTAATAAGTGTCGCAGTAAGCACCTTGCCGTTACCGTTAGTAATAGTCAATTGTTCATTTACCTGCATGCGGAGCACCTGAACAATATGCCTGGAGCTCTCTTCGCTCATGAAAAATCTTTCAGAAACGGACAAGCTTTCTTCGAAAAAATATGGTAACTGCATTATTTACGGGATTGTGGCGCTTCCGGTAATGTAAAGGAGTTTAAAAAGGTGTTTCATCGTCAAATTCACCATCATTCATTTTACTTCCTTTTTGTATATATAGTTTTGCCCCGCCGCCATCGATATCTTTTACAGGCTTCCAACTGCCGCCTTGCGGCAACGCTTTGTTGAAATCGTCTCCATCATCTTCTACAAATTTTTGTATATGAAGTAACGCTTTTAACTTGATGGTTTCGAGCTGGCCATTTCTATGCTTTGCAATTCGAACGTGGGTTTCGCCTTTATTGCTTTCTCCGAGTTCGTTTGAAGTGATGTCGTAATATTCAGGCCTGTATAAAAACATTACCATGTCAGCATCCTGCTCAATCGCACCTGATTCCCTAAGGTCGCTCAATTGCGGCATTTTATTACCTTCTTTCCTCTTTTCAACTTCCCTGCTTAATTGGCTCAACGCAATAATCGGGATTTGTAATTCTTTTGCCAGGCCTTTTAAATCCCTTGAAATCCGGCTAATTTCCTGTTCGCGATTACTATTACGGTTTTCGCTGGAGCCACTCATCAACTGCAAATAATCAATTATAATCAGGCCAACGTTATGCTTATTTTTTAGCCTGCGGCACTTCGCTCTTAATTCAAAAATATTCAACGCGGCGGAATCATCAATATGGATTGGAGCCGATGCAAGGCGCTCAATTCCTTTTTTGTACAATTGCTTCATTTCATGTTCTTCGAGGCGGCCTCTCGCAATTTTTTCCAGCCATATTTCACTCTCTGCACTCAGGATTCTTTGAACGAGCTGTCCAGCACTCATTTCGAGTGAAAAAAAGCCAACTGTTGTAGGTTTAGTAGGATGCAAAGCCGCATTGCGCGCAAGGTTCAAGGCAAACGCCGTTTTTCCCACCGATGGACGTGCAGCCAGAACGATTAGGTCGGATGGCTGCCACCCGTAGGTGATATGATCAAGAAGGTTGAACCCGGTAGGTACTCCCGTAATTTCATCCTGCCGCGTGCGGAGATCTTCAATTCGCTGTATGGTTTTTACTAAAACGGTATCAATGCTTGCATAATCTTTTCGAAGATGATTATTGGTAATTTCAAAAAGCTTCGTTTCGGCATCATCCAAAAGGTCGAAGACATCTGTACTATCTTCGTAGGCATCGCCGATTATTTCTCCGCTAATTCTTATAAGTTCCCTTTGAATGAATTTTTGCAAGACAATCCGGGCATGCGCTTCAATGTTTGCGGACGAAACAACGGAGTTGGTAAGTTTAGTTACATAAAACGGGCCGCCGGTAAGGTCAAGTTCTTCCCGCAATTTTAATTCTTCAACAACGGTAAGCAAGTCAATGGGTGAATTCTTTTGCTGGAGACCTTGCATTGCCCTAAAAATTCGCTGATTAGCCTCTACGTAAAAGCATTCTGGTTTCAGTATTTCGATCACAACGTCAAATGCATTTTTTTCAAGCATTATCGCTCCAAGTACCGCTTCTTCCAGGTCTTTTGCCTGCGGGGGAACTTTTCCGAACATCATTGTACCCATTTCCATTGAGCCACTTTTCCTTCGCGATATTCTTTCTTTATTTAGATTAGTAAGATCCATTTTTTACGTAAACGCTTTTTACAATTATTTTCAAAAAAATTATATAAAATATAATGTGGGGCGGCTAAGGTAAAGTACAAAAACCTATTTAAAGAAATTGTTAAGCCCTTATATTTATACCACCATAATTCACATTGTAATCCCAAAAAAACAAGGGTTACTCACACAAATTCCCGTGTTCTTCACAAATTAAATTTTTTTTTAGTTAAATGGCAGGAATAATGCACACATGGGTGTGTAGAAAATATTTGAGGTTTTTTTTATCATATGCCGCGAAAATTACTTAAACAAAAGAGAGAAAATTAGAAAAATTCTAATCAAAAAAAACATGATTTTCTTCAAAACCTTTGCTGGAAAAGCATTTAAAAATTAAGTGCCGGTTTCTTAACCCCATCTTTCTTATTTTTGATATCCTAAAACACATAAAAGATTATCATTTTTTAAAAGAATACATGAAGATCAGCTACAATTGGCTTAAAGATTACTTACCCGAAAAATTGTTTGTTTCAAAAATGATTGATAGCCCACAAATGCTTTCTACCATTTTAACGTCAGTTGGCCTTGAAGTTGAGAGCCTTGAAAAATTTGAAGAGGTAAAAAATTCGCTTGAAGGTTTGATTATAGGTAACGTTTTAACTTGCGAAAAACACCCTGATGCGGACAAATTAAAAGTTACAACGGTTGATAATGGACAGGGAGAAATTCTACAAATAGTTTGCGGAGCTCCAAATGTGGCTGCTGGTCAAAAGGTGATCATTGCTCCAGTGGGAGCAACGCTTTATCCAAAATCAGGAGAAGCTTTTACCATCAAAAAAGCCAAAATACGGGGTGTCGAAAGCAATGGGATGTTGTGCGCTGAGGATGAAATTGGAACTGGTGAAAGCCATGCAGGGATAATAGTTCTGGAAAATGAAATCGCAACAGGCAGCAAAGCATCTGAATATTACAAACCATACAGTGACTGGGTTTTGGAAGTAGGGCTCACGCCAAATCGTATGGATGCCATGAGCCATATGGGCGTAGCAAAGGACGTTTGTGCCTACACCAGCCATCATAATAATACAGATATAAAAGTTGTTTCGCCATTTAAAAATAGCTTCAAAGCTGATAATCTTTCCCGAAATTTTTCCGTTTCAATTGAAGACACAAATGCATGCCCAAGATATGCTGGCATTAGTATTTCAGGAATTAAAGTAGCTCCATCGCCCGTTTGGCTGAAAAACCGGCTTAAAAGTATTGGCATAAGGCCTATTAGTAATATTGTTGATATTACCAATTTTATTCTTCATGAAACCGGTCAACCACTGCATTCTTTTGATGCCGATCAAATAACGGGAGATAAAATTATTGTGAGAACACTTCCTACGGGAACATCATTTACAATGTTGGATGAAAAAGTAAAGTCCTTAAACAGCGAAGACATAATGATTTGTAATGGCAATGGGGAGCCTATGTGTTTCGGCGGAGTTTTTGGCGGCCTAAAAAGTGGCGTTACCGAAAGCACCACAAATATTTTCCTGGAAAGCGCGTGGTTTAATCCGATTTATATCAGAAAGACTTCTTTCAGGCATGGCTTAAGGACCGAAGCAGCAATTCGCTTTGAAAAAGGAGTTGATATTAGCAACACAATAAATGTTCTAAAAAGAGCTGCTTTGCTGGTTAAGGAAATTTGCGGAGGACAAATTTCTTCAGACATTGTTGATGTTTATCCCGTGCCGAAAATTCAGAATGAAATTTCCTTAAAAAGCAACTACCTGAAAAAAATTAGCGGAAAAAATTATCCCCAGGAAACTGTAAAAAGCATTTTGAAAAGTTTAAATTTTTCGGTTGTTAAAGAAGATATCGATGAAATAAAGTTTGCTGCGCCATTTAGCAATCCTGATATTTCTATTCCGGCTGATTTAATTGAAGAAATTATGAGAATAGATGGCCTGGACAATATTGAAATACCCGCCACTATTAAAATGTCTCCCGCTATTGAAACCGGTGCTGTAGCTGCTTCTATAAAAGAAAAGGTTTCAGGTTGGTTAGTGGGAAATGGATATTCTGAAATTTTCACGAATTCCATCACCAACAGCAAATATTTTGAAAAGCGTGAACTCGCTGAAACTGTAAAAATAATCAATAGCCTTAGCGAAGATCTTGATGTGATGCGGCCATCAATGATGCCGACGGGTTTAGAAAGTATTTCGTACAACATCAACAGGAAAAATTCAGATCTTTTTTTATTTGAATTTGGAAAAATATATTCATCGGTCGAACCAGGTAAATATTTTGAAACTGAAAGTCTCGCGTTATATTTTACAGGAAATAAAAGGCAGCAGAGCTGGAAGAAGCAACAGGAAAAAACAGACATCTTTTATGTAAAAGGTGTTTGCCAAACAATTTTCAATATCGCCGGTTTAAAAAATTATAAATTTTCTTCTTCTAAAAATGATCATCTTGAAGACTATATTGTTGCGTCTTTAGGTGGAGTACAACTTGCAGAAGCCGGCCAAATCAAAAGGACTTTTTTAGATAAATTTTCTATAAAGCAGCCCGTTTTTTATCTCTGCATAAATTGGCAAAAAATCCTTCCAATTTCAAAAGAGGTGATACAATTTAAAGAAATTGCGAAGTTCCCGCAGGTAGAAAGGGATCTTTCAATAATTGTAGACAAATCGATTTCATATCAGTCTTTAGAAGATTTGGTAAACTCTTTGCATATATCCAGACTTATAGATTTTAAATTATTTGATTTATTTGAAAGTGAAAAATTAGGAACTGATAAAAAATCCATGGCTTTAAGTTTCACTTTTTCCGATAAAGAAAAAACGTTGACCGATTCAGAAACGGATGGACTGATGAAACGAATTATTCAATCAATTGAAAAAACATTATCCGCTGAGATAAGAGGAAATAATTAAGATGGCCACCACAGAAGAACAACTTAATTCTATAAATGCAAAATTGCAGCTGTTTATCAAAAAATATACGACGCTTCAAAGGGAAAATTCAACGCTGGCAAAAGAAATGGAAAAGCTAAAAGCTAATGCAAAAAGCTACTTAGAAAAAGTGGAATCACTTGAAATGCAGATGAGTATTATCAAAGGCTCCGAAGGAAAAATGAACAGTAAAGAAAAATTGAATTTTGAAAAGAGAATTAATCAATACATCCGTGATTTGGATAAATGTATGGCAATGATCAATAACTGATATGGAAAATGAACTTATTCCCATAAATATTTTAATAGGTGATAGATCTTATCGCATAAAAATTCTTCCATCTGATGAAGAATTGGTACGAAAGACCCTTAAAGTTATCAATGATAAAATTCTTGAATTTCGTTCTCAATTTGCAGGAAAAGATATGCAGGATTATATTTCAATGGTTCTTATCTGGTACGCAACACAACCCCAGTCCGCTAACAGCGGCGCTTCGCGAAGCAAAGAAATTTCAGAAACACTAGAGAAAATCGGAAGGCAGCTTGATACTTTAATTTAAGCCTGTTTGAGAATTTTTTTCTTTGGCCTTCAACAAATATTTAATACTATCTTATTAGTTTTTAAAAAATGTTCGCCCCTTAAAGCTGTCCATAATTTTCCCCACAATTTAGCTAACTTCGTCTATTCGCATCCAAATTTGATATTGCAAAAGAGGACAAAAGATTATGAACCGTTTTAAATCATTAAAAAACAATGGAACAACTCATCCCAATACTAGTTGGTGTCGTCGCTTTAATAGCAGGCATCATTCTGGGTAAAATTTTATTTGCCAAAAACACAAAAAAACAATTAGAAACCGCAGAATCACAAGCTCAAAAAATTATTGCAGACGCTCAAATCCAGGCTGAAACCCTAAAAAAGGAAAAACAACTTGAAGCTAAGGAAAGATTTGTACAGTTAAAGTCAGAACATGATAAGGAGGTTTTTCAACGTAATCAAAAATTAGGTGAAGCAGAAAGTCGCATTAAGCAAAAAGAGCAATCCATTAACCAAAAGGACCAAAATGTAGAGCGCGTTATTAAAGAGAATGAATCAATAAAAGAAACCCTTAACCGCCAAATTGAGGTGGTAAATATTAAGCGAACCGAACTGGAAAAACACCAGGAAGAGCATATTCGCCGCCTTGAAAAAGTTGCCGAACTTTCAGCTGAAGAAGCTAAGGCCCAGCTTATTGAATCGTTACGGCATGAAGCCAATTCGCAAGCACTCGTTATTCAACAGGAAATTGTTGATGACGCAAGGCTGCGCGCTAATAAAGAGGCACGAAAAATAATCATACAAACAATTCAACGGACTGCTGCAGAACAAGCGATCGAAAATGCAATCACTGTTTTCAACCTGGAAAGCGATGAAATAAAAGGCTCCATAATTGGGCGCGAAGGACGAAATATCAGGGCGATTGAGGCAGCCACGGGGGTTGACCTTATTGTTGATGACACACCTGAAGCGATCATACTTTCTTCATTCGATCCTTTGCGTCGCGAAATTGCGCGCCTTTCACTTCAGCGTTTGGTTACGGATGGCCGTATTCATCCTGCGCGCATCGAAGAAGTAGTTGAAAAAACAAGGAGGCAGTTGGAAGAACAAATTATTGAAATTGGTGAGCGAACAGTGATAGAATTAGGCATTCATGGCCTTCATAAAGAGCTAGTTAGAATAGTTGGAAAAATGCGATTCCGTTCCTCTTATGGTCAAAATTTATTGATGCACAGCCGGGAAGTTGCCAACCTTTGCGGAGTAATGGCTGCAGAATTAGGCATGAACGTAAAGCTGGCCAAGCGGGCAGGTTTACTGCATGACATAGGAAAAGTGCCGGATGATGAAACTGAACTAAGCCATGCACTTTTAGGCATGAAGCTGGCCGAAAAGTATGGCGAAAATCCGGCAGTTTGCAATGCTATTGGAGCTCACCATGACGAAGTAGAAATGCAATATGTAATCTCACCTGTGGTACAAGCGTGCGATTCAATGAGCGGAGCAAGGCC
>JBBRSV010000010.1:0-60267 GCA_038245055.1 Chitinophagales bacterium | reverse complement strand
TTTAGAAATTGCCAATTAGAAATTCAATTCCATTTTCTCTGTAAATTCGTATAAATGGAAACGACGCTCGACATCCCCAAATATTCGTTGAACGAGGAGGAAGAAAAAAAGGAAATCCTCAGGCATTATCGCGCCTTACTGAGAGCACTAAAATTAAAATTAAAGCCGGGAGATAAGGAATTAGTTCGTCGCGCTTTTGAAATATCGGCCGAGGCTCATAAGACCATGCGCCGAAAAAGCGGTGAGCCATATATTTTGCACCCACTTGCTGTAGCAATGATTTGTGTAGAAGAGATTGGACTTGGCGTGAGAAGCACTATTTGCGCCTTGATGCATGATACCGTAGAGGATACTGATATTACGCTGGATGATGTGCAAAGGGAATTTGGAAGTGAGATTGCAAAAATTGTAGATGGCCTTACCAAAATTTCCAACGTGCTTGACGCCAACACGTCACAACAAGCCGAGAATTTCAAAAAAATCTTACTCACACTCACGGATGACCCAAGAGTAATTTTGATAAAGCTTGCAGACAGGCTGCACAATATGCGTACGCTCGATAGCATGAAGCGTGAAACCCAGCTTAAAATATCGTCTGAGACAGTGTACGTATATGCTCCGCTTGCCCACAGGATGGGCCTTTACAATATAAAAACCGAAATGGAAGACCTGGCCATGAAATACATGGAACCAGATAGCTACCGCTATATTGCTCAAAAGCTCGATAACACCAAGCGCGAACGCACACGTTACATTAACGAATTTATAAAGCCTTTAAAGGAGAAATTACTGCAGGCTCATTTCAATTTTGAAATTTACGGCAGGCCAAAAAGTATTCATTCTATATGGAATAAAATGAAAAAGAAAGGCGTATCCTTCGACGAGGTGTACGATCTTTTTGCTATTCGTGTTATTCTAAATTCTCCGCCTGAAAAAGAAAAAGAAGACTGCTGGAAAGTGTATAGTCTCGTAACTGATGAATATATTCCTGCACCGGAGCGTTTGAGAGACTGGCTCAGCAACCCAAAAAGTAACGGTTATGAAGCGTTGCATACCACCGTTATGGGCGCACAAGGCAAATGGGTTGAAGTGCAAATAAGAACAAAAAGGATGAATGACATTGCCGAAAAAGGCCTTGCCGCTCATTGGAAGTATAAAGAGGGAACCGATGAGGAAAATAGATTTGACCAATGGTTTCAGCAAATAAGAGATATGCTTGTAAACCAGGACACAAATTCTATTGATTTTCTGCAAGATTTTAAAGTATCTTTTTTAGCGGAAGAAATTTATGTCTACACCCCAAAAGGAGATGTAAAAATGTTGCCTATTGGTGCGTCGGCTCTTGACTTTGCTTTTGCCGTACATACTGCTGTAGGCGAAAGATGCATTGGAGCAAAAGTGAATCACAAGCTCGTTCCCATTGGCCATAAACTTCGCAGTGGCGACCAGATAGAAATTATTACTTCATCGAAACAAAAGCCAAATAGCGAATGGCTGAAATTTATAGTAACCCCGAAGGCAAAATCAAAAATTAAGGATTCACTTAAAGAAGAAAAAAGGAAAATTGCAGAAGAAGGAAAAGCGCTTTTGCAAAGAAAGCTCGAACACATGGGAGCCGCAATGAATCAGTTTAATCTTGATGAACTTACAGCGCACTATAAACTTCCCTCTCAACTTGATTTGTTTTATGAAATCGCTATAAAAAAGATTGACGTTAAGGATCTGAAGGAATTCCATGTGGTAGGAGATAAAATCTCGATACCGAAAATTGTTAAGCCACACCCTGAAGAAAAACAATTTACTGACAATAAAAAAGATAATAAAAAAGACACTGAGCTCATCATTTTTGGGGAAAGCAGCGATAAAATTATGTATACGCTGGCCAATTGCTGCAAGCCCATTCCGGGCGACGATGTTTTTGGTTTTATAACCCAGGGCGAAGGGCTAAAAATTCATCGCACAAATTGCCCAAATGCAGCCAGGCTTTTGGCAAATTATGGCCACAGAGTCGTAAAAACAAAGTGGGTTAAAAATAAGGAAATATCTTTTTTAACGGGTATCAAAATTGTTGGAGTGGACGATGTAGGCGTAATCAATAAAATTACAAATCTTATAAGCGGTGATCTAAAAATTAATATTAATGCCCTTACAATAGAAGCGAAGGAAGGAATTTTCGAAGGAAACATACGGGTATATGTTCATGATAAAGATGAACTTGAAGACCTGGTAAACAATTTAAAAAACCTTCCCGGCATAGAAAGTGTCGATCGCTACGACACTGAATAATCCATCGTTTTGCCGCAAACGCACTGTTATCAACTTCATTTATCTTCGCCGCCAAAATGTATAAGGTATTCCGTAATATATTATTTTGGTTTGATGCAGAAAAAGTGCATTATTTTTCGATGGATATCCTTGTTTTCCTGTGTAAGTTTTCATTGATAAAAAAAGCTATTTCAAATTTATTTACCCCTTCGAGCCCACGCCATCAAAGACAAGTGTTTGGGCTCACTTTTTTAAACCCTGTAGGCCTTGCGGCCGGTTTTGATAAAAATGCAAAATACCTGGAAGAGTTATCAACGCTGGGTTTCGGGTTTGTTGAAATAGGAACGGTAACACCTTTACCCCAGGATGGAAATTCTAAACCAAGATTATTTCGTTTGCCAAAAGACAAAGCGATCATAAACCGAATGGGCTTTAACAACGAGGGAGCAGACACCATAGCAAAACGATTGCAAAAGTTTAAAATTACCGGACTACAGGCCAACACATTAAAGCAACAAAATATGCTAATTGTTGGTGGCAACATCGGAAAAAACAAATTAACGCCGAACGAAGAAGCCTGGAAAGATTACGAATACTGTTTCAATATTCTACATGAGTTTGTAGACTATTTTGTTGTGAACGTTAGCTCTCCTAACACGCCAGGTTTGAGGGATCTTCAGCAAAAAGATTCTCTAAAGAAAATTCTTACGCACCTTCAAAAATTGAATAAAGAAAAAGGTACTCAAAGACCCCTCTTATTAAAGATTTCCCCGGACCTCGCAAAAGATGAATTGAATGATATTATCGACCTGGCAATGGAAATAAAATTAGATGGACTCGTAGTTGCAAATACTACCATTAGCAGGGAAAATTTAATTTCTTCTATTGATGAAATTGAGCAAGCGGGAGCTGGCGGTTTAAGTGGAAAACCACTTGCTAATGAATCAACACTTATGGCAAAATATATTGTTGAAAAAACAGCGGGAAGCATTCCTGTCATAAGTAGCGGAGGAATTTTTTCGGGCGATGATGCCAAACAAAAATTTGATGCCGGCGCCAGCCTTGTGCAAGTGTGGAGCGGTTTCATTTATGAAGGTCCTTCAATTGTAGAAAACATTTGTAAATCATTAGTATAAATTTATGCTGCAAACCAAATAGAAAATGAGTTATTTATTTACCAGCGATAGCCTTATTAGTTTTTTTATACTTGTAATACTCGAAATAGTTTTAGGTATTGATAACGTAATTTTTGTAAGTATAATTATTAACCGGCTGCCGGAAGAAAAACATAAAAAGGCGCGCCTGTTCTGGGTTGTGCAAGGTATGATTGTAAGAAGTATTATGTTAATGGGACTTGGATGGCTTCTTTCACAAAAAGGTAAAGCGGTAATAACGGTTTGGGAGAAAGGTTTTGATCTTGCAAGTTTGGTAATGCTGGCGGGCGGTATATTTTTAATTTATAAGTCGGTTCATGAAATTCATCAAAAGCTTGAAGGTGAAGATCAGAATGTTCAACACGGAAAAGCAAAGGTTTTCACTTTTACACAGGCAGCTTTGCAAATAATGCTGGTGGACATGGTTTTTTCTTTTGACAGCATTATTACTGCAGGAGGCACCGCCAAGCATGTAGAAATAATGATAGCAGCAGTAGTGATTGCATTGATCATTATGTTTTTATTTAGCCCAAAAATTGCAGCCTTCATTAATAAGCATCCAACGTTTAAAATGCTGGCGCTGTCGTTCCTGGTAATGATTGGCCTGAGCCTTGTTATTGAAGGCTGGGATTCGGAAAAAGCTGAAAATCTGAATTTAAAGAATTATATATACTTCGGTATGGCTTTCTCTTTTCTGGTGGAATTGCTTAATATGAGGGTAAGAAAAAAACAAACAAAAAGAATTGTTCAATTAAATGAACCACGATATCACGATGATAATGAAGTTAATGAAAGCGATACAGCGAAATAATAAAATGTATAAAACAGCCTAGCTAATGGTGAGCGCAAACGCTGAAAAATTAGCGACAATGGTGTTAATTTGTATATGCAAATATTCCCCAAATTTCATTTTTAAAAATTATAAATTGTTTTTTGCGTATATAATTAAAATCAAAAATGGACCATCTGAACAAACAATTCGATAAAAAATTATGTCTCATATGCAATTAAATTACTGCATAAAAGAAATTGTAATTTTGCCAAAATTTTTAATTTAAACCTCCCTGATTTAAAAGGAAATTCAAAATTCTCATTTAAATATCTTCAAATATGAATATAGGAATTGTCTGCTATCCTACTTATGGCGGTAGTGGCGTTTTGGCAACGGAACTCGGAAAGGCATTGGCGGACAAAGGTCACAACATTCACTTTATTACCTACCAACAACCAGTTCGACTTAATACTTTCCATGCAAATATTTTTTATCACGAGGTTCGCGTTCCAACCTATCCATTGTTCGATTATCCACCTTACGAGACGGCACTGGCAAGTACAATGGTTGACGTTATTATGAACAACAGTGTTCAGCTCTTGCATGTACACTATGCTATTCCACATGCTTCGGCCGCTTATATGGCCAAGCAAATTCTTAAGAAGGAAGGAATTGATATTCCTGTTATCACCACGCTTCACGGAACGGATATTACCCTTGTAGGAAGAGATAAAACTTATTCGCCGGTGGTGACTTTTTCTATGAATGAAAGCGATGCTGTTACCGCTGTGTCTAAAAACCTGCGGGATGAAACGTATAAGAATTTTAAGATGGAGAAAGAGATAGAAGTGATCTATAATTTTGTAGATATAAAGCGGTTTGATAGAACACCTGTAACGGCTTTTCGTCAAATAATTGCGCCAAATTATGAAAGAATTTTGTTGCACGCTTCCAATTTCAGAAAAGTAAAACGCGTAGACGATGTTGTAAAAGTTTTTGAGATAGTAAATAAGAAAATTCCCTGCAAGCTTTTGTTTGTTGGCGACGGGCCGGAAAGAAGCCACATCGAGGGACTTTGTCGTAAGATTGATGCTCATGGTGATATCCGGTTCCTTGGCAGGCAGGAGCAAATGGAAGATATTCTTGCAATTTCTGATCTGTTTTTATTGCCAAGTGAATATGAAAGTTTTGGCCTTGTTGCACTGGAAGCCATGGCTGCAGGAGTTCCCGTAATTTCAACTAATGCCGGCGGTATCCCCGAAATTAATATTGATGGGGAAACCGGTTTCCTTAGTGATGTAGGAGATGTAGAAAATATGAGTAAAAATATAATTGATATTTTTTCTGATGAGCCTGCTTTTCTGGAAATGAAAAAAAATGCTCTTGAGCAAGCGCAAAAATTTGACATAAGTACCATCGTACCTGAGTATGAAGCACTTTACAATAAGGTATTGAAATGAAAGATTTTACCGGGCTTATAAAAAAGTAGCCTTACATTTTTTGCCGGAATTTTATAGATTAGCCGGTTACGTTAGTATGAATATTATTCTAGCGCCTGAGCCATTGTTCCGGATTTACATTATTGTTTTCTTTCATTAGTATGAAATCTACCTGGCCCTGACCTTCATCATTGGCCCCGGCTTTTCCAATTACCTGCCCGGTTTTTACAGTTTGCCCTCTTTGTACATCAGCAGAAGAAAGATTGCTGTACACCGTAAAATATTTTCCGTGTTTTATAAAAACGGCCTGTTTATCTTCTATATAACTTACCAGCGTAACTTCGCCATCAAAAACCGCTCTAACCGACTCACCTATTTTCACGCCAATCGTTACACCAGGATTTTCATAATCAATATTTCCAGGTAATTTATTCAGCCCAAAATGCTCTATTATAAACCCCGAAGCGGGCCACGGAAGTGATCCCCGGTTTCTTTCAAAACTGGCGTCGAGTGCCTTATCTTCTTCTGAACTTACCAACACACTTGAAGAACTCCTGGGCCTTGCTGATGGAGTTTCTGCACGGGTACTCGTATTATTATCGGCTGTTGCATTTTTAGTTTCAAGCTTATTTTTCTTCAGCTCAGCCAATCGGGCTTTTTCTTTTTTTGCGGCTTCGTTCCTGGCAATTTCTATTTCTCGTTTTATCATCGCCGTAATCATATTTTTCAACTTGGCATCTTGTTTTCTCTTTGCGTTTACCTGTGCCGTTAGTTCCTTTTGCTGACCCTTTAATTTATTAACAATTACTTTTTTTTCTTCCTGTTGCTTTTCCAGTTGCGACATTTCTTTATCCTGTTCTTTTAATACAGTATTTTTTCGCTGCTTCGTGCCGGATAGTAGTTTAATCCTGTCTTCTAACATTTCCTGGGTACGTAAAATATTTTCTGCCTGCATTTCGCGATAGTTGCGATAAGATTTTAAATAAGCAATTCTTTTAACAGCATCATTAAAACTTGAAGCAGAAAAAATAAAATTCAGGAAATCGTAATTACTTCGATTCTTATAAGCATATACCATGCTGTTAGCATATTCAAGTTTTAGCGTGTCCAAAATGCGGGACATTTTATTTATCTCTTTTTGCGATACATAAATATTACTGTTGAGGTTATTAATTTCTCCATGAATGTTATCAATGATATTTCCCTGGAGATCCATTTTTTTATTAATAAGTGACAGCTGGCCAATATTTACTTTCGCAGATTTTCTTGTTTCATTGAGGGCTTTTTCCGTTTGCTGAATATCTTTTCTCAATTGCTCCCGCTGTCGTTGCAAAGCATCCTTATCTACAGTTTGCTGAGCACTTACATTAAAACAAATTAAAAGAAAAGTGAGTGCCGTAAGAATCGATTTTTGCATGAAATTGATTTTTTATAAGAATAAAAGCTATTTATATATGCAAAAGCTACTGAATTTTAAAGTAACGTTTATTTTGTTTTATAATTCCTTGGAACGCTGAATGGGAATGATAATTCATTGTTAAACTCATACTGCTTATAGGATAAACTGATGTCGACTTTTGTCTTTTCGGCTACCGTTATTTCCCGGTAAGTTGCAAATGAAAAGCCATTGTTTTTTTCATAGCTTCCATAGCTTAAGTCTGCAGTACGGTTTTGGCTAACATCAATATCGTCAAGTTTACTTCTTTCGATCAGATCATTATCACCAGAAAGCGTAATAAGGTTTTTAAAAAATTTACCAATCGTTCCAATTAATATATGATTCTCAGTACGCCGGTAAGCAACCACGCTATCGCCGGTGTAAATAGGATTTCCAATAATAATATCCTGCAGCACTGAAAAATCCAGCGGAATGCTGGCAATCTGTTCAATGTATTTAAATGGGTGATATTCGACCTGTTTGTTAAGCTTATTCAATATAATTATTGAGTCTTTAGTAATAAGAATTCTAAAAGCTTCGATGCTTAAAAATGTTGCATTAATTGATATCCAAAGTACGCTGTCCTTATACAACCTCACAAAGGCATTAAAATCTGGCTGTTTACCTTTAGAGTCCTCATATTGCACTTTTATTTTTCCTGAAAACGTTGTAAAATTGATCCTGTCTTTTTTAAGGGTTTGCAAAATATTATTACCTTCTTTTAAGGAATCTGCATCGGGCTCTTTTGCCATGACTACTACGTTAGTATCTTTTTTATTTATCGCGGTCTGTAATTTTTTTGTAGACCTGCAGCCATTGATGGAATAAAGTATGAGGATACCAAAAACCATTTTAAACAAATTCTTCATAACAACAATTTAAGTTATATACTACCGGTGTGCCCGAAACCTCCTTCACCTCTGGACGATGTTTCTAATTGCAACACGGTTTGCAATATTGCTCTTTCTACCCTGGATATAACGACCTGGGCTATACGCTCACCGCTAGTTACGATTTGCTCCTGCGAAGATAAATTTATGAGAATAACTTTCAATTCGCCCCGGTAATCGCTATCAATTGTGCCGGGAGAATTCAGGCAGGTAATCCCGCATTTAAGCGCGAGCCCGCTGCGCGGCCTCATTTGGGCTTCATACCCGGGCGGTATTTCCAAAAAAATCCCTGTTGGAATTAAAGCTCTATCTAACGGTTGAAGGATAACCGGTGTTGACAGGTTCGCTCTTATATCCATACCTGAGGAACCAGTGGTAGCATATTCGGGTAAAATATTTCCTGAGGTATTAATGATCTTTATTACAACTTCCTGCATTGCGGCAAAGTTAACGATGCGATTCTGGTTAAAAAATAAAGTTCCGCTAATTATTAAATGTTACGAGCAACGCATTCGCGTAGGCTGCAACACCTTCTTCCCTACCAACAAATCCCATTTTTTCCGAAGTGGTTGCTTTGATTGAAACAGCGTTTTCATTCAGCGAAAGAATAGATGAAATTACCTTCTGCATTTTAGGAATGTAGGGTTTAATCTTCGGTGCTTCCAAACATATTGTCGAATCAATGTTTTCAATCTTATAACCTGCTTCCGCAATCAATCGCGCAGTTTTTTGTAAGAGAATCTTGCTATCAATATTTTTATATTCTGAAGAAGTATCCGGGAAATGAACACCTATATCGCCGAGGCAGGCTGCACCGAGTAGCGCATCACAAATTGCGTGAAGCAAAACATCCGCGTCGCTATGGCCAAGCGCGCCTTTGTTATGTGATAACCTAACACCGCCCATCCAAAAATCTCTTCCCTCAACTAGTTGGTGAAAATCAATTCCAAATCCTATCCTAAACGACATAAGAATATTTTAGTGAACATTTTTTTCTAACGTATTTCAATGTTGATCAAAAATAAACAATCGAAGATGTTTTTGTGAAGTAATAATTCACGCTCTAAAAGATTTTCTTTTAAATAAAAAACGCTTTCACATGGAAAGCGCTTTTTTTATTTAATTAGACAAAAATTATTGCTGTGTTGAAGTACCGGGGGCAGCAGTCTCCTTATCAAGATTGAAAATTATGCTAAAGCGCAAAGTATTTGATAGTGGGTTCCTGTTGATTCCGTTTCCCGATGGAACGAGGTATGAAAAATTCAACCCGAACATGTTATAATTTAATCCCGCGCCTACAGTAAAATATTTACGATTTCCCTTTGTCGGGTTTTCATAAAAATATCCTACTCTAAAGGCAAATTGATTATTGTAAGAATATTCAGCACCGGCGGAAATCTGAAACTCTTTAAGTTCTTCGTTAAAACCACCTGGTGCGTCGGAGAATGAACTAAACCAACTGCTCACAACACCAATATTGTGGTAACTGGCAAGCCCGGCACTATCGCCTAAAGCAGGTGGTGTTGGCACGAGTAATTTGTTTACATCCAACCCAAATGTTACCTTATTATTTTCATCTACAGCCTTTACATAAGCTATGCCCAAGCCCATATTTGCGGGAATAAAATCTTTTTCTGAAGCGTCATTGGTATAAGATATCTTGGCGCCCAGGTTAGATAGTGCAACTCCCCAATTTAAGCCGGACTGATCTGCATTTCCACCGGTTCCATCATGAAATATAGAAATATCGCCGGCTACAGAGCTTCCTGTTTTATAAGTTGATCCACTGGCCGACTGGCCGCTCGCTAAATTTGAGTTTATATACCTTAAGGCAAATCCAATACCTAATTTATCGGAAAGTTTACGCGAATACCCAATATCAAAAGCAAATTCCCTCGGCCTGTATGTTTGAAGATCATTACCCAAATTATCAGTAAATTGTATATTACCAAGGCTAAAATACCTGAGCGAGGCAGAAACTGCCTGAAGTTCATCTATTTTTTTATAGCCAGCTAAAGAAGCAAGGTAAACGTCATTTAGGCCTAAACCCTGAAGCCATGGAGTATAGGTAAGTGCGATGGCTGAATTACTTGCCGCGAAAGGATATTTGGCCTGGTTCCAAAAGGAAGAATTTGCATCTGGAATTGTGGCAACACCAATATCGCCCATACCTCCCGACCGCGCGTCAGGTGAAATTCGTAAGAATGGAACTGCGGTTGTAACTACATTTATGGAATTAGTACTGCTTTGGGCGTTAACGACAAATGCACTCCCCACCAGCAGCATCAATGCCGTTAATTTCAAAGTTGCTTGTTTCATGAGTAATTTTTGCTTGATTAGGTAGAGCTAAACTTTATAGAAATTAATTTTATGGATTTGTAAAAATAATTTTTTTATTGGTATGGGCAACTAAAATGTAAAAACGAAATAATCTTATTGACAGTTTAAATTTATTCCACTTTTTAAAATAAAGCTAAACTAAGCAAATTGGGCAACTCGTTTACAATTTTCAATTGAACGGCTTAGGGCTATATTTATTGCAGGAATTGGGAATGAAATCAACAGAAAAATGCTTTGAAATATTGACGTGCCGTGTATTTGTGAATAGTTTGCCAAAGTATAATTCGTTTTACAAATTCAATTTTTTTCCTTAATTGAAATCAAATAAAGTAATTATATTCGCAATTACAATTTGATACCCTTTACACAATAAGAAAGAAAACCTTTCGTTAAATAATCTGCAAAACGAATGCACATGCAAAAAACTATTTCTTCCGGAACTTTATGCCTTATTATCCTGGCTTCTTCCTTTACATTTATGTCCTGTCACAAGAAGAAGGACAAGTCGTCTGTAACAGGATGGAACTATGATGATAAAAATTATGGAAATTTCCATGTCTTAAAAGCTAAGGAGCAGAAAGCTGGCCCCGGCCTTGTTTTTATCCAGGGTGGTACTTTTGTTATGGGCGCCAAAGAAGAGGATGTTATGGGTGACTGGAATAACATTCCGCGCCGCGTAAGTGTAAACTCTTTTTATATTGATGAAACCGAGGTGGCGAATGTACATTACCGCGAATATCTTTATTGGCTGGGTAATACCTTTGATAATGATACAGCCGTAATGAGAATGGCGCTTCCTGATACACTTGTTTGGAGAAGTGAACTTGCCTACAACGAACCTTACGTAGAATATTATTTCCGCTATCCTGCATATAATTATTACCCTGTAGTTGGCGTAACCTGGGAACAGGCTCATGATTTTTGTATCTGGAGAAGTGATAGGGTAAACGAAAAAATATTAATAGACAAAGGATATCTAAATAAAAAAGCTCCTTTGGCAGCAATGAAGGGTGGACAGGGTGAGCAAACCTTTAATACGGACACATACCTGATGAACCCGGATTTAATAAATAACAAAACTGCGCCAAAGAAGGGTGGCTTAAAAGATGTAGCAGGTAGAACCAGGAAGGTTATCACTTTTGAAGATGGCCTTTTATTACCAGGCTACAGGTTGCCAACTGAAGCTGAGTGGGAATATGCAGCTTATGGCATTATTGCTCAAAACCCACATCCACGTACCAAGGAAAAAAATTCAGGCGAAGAACTTATTTCCAATCAGCAAGTTTACTCATGGAGTAAAAATGTGAACGGATTACGGGATAATCGCCGTGGAAGCTGGCAGGGCCAGTTTTTAGCAAACTTCAAGAGAGGTAATGGTGATGTAATGGGAGTTGCCGGCGGCTTGAATGACCGTGCTGCTATTCCAGGTCCAATCAAATCTTTTTATCCAAATGGCTTTGGCTTATATAATATGAGTGGCAACGTAAGTGAGTGGGTTGCCGATGTTTACCGTCCGCTTACATCTCTTGATGAAGATGACGTGAACCCCTATCGTGGTAATAAATTTACCAAGTATTATAAAGATCCACAGGGCGACTATGAAAGAGATACTTTAGGCCGTTTGAAAAAAGTTGTGGTTACTGATTCAGAATCTGTATCACGTCGTAATTACCAGAAAGGAGATGTAATAAACTATCTTGATGGTGATTCAATTTCAAGCGTAACTTATGGTTATGGCATCACTTCTTTAATAAGCGATAAATCACGCGTTATTAAAGGTGGAAGTTGGAACGATATGCCTTATTGGCTTTCGCCCGGCGCAAGACGTTTTATGGAGCAGGACCAGGCAAGTAGCACTGTAGGTTTCCGTTGCGCTATGACAAGGCTTGGAAGCCCGGAAGGAAATGGCTTTAAAGAAGGAAATATTTTTGGTACACGCAAGCAGAACAAAAAGAAAAGAAGCTAATTAAAATTTTAATATAAAAAGAACCTCTTATTGAAAAATGAGAGGTTTTTTATTTATACACAGAAGGCGTAAATCTTACATTTGCAAAATGCTTATCGAAGAAATTTATAAAATTTATCAGCAATATTCTTCTATTCAAACTGACACCAGAAAGTTGCAGCAAGACGACTTATTTTTTGCGCTAAAAGGTCCAAATTTCAATGGTAATCTATATGCAACAGAAGCGCTCAAAAAAGGTGCTGCTCATGTGTTTGTTGATGAAGAAATAGCGTTCACGGATAAACGCATTATTCAGACAAAAAATGTTCTTGAAACGTTACAGGATTTGGCCTGCTTTCACAGGCTCCAGTTTAATACAATGCCTGGTGGCAAAAGCAAAATCCCTTTTATTGCCATCACAGGAAGCAATGGAAAAACTACCACCAAAGAATTATTACATGCAGTACTTAGTACAACTTATAAAACCTATACTACCGAAGGCAATCTTAATAATCATATTGGAATTCCCCTAACGATTCTTAAAATTAAACCAGATGCACAAATGGCAGTGATTGAAATGGGCGCCAATCATTTGCATGAAATTGCCGGCTATTGCGTATATGCAATGCCGGATTATGGCCTTATCACTAATATAGGTAAAGCACATCTTGAGGGTTTTGGAGGCGTCGAAAATGTAAAGAAAGGAAAGGGCGAGCTTTTTGATTATTTAAGAAATAATGAAGGAACGGCATTCATAAATTCAGATGATCCGGCAGTTGTTGCCTTAAGTAATGATTTAAATAAAAAAATATTTTATGGTTTTTCAGGGAAAGATTATCATGGCAAAATAATAAAGAGTGATCCATTCCCCGAAATTCAAGTGGAAGGCGAACCGCCTTTAGATATACAAACCAAACTCGCTGGTAATTATAATTTTCCGAATGTATTGGCAGCTGTGGCTATTGGTAAATATTTCAAAATTGAGGATAACAAGATCAAAATTGCCATAGAAAATTATCGGCCTTCCAATAGCCGCTCGCAATTAATAAAAATAGGCAGTAACACGGTTATACTGGATGCTTACAATGCCAACCCGGGCAGCATGAAGGCGGCAATAGAAAATTTTGCAAATTTAAAAGGAGCATCAAAAATTCTTTTACTTGGCTCGATGATGGAATTAGGCAATGAAAGCAAAAAAGAGCATGAAGATCTAATCTCCCTTGTAAATCAATTTAAATGGAAAAAAGTTGTGCTGGTGGGCAAAAACTTTAATGAACTCAATCATAATTATATCAGTTACGAAAACGCTTCCCAGGCTAAGGATTGGTTGAATGAGCAACACTTCGAGAATACCATGATGCTAATAAAAGGCTCGAGGAGTATTCAAATGGAAAAAGTATTAGAATGATGGCGTACATTTGCCATCCTTTTTTGGAGACTTGTCCGAGTGGTTGAAGGAGCACGCCTGGAAAGTGTGTATACGGGAAACTGTATCAAGGGTTCGAATCCCTTAGTCTCCGCATTTTCAGCAGTAATTTTCATAATGGCTTGTATTGTCAATAATCTTACAGCAACTTAAGAGTGTTTGCTGGCCAACGGCGTAATAGAGCGTTATAAATAAATTCAGGATGGTTTTTCATTTCAGTTTGGGCGTTAAGCGCCTGGTTACAATAACAATTTTCAATTCCATTCACCTTTTACTTAAAAACCTTGTATTGGCCAGGAATAACTTAAAATTATCCGGGTGCTGAATAATGTTATTGTGTTCATGAAATGTATGGATAAAAATAATTTTATTACGCTGCAGCATAGCAGGAGTTACCTCAGTTTCTTCCACAGAATCTTCGGGAATATTTAGATCCTTTATGCGGCGCATCATGTCGTTTGTTTCATTATAAGTGCCGCCATTATTTGTATAGAGATTTATAAAGCCGTGGCCTTTACCTTCTTTAAGCCAGTTCAAAAATTCATCAGTATCTGCATATAAGGCATCGAACAAAATAATTTCATTTACGGGAATGTTGCCATTTTGTAGAATGTTTGCGATTACCCTGTAGGCACCGCTGTGGCCGGCAAGGATAATATTTCCGGCTCTGCAACGGGCAGATATAACGTGAACGCTTACCAGTTTTTGCAACACATCCTTAACCAGCTTATTGAAGGTATTTTCCTCTCCTAGCTTGCCGCCATAACTATCAGGAGCATCTTTAGCAGTTTCAGCCAACACCAATATAGCGTTAACACCCGATTCAGCAAATTGTCTTGATAATCCATACCTTATTAAGGCACTGTCGATATTATTATTCCAGCCGTGAAACCAAAAAATCATGTCCGCTTTTTTCTTAGCATTAAAATTTTCCGGAATAATAATAATTACAGAACTGTCCGAATAGTGATCAGCGGTGGAATATAAGCTATCATTATACAAGTGGCCTTTCATGCGACCTGTGTCGGGAAAAGATGTATGGGAAGAAGTTATTTTAAATTGATGTAATGGTACCTGGCAAATGCCAACGCAGAATAGAAATATTAACAGGAAGGAAAGCAAAACTTTTTTTTGCATAAACTTATTTATCGACGATAAATATAACCAAGGCTTATCGGGTGGCCGGGTTTTTCAAGTTCTATTTCTTTAAGCTCCTTAAAAATTAATTATTCTTTCAATAAACGGAACTGGAACCTGCAGCTTAAACAACCTTTATTCCCTCGCCTCCATCATGAAAGGCAAAATTTACTTAAATACTTTTAATAAGATGATCGGAAATTAAACTTAATTAACCATCTTCACGCGATCACCTTCTGCGTCAAACATATTCATCATGCTTCCTGTTACGTGATCGTCATCTTTTTTATTCATTAAAAGATTAACGTCGTAACCTTGCGCCGTAAAATAAACATTTGCGGAACTATCTGTTAGATCTACTTTAGAAATATCAGCAATTTTTGTCCCTGTAGAGTCTTGTATAACCCCGGTCATTTTATCGCCGGTTTTCTCAAGACTAACTACCATTTTTGTATCGCCATTTGGCACACCTTTCACCATCATATTCCATTTACCGGTAAAATAGTCAGCGCCGGTTTTTGATTGCGCGTTTGAAACGGTAGCAATTAGAAGGAAAAATAATCCCGCAAATAGTAAGCTTAATTTTCTCATAAAAATCAATGTATGTTTTATTGGTTGTTTAGAATGTACTTCAGTGTTTGTAAAATTTCATCTCTCAAATAAACAACATTTCCTTATTAAAACCTTTATTTTTTCTGCATTGATTATTCGTTTCAAATTTTCATTACAAATTAGTTTATGAGTCGGCAGTTAAATCAAAATGGAAGAAAAATTGAGCGCCTTATAAAATTAACTAAGGCAGTGGCAAACAGGAATCCAAAAATGAATCTGTCAACTTTAAAATTTGTTTTTATTTAAAGATTCCTATGAAAGATTATACAGATAATTCGCTCTTATAATAAGTCAGCTTCACCATGTCAGCCGGCATTGGGCCTGGGTTCCATGAGGAATGGATGGCAAGTGCAGCGCCCATTGCCGTGGCCTGGGCAACGGATGCTGCATATATTTCAAACTGAGGAAAAGCTGAAGCAAGTAAGTGCATATAGATCGTATTATTACTAAATCCTCCATCTACAAATACGCGTGTAAGGGTACCGTTAGTAACTATTAAATCAGTGGAAATAATTTGTTGTTTAACTATATCATGCATCAAACAATGATAGGCATCTTCATAGTTTATAAATTTATTTAATCGCCTTTTTTCAAAAATAAAGTCAGTGGAAGAGTTATTAGTTTTGCCGGATTTATTATTTATTACTTTCAAATGTTTTAGACGTTGAATAGCTGAAGCATTATACGATATGTCTTTATAAAAATCATCCGGTTTACCAAAATGCTTTGCCAGCCGCTTAATTTGTTGCTCATGTATATAACCTGCAAATAACCTCGAAGCCTTTACAGGTGCTCCGCAATAATCAAGATAACATAAACAATCATTCTTCAATTCTTCGTTCGTAAGCGGTATTTTATTAAAAGGGTTTAGTGAAATACACCACGTTCCTGTGGAGATTAATATGAAAGGCTCTTTAAAAACTGCGAGATAAGGAATAAGTGCAGCAGAACTGTCATGCAGACCAATGCCACCTTTTAGGTTTTTTGCATCAAAAGTTATGTTGAATGTGCTATCAGAAGGGCTGATCGGCGCCAGTTTCTTTTCGATTCCTTCATCTTTCAACCAATGATGATATTTGTTTTCGCGGAAGTTCCATAAAATTGTGTGGCAACCAATACTTGTAATATCAGAAACCATTTTCCCTGTGATGAGGTAACTTATGTATTGCGGAAGATGCAGCGCATATTTTATCTTTTTAAATACTGCCGGCTTTTCAACCATTAACCTGTAGAGTTGCAAGCCGGAATTTAAACTTCCCAAAACCGGGGACGCCGTTTCGCAGGAAAGCTTTTCTTCGCCTCCATATTTTTTAAAAAACTCATTTTGTAATGTAACAGGATATTTTTTTAAATAATTATACAATGGAGCAACTATCTTTCCGCCTCGGTCCACGCAAACAAAGCTTGCGCCATATGCAGAAAAATTGACCGCTCTTATTTTATATTTTTTTTCTTTTAAAATTTGAGTAAAAGCTTCTCTTATCCAGTTTGTAAGTGCAAGTATATCTTCACATACATCACCATCGTCATCAACTATTTCCACGAATGTGACACACCTTTCAAATTTGATTTGATAATTATAATCAAGCAGGAAAAATTTTTTGTTGGTTTTACCAATATCAAAAATTGCTATTACAGGCAGAGAACTCATAATCCTGTCGCGATCGTTTTATTTCCACGGGCCCTGGTTAATTCACCTCGCACATTCAATGCCCTAAAAACTTCCATAGGGCGTAATGCGCCACCAGAAAGCATCCTGGCTTCAGCGATTATTGGACGAACATCAGTAAGATATGCAGCTTGCAAAAGTTCCTGTGCCTTCACCACATCATTTTCCTGTTGCGCTTCGCGTAGTACTGAACCGTCAACGAGTAGTGCTCTTGCGTAGGAGATCATAATTGCTTCTATTGATTGTAATAAATCTTCCAAAGGATCTTTCACATTGTGAGAAGCGTCAATCATCCAAGCCAGATCAGTTGCATGGTTGAGTCCTTTTGCATCCATGCCTTCAACAAGTTCTTTAAAAATAAGAAACAACTGATAAGGCTTTATACTTCCTACTGTAAGATCATCATCTCCATATTTCGAATCATTAAAATGAAAACCCGCCAGCTTATTTTCCATCATCAGTAAAGAAACAATCTGTTCAATATTGGCATTGGGTAAATGGTGGCCAAGATCAACCAATGAAAAGGCCTTACTACCAAGCTTAGACGAAAATAAATAGGACTGCCCCCAATCGCCAACGGTCATGCTATAAAAGTTAGGTTCAAAAGCTTTGTATTCAATAAATATTTTCCAGTCATGCGGTAATGCTGCATAAATTTCCTGGAGACTTTCAAGCGTTCTTTGAAAAGCTTCGCGAAAATTTAGTTGACCGGGGAAACAGGATCCATCCGAAAGCCATACCGTTATTGCTTTAGATCCCAGCGCTTCGCCATGTTTAATTACTTCTTTATTATGGTTAATAGCCTGTCTTCTAACATTTGCGTCTATGTGTTGCAGTGAGCCAAATTTGTAACTAAATTCCTGAGCTGGTTGATCCTGGAAAGTGTTGGAATTTACCGCATCAAATTTTAAATGGTAATCAGCCGCTAACCGCTTAATTGCTTCCGCGTCAGTGGGGATATCCCATGGAATATGCAGTGAAATAGCTCCGCTTGATTGGTTCAGCGCATGCAATAAACCAACGTCTTCAATTTTCTCTTCAAGACTTGAAGGCTCGCCACCACCGGGAAAACGACCAAATCTCGTTCCGCCCGTACCAAGCGCCCAACTTGGTATGGCTATTTGAAAAGCAATTAATTTTTGAATAATACTTTTAATACCCGGTATTTCTTCAGCAACAAAATCAAATTGCCTGCTATGTTCGGCAAGGTGACTTTGATTTAATTCATGTAGCGTGCTTTCTTTAATTTGCATTTAAATATTTATTTATGGCAAATGAAAAATTTCCTGTAAAGAAATGCTTACAGGTGAATTGTCGTCGTTGCATTCCATGATATCTTTCATATAAGCCCACCATTTTTTCATTACAGCATTTGTGGGCAATGAATTTAATACTTCAGCATTCTCAACTTTTAATACTCCAAAAAGACTATTCGTTGATTGATCTAAAAAAATTGAGTAATCGTGAATACCTGATGAAGTTAGCAGCTCTTTTAATTCAGGCCATATCTCATCATGCCGCTTCTTGTATTCGTCTTCAACACCTTTAAATAATTTCATTTTAAAAGCAACCCGTTCCATCATAATCCGTTGAGGTTATAAATAACTTTTTTATTCAGCCAGCAGGTAATGCCACATTCCAATAAAGAGTTGACAAATTAAGTAATGTGAAACCATTCTTTAATTGCCCAAAAAAAATGGTTAATTACCTTGCAAATGCTGCACCTACTCCGCCGTCGACATTCAATACGTTTCCTGTTGATTTATTTAAAAGGCCACCAACAAATGCGAAACATGCATCCGCTATATCGGCAGGATTTATTATTTGATTAAGCAATGTTCGTTTTGCATAAAAAGAAGGAAGCTCTTCAACAGTTATTCCATAAGCTTTTGCCCGTCCTTCCGCCCAGGCGCCTTTCCATATTTTACTATCTGATATTACGGCATCCGGATTAACAACATTCACTCTTATTCCATCTTCGCCCAACTCAGCGGCGGTGAGGCGGCTCAGGTGTAATTGTGCAGCTTTGGCTGAACCGTAGCCAGTATTATTTGGGCCGCTTACCAATGCATTCTTGCTCACAATGTTTATTACATCGCCGCCTAAATCTTGTTTCCTCATAATATTCAAACCAGCCTGCGTTACCAGGAACTGGCCTTTCACTAAAACATCATACAGCAAATCCCAATCTTTTTCAGTGTGCTCCTCAATTGGTTTTGAAATAGACAAGCCGGCATTGTTAACCACAATATCTATCCCTCCAAATGCAAGGGCTCCACTGTCGAAGGCTTTTCGTATCGTATTGCTCTCTGTTACATCAAGTAGCTCGGCTATAAAAACATCTTTGCCGTATTGTTTTTGAAATTCTGTTTTAGCAATTCCCAACCTGGCATCATCGTTATCATTTATTATAACACACGCACCTTCATCAGCAAACTTTTTAGCGATAGCTTTCCCGATTCCACCGGCACTGCCTGTTATAAATGCAATTTTTCCCGACAAGGCTTTAGGCTTAGGCATGCGTTGCAATTTTGCTTCTTCCAATAACCAGTATTCAATATCAAATGCTTCCTGCCTCAATAAAGATGTGTAAGAAGAAATTGCTTCGGCACCACGCATTACATTGATCGCATTGGTATAAAACTCCCCAGCCACTCTTGCAGTTTGTTTATCTTTTGCAAAAGTAAACATGCCCACTCCTGGATATAATATCACTACCGGGTTTGCATCGCGCATAGCGGGACTATTCGGATGCCTGCAGGTATTATAATATTCTTCATACATCTTTCTATAGGCAACAAAAAGGGGTGCCAGTTTTTGCTTAATCGATACTACCTCTTCTAAATTCTCTTCTGGCTGTAAGGTTAGCACCAGCGGGCTGATCTTAGTGCGCAAAAAATGATCGGGACAGGAAGTGCCCATTGGTGCCAGCCGTTCCATATCATTGGAATTGATGAATTGTAATACCCTTTCATCATCTGTAAAATGTCCTATCATTTTCGTTTGGGAAGAACAACAACCTCGCAACAAGGGAGCCAATGCAGCGGCCTGTTTCAGACGATCTTCTTTCGCCAGGGACTTGATTTTTTCACCGCCGAAAACGTTTTTATTTTTATTTACATTTTCTTCTATAAAGGCTGCGCATCTTTCCACCACTTCCAGCGTGTTTATATAACTTTCATACGACGTATCGCCCCAGGTAAATAAACCGTGTGAGCCCAACATAATACCCCGGATACCCGGATTTTCATCAAGACATTCTTTTAACTTCAGCCCAAGGTCAAAGCCAGGTTTTTGCCAGTCCACCCAGCCAATAGTGCCGTCGAACAATTCTTCGGTAATCTTCTGTCCATCTTTTGAAGCGGCTATGGCAATGACTGCATCCGGATGTAAATGATCTATATGTTTAAAAGGCAGAAAGCCGTGCAAAGGTGTATCGATGGAAGGCGCTTTCGAAGAAAGGTCGTAGATACAATGATTAAATAATTCTACCATTTCATCTTCATGCAATATGCCATGGTAAATATTTTTTAAGCTTCGCAAACGATCAATGTATAATGCCGCCAAACCACTTTTTTTCAATGTGCCAATATCGCCACCGCTGCCCTTTACCCACATCACTTCCATCGTTTCTCCCGAGAGAGGATCTATAGCCATTGCCTTGCAGGATGTATTGCCGCCGCCATAATTCGTCAACCGAAGATCGGCACCCAATAAGTTGGAACGATAAATTAATAAAGCTACTTCATCGTTTTGCAAAGCTTCGGCCGTTGCATTATCCCATAAGTAACTTACGTATTTGAAATCGGTTGTTGATGTAATTGGCATAAGAATTTTTTAAGATCAAATTTTATTACATATCATTTTAAAGAGTTACCATAACCCAATAATAATACCGATACTAAAATGGCGAGAATGCCTGATGCTATGGTGAACTTGGTTTTTGTAGTTACTCCTTTCCATTCTTTCAATGCAATGCCCCACATATTTGCCACCAGTATAATAAACGCCATGTGAAGTATCCAGGAGCTGGCTCCGTTTCCCAACTTGCTTTCGCCCATTCCATAAAAGAAGAATTGTAAAAACCAGGTAGTGCCAGCCACTGCGCATAAAATGTAATTTTTTAAGAGAGGCGTTTTTTTATCGCCATATTCACCAAACGTTTTGTTGCGGGCATTTAACACCAGGCAACCAATAAGATTTGTTGCCAATCCGCCCCACAACAAAACAATATAAATTACATTATTTCTGTATAAAAATTGTCCCTGGCCCGGATTTTTTACCATCCAGGCATGGTTCGCCGCGGCAGATAAAGACGAACCTGCCTCTATACCAAAACTAAAACAGGCGCTCAAAACACCGGAAATAATCGCTACAACTATTCCTTTTCCAATATGGAAATCCTGCTTTTTTAATTCCTGCCCACCAGCCAGGTCTTTGTCTTTCATGGAGCCCGCCATACCACAAATGAAGATGCCAACAACGCAAACGGCCAAGCCTATTAACACCAGTTGCCCCCAATGTTGGGTGAGTAAATCAGTAATAGTATCTTTTCCCGCTTTTGGATAAAATTTGTAATAAACAGAGGGAATGATGGAACCGAAAACGGCACATAAACCTAAAATAACGGAACTGCCTAAAGCTACACCAAGATAACGTACCCCAAGCCCGTAAGTGAAGCCCCCGATACCCCAAAGCACTCCCATAATGAATACCCACTTAAGAACCGAAAATTCCGATGCGCTTATAATATCTGCAAAGCCGGGAATAGTAAGGTATGCGGCAATGGGCGGCATAATCAACCATGAAAATATTCCTCCAACAATCCAAAAAGTTTCCCATGACCAACCTTTCACTTTCTTGTAAGGAATATAAAAACTACCGGACGCAGCGCCTCCAAGAAAATGGAAAAAAACACCTAGAATAACACCCATGAGGAAAAATTTTCAATTTATATCAAAGCAAAAAGTTAAGACAATCGGCGCGAAAATAATTCATTATAAAATGCTCATCGTCATGCACTATCATGGTCACATATAAATAATTGAGTTTATATTTGATCATTGTCTACTCATCAACGATTGTAATAGGATTTTCAAAATGAAAAACAATAATATTTTTCAGTATTTATCAATAGATTATTACTCTGCAACACCAAAATATATACAGCTCGCCAATTCTATTTATAACTTTTGAAAAACCCCAGAAATATTCTTCTACAAGATATATAAAATTTTTCGGGCCATCTCCAATAATCAGCATTTAAACTATCAAATTATTTACAAGTATTCATTACCGTTAGTATCTGCTGTTGGTCATATTTTTATGTTAAAAAAAGTTTTATGTTATTCAATATTTCGATCATCGGATTAAAACTTTATTAAATTTTTTCCTTTTCATGTATCAATTAACAATGATCCTTGCTGCCGGCACAATATTAATAATTGGCTTCTGTAAAAAAATACAAGACTATTTTGGCAACCGTTTCATACTACCATCAAAACCTTTGGTAGAAAAAGAAGCGCTGGTAAGTTGCGAAAAGGTTAGGGAATTTAAGAAATGGATGGATAAATAAAGTTATTGCCCTTTTTTATTGCTTACATATTAAACAAATATTTTTAGCCGCTGTAACTTTTTACGGTGTCGGTCGTATTACTACAATCTTCTAAAAAATAAATTATTATGAAAAAATTATTGATTGCCGTATTTGCTTTATTAAGCATGCAAACTTTTGCCCAAAGATGGGAAACCATAAAAGGTGATGGAAATGTAAAAAAAGAAACCCGACAAGTAAGCGATTTTACCTCGCTTTCATCCCAGGGCGCTATGGACGTAAAAATTAGTTATGGAAATTCAAACAGTGTCGTGATTGAAGCGGATGAAAATTTGCTTCCATATATTGAGACAACCGTAGAGAATGGAAAACTCTTTATCAAGTCAAAGAAAAATGTAAATCTTAAAACTAATTCGAAAATGGTGGTGCAGGTTTCTATGACAAAAATAAATTCCCTTCAACTAAGCGGCAGTGGAAATTTAGATGGATCGGGTGCATTTTCAAGTGACGTCAAAACGGATATTTCCCTTTCAGGCTCAGGAAATTTGAGGCTCGGTTTTGATTCCTTCAAAGACATGGAAGTTTCAATTTCCGGCAGTGGTAATATCGATCTGAAAGGTAAGGCGACTAATAGTATTGATGCAAAAATCAGCGGTAGCGGCAACATAGATTGCAGCGATATAACCAGTAATGATGTAGATGCAAAATTAAGCGGCAGCGGAAATATCAAAGTGTATGCAACCAATAGTATCGATGCAAAAATTAGCGGAAGCGGCAATGTTTTTTATAAAGGAAGTGCGCCAAAAATAAACAGCAAAGTTGTAGGCAGTGGTAAGGTTTTAAAAATGTAATTCCTTATTTAATAAAAAATCCCGTCATTTCCCTTTGGCTAAATGACGGGATTTTTTTTACTTTAAATTATTTATTTGTTTGAAATTCTTTTTAAATTTTGCGGGTCCCATTGCATTATTTTGTTATTAAAATAGCTTTCATTACATAATAAAGCAGGCGCCGCAGCCCGATAGCCAAACAAGGCATTTTCAGCAACGTGCCCATTATTGCGAATGGCATTAATCCAGTTATAGTGATGGTCAAAATGAGCGCCTTTATAACCTTCCTCTGCAGTGTATTCCAGTTTTTCCGGCGGTATCATCGTCTTGCGTTCATAAACATATTCTTTTCCGCTGCTGCTGTTTTTGGTTTTTAATAAAGGATCATCTGCATCTACTACGTTTTTATTTTTTAGCAACGTCACTTTATCCCATTCTACGGTCATCGATCCTTCGCTGCCAACCATGCGCAGGTAATTTGTTCCACCCGTTCCGTCAACAAAATTTACCCGCAAAGAAAGATTAAACGCAGGATGAATATCTGTATCCGGATAGTCAAACATGCCCAACATGATATCAGGAACTTCTCTCCCATCTTTCCAATAACGCAAGCCTCCTGTAGCCATTATTTTATTTGGACCAACGGAACCTGTTACAAAATGAAGGCTCGAAAATAAGTGAACGAACAAATCTCCTGCAACGCCCGTTCCATAATCGCGGTAATTTCTCCAGCGGAAAAAGCGCGTAGCATCAAAAGGCCTTTTTGTTGTATTGAGAAGATACCTTTCCCAATCTACCGTTGTGGGCGAAGCGTCTGCCGGAATAGGATATTGCCATGCACCTGTTGGCGACATGCGTGCCCAAAAACCTTCAGCATAATTCAACTTGCCAATGGCTCCATCTTTCAATAATTGTTTTGCCTTTTCGTTTCCCAAAGAACTCATGCCCTGGCTACCTACCTGGAAAACTACTTTATTCCTGTTCTGCGCTTCTATTACTGCCGGGCCTTCTGTTAAATCATGCACCATTGGCTTCTCGCAATAAACATGCTTGCCCTTATTCATGGCGGCCACGGAAATATCTTTATGCCAAAAATCGGGCACGGCAATTATAACGGCATCAATATCTTTTCGCTCCAATATTTCTTTATAATCTTTTGTTGAATACAAATCATTTCCCCAGCGTTTTTTTGCTTCAGCAATACGCCCGTCATAAAGATCGCAAACCGCAACCAGCTTCACGCCCGGTACCGTTATACAGGTTGTTGCATCTGCAACGCCCATGCCACCACAACCGATTAACGCTACCTGTACCTGGTCATTGGGTCCATAATTTTCACGGCTTCTCATCAACTCATTTACATGACGGCTTCTATCTTTGCCGGTAACTATTGCCGGAATTATTGACGCACCAATAACTCCTTTTGTAACATTTGAAATAAAAGAGCGGCGTGTATTTTCTTTAGAATTTTTTGACATAGATTTTTTTTGACTTGCCTAAATTTAAAGGAAGCGTTTGTAATAACCATAACGAAAAAATATTTTATTATTGATTAATGCAAAACAGAAAATCTTATTTTCAATAAATGAGATTAGTATCTTTAATAACATCAACACCATGAAACATAATTAAAATCAAATAAAATGAAACGATTGCTCCTAATATTTTCCTTCTTTGTTTTTATATCAGGCTCTATTTCTGCGCAAACCTATTCACCAACTCCCGAAAATTTAGCAGCCCGAAAAGTTTTTAGCGATGACCACTTTGGGCTTTTCATTCATTGGGGCCCATTCAGTATTCTTGGTGATGGCGAATGGGTGATGAATAATAGAAATATTAGCGTAGGAAATTATAAAAGGCTTGAAACTTTTTTTAACCCAATTGAATTTAATGCAGAAGAATGGGTGAGTATGGCGAAGAATGCCGGAATGAAATATATTACTTTGATAACGCGCCATCACGATGGATTTAGTATGTGGGACACCAGGTTCACTGACTATAACATCATGCATACGCCCTATCATAAAGACATCGTTAAAATGATTGCAGATGAATGTCACAAACAAGGCATACAATTATTTTTATATTATTCTTTATTGGATTGGGGACGGGAAGATTACCCTCATGAAACGGGAAGGACAGGACAACATACCGGCCGAAAAGGCCATGGCGATTACGCAAGTTATTTGCAATTTATGAAGAACCAATTAACGGAACTTTTAACTAATTATGGAACTATTGCTGGTATATGGTTTGACGGCCATTGGGACCAGACAAAACCTGAAGGTTCAAACGACCGCGCCTCAAGCATTAACTGGCATTATGATGAAATTTATGGCTTGATTCATAAGTTGCAGCCGCAATGCCTTATCGGCAATAATCATCACCTTGTTCCATTTGATGGCGAAGATTTCCAAATGTTTGAAAGAGATCTTCCGGGTGAAAATAACTCTGGCCTTAGCTTTCAAAAACCTTCCCAAAATTTACCGCTGGAAACATGCGAAACCATGAATAATTCCTGGGGGTTTAATATCACCGATACGAGTTACAAATCTGTAAAGGCATTAATTCATTATCTCGTAAATGCTTCAGGACGAAATGCAAATTTTTTATTGAATGTTGGCCCCATGCCCAACGGAAAAATACAACCGGAATTTGTGGATACTTTAAAACAAATTGGTAAGTGGTTGCAAGCAAACGGAAAAACGATTTATGGCACGCGCGGTAATATTATTAAGCCTCAAAAATGGGGTGTAATCACTGCTAAAAACAAAGTATTATATGTGCATTTATTAAATCCGCCTGCGCAGGAGGCTTACATTTTTATCCCGGATTTAAAAGAGAAAATTATTGACGCCTCAACTTTTGCGGGTAATAGCAAAATTAAATTTAAGCAATTGCCGGAGGGTTGTTTTATCTACACCAATGGAATACAGTTGGACGATACAGACACGATCATTCAATTAAATATTAAGTGATTTGAAAATTATTTTTCAATAAAAATTGCCTTTCATTCTGACAGAATGCAATCAGTAATTTTTCAAACTATTTGATTTTGATCGGCATAAAAAATAGCGCAATAACTATAGCTATAATAAGCACGAATACTATTACCGGCATTAAGTATGATTTTTTGCGCGGCTTATAAACACCTTCTTCGGCATCAGTAAACGAACTTAAGATTTCATTGCGTGTACGCATCTTGTTCTTAAGGGATTTTGGTACAGGAGGCGGAGTTGCTTTTTGCATGAAATATTCTTTCAATTCAGTTAGGCTACCCGCTAATATCCAATCCTGCATGCCTTCGTACCAAACAGGAGTTTCCTTTGATAAAGACTCAGATTTTAATTCTTCAAAATTAAAGGGCCCTTTTTTTAATTGGCCATCGTAAATAAAATATTGCCGCATAAGATATTTTCAAAACCATTTTTGTATGGCCTGGTTTTTATGGGATTTCATTTTTCCCAAAAATAAACAATCAGGCAAATTTAACCGCACACAAAACGAACGTTTTTTTTGGAATATTATTATTCGTAATACCATTGAAGGTCTTATAGTGTACTTAAAAAGATTGTATTTATTGATGCACATTAAAGAATTTTCTCCTGTGAAAAAAACTGTAAATAGCGGAAGATTTATTTTCTTTGCCATACATGTGTTTATTAATTACCTCATTAAATTCTGGAAGCAATGGTAACTGCTACTATATAGGAAGCGAAAAAGAAGCCATACTTATAGACGCCGGAATCTCCTGCAAGGAAACAGAAAAACGAATGAGCAGGCTGAATTTACCGATGCAGAATTTGAAGGCTATTTTCGTTTCGCATGAACACTCCGACCATATCAAAGGAATTGAAACCTTAAGCAAAAAATACCAATTACCTGTTTATATAACTGGTAACACATTGCTTCATTCAGGGCTTAAACTTGATAAAAAATTACTCAGGTCTTTTAAATCGTTTGAAAAAATTACGATAGGAAATCTTTCCATCATTTCATTTCCAAAACTTCATGATGCATGTGATCCGTGCAGTTTCGTTGTAGACAATAATGGCATTAAGGTTGGAGTTTTTACAGATATTGGTGAACCATGCGAACAGGTTATAAAATATTTTAAACTTTGTCACGCTGCGTTTCTTGAAGCAAATTATGATGAGACGATGCTGAATAATGGCGGCTATCCTTACTACCTGAAGAAACGCCTCAGCGGTGGTTTCGGGCATCTTTCCAATAACCAGGCGCTTAAGCTTTTTTTGGAGCACCGGCCGTCATTCATGACGCACCTTTTATTATCACATCTTTCAAAAAATAATAACTGTCCAAATCTTGTTCAGGATTTATTCAACAATAATGCTAATGGAGTGCGGATGATTGTTGCTTCAAGAGTTGAAGAAACGCCGGTTTTCCACATTCAAAGTTTGCCCGCAAGTATCAACAAAATCAGGCCTCGCAGAACTTTACAAATGCAACTCGAATTTTCTTTTGTGTGAATTTTAAAGATAGCAATTGATGATTATATTATTGATTCCTATGGAAATACGCGTATCACTTTTACAAACCGCGTTGCGTAATATTTGCTTAAGCTTGAAATAATTACTCCGTTTGCTTTTCCCGATGATGAATGAATAAAATGAATAATGCCATTTTCATTATTCGTAATCATTCCCATGTGCCCGACAATCCAGCCGGTTGTGTCTGTTCCGGTAAAAAGTATCAGGTCTCCTTTGCGCGAACCATCTAACGGTACTGGCATACCCGCATTTGTAAAATCAACTGTAGTACGGGGTACCTGTATATTGAAATTATTAAAGACATAGTTGATAAAGCCAGAGCAATCGAAGCCTTGTTCCTTTATAACAGATCCATATTTGTATTTTATTCCGATAAGTGTTTTAGCAAAATCAACGACTGAATCGGCATTCACATTTTTTGTATTGATGTACCGGCGGGGAACCGTTTTAGCAGACACTCTGTTTTTAACGGGTGGCGTAACTGGCTCAGCTACGCTTGTATAATTTGATAGGGTACTCCTGCGTGCAGAACTGCAAGACTGTAATAGACCAACTATTAAAATCATGCAAAGAAGCCGGATATAACGTTTCATAAGTAAGATTAAAAACTATTGCATCGTGAACTTTTGCTGAAATCCCTTGCTATTCTATTTCAAATTCTAACATAGAATCATCGCCGAAGAAAGCTTCTACCTTATCGCCTTCGGCCATCTCAATTATTGAAACAGGGCTTCCTGTAAATATAATATCTCCGGCTTTTAACGAGTACATTTTTGAAATGCCTGCAATTATTTTATCAAAATTATTAATCATCAATGCCGAATTCCCAAGTTGTACAGGCTGCCTGTTTTTGTAAAAGCAAAAATCTATATCATCCTTTTGATTGATCTTTTCCGCGGCTATCCATTCCCCAATCACCGACGAATTATCCCAGGCTTTTGCTTTTTCCCATCCTTTTGTATCTCCTTCAACTATGTCGGAGCTGTCGATTGCCGTGAAATTAATTCCAATAGTCATTGCATCAAAGTATCCTGCGGCAAGATTTTGCGCTATGCTTTTTCCATCTTTTGACACACGCAATACTAGTTCGCAGCCGCCATATAATTCAGTCGCGAAACCAAGGTAAAAGAATGTTAGGGGTCGCTGCAACAGGCAACTGGCAGGTTTGACGAATATTTGAAGTTCGTCAATAACATGTGCTGCATCATTGCCTCTCTGTGTAAAATAATTTTGTTCTATACAAAAAATATTCATCAGGGAATTTGGAGAATTAATTACCGGAGGGAATTTTAAAATTCTGTTCCAAAATAGCACTCAATAAATGATCCGATTTTCCCTCAGAATTGATCAAGTCAAAAAGCGTAACCTTATCCAACAACTGGTCGATTGAAAATTGAATCATTTGCCAGAGGGAACGCACAGAACAATCTACAGAATTCGTACACAATTTCAACGAACCGGCATAATCACCACAAAAACCTTTATCGAACAAGGGGCCGCCTAAAGTTTTCAATACCTGGTTCATATTAATTTCCACCGGCGGTGTAGCTAATACATAACCGCCCTTATTTCCGGGCGTGCTATTTATATATCCAGCAATGCGCAAATTGCGCGTAAGTTTAGCAACGTAAGCGGCAGTGAGGCCTTCGGCTTCACTTAGTTGCGGAATGCTCATGCCATTCTTATCATCGCAACGGGCAATCCGTAACAATATCCTTAAGCCATATTCTTCCTGAGCTGTAATTTTCATAAAACAATTATTGTTGAACTCCTAATGGATCGACCTGGTAACGGTCAATAAAGCGGGAACGCATAGACGCAATTTCCTCATCGGAATTTTGATGATTACATTCTTTATTATATAAGCCAACTAATTCGTCAGCAATTTCGCCGGCAGATTTTCCTTCTATCTGGTGCCTCTGTAAAATTTCAATTAATTCGCCGTCTTTGAATAAAGCAATGTTTGGCGAAGTTGGAGTAACACCCAAAAGGAACTCCTGGCGAAAATAATTTACCGCTTCTTTTTCCATACCTGCAAAAATGGTAACCAAATTATCAGGAACCACGTCGTTAAAAAGGGACAGAAGAACGCCAGGCCTTGCTGCTCTTGCCGCACATCCGCAAACTGAGTTTAAGACGGCCAGGGTGATCTTGCCGTCTTTTTTATTTAAGGCTTTTTCAACATCTTCAGGTGTCATTAATTGTCGGAAACCCGCTTCAACCAATTCCTGCCTGAAGGGAGCTGCAGTTTCTTCACTATAACTTGGTGAAAGTGATTTATTCATTAGTGAATTCAAACTTATCTGTGCCATATTTTTATATTTAATTTTTAATTTTTTTTAATTTTTACATAAATCCTAATTCCAAAGTTGCTGCCTCGCTCATCATGCTTTTGTCCCACGGCGGATCCCACACTACCGAAACGTGTACATCATTAACACCTTCAATCATCCTTACTTTCTGATCTACCTCAATCGGAATTTCCTGTGCCGACGGGCAACTTGGCGCCGTAAGTGTCATCACAATTTGTACATTATTAATTGGCAAAATGGACACCTCGTATACAAGACCTAATTCATAAATACTCACCGGAATTTCGGGGTCAAAAATTGTTTGCAAACAATCAATCACCTTTTGCTTTAATGGTTCTTCATCCATGATCAACTTATTTTTTCAATTTCATTAGCAGATTGATAAACCAATGCATAATTTTTCATTTGCTTTATCATCGCTAGCAAACCGTTAGAACGCGTTTGTGCCAAATGATTCATCATTCCAATTTCACGAATAAAATCCAGTTTAGCACCAAGAATTTCTTCAGGCTTGTGACCTGATAAAACAGAAACCAGCATACTCACTAAACCCTTTACAATTACGGCATCACTATCTGCTTTAAAAAATATTTTGCCCGCTCTAAATTCTGTACCTAGCCACACAGTGGATTGGCAACCTTTTATAATGTTATCGGCTACCTTATATTTATCTTCCAACGCAGGCAATTTTTTTCCAAGATCAATTATGTATTCATATTTTTCTTCCCATGTATCAAACAGAGAAAAATCTTCAATAATTTCCTCCTCTGTTTGTTTTATTGTTTTAGATTCATTCATCTTATAAAAGCATTTTAACAGCTTTTTGCAAACCCACTATAAGTTTGTCAATTTCTTCTTTCGTATTATACATTGCAAATGAAGCGCGCACTGTTCCGGGTATTCCGAAACGATCCATTAATGGTTGCGTACAATGATGGCCCGTGCGCACGGCGATCCCCTGGTTATCCAGTAAAACACCTAAATCCTGCGGATGAATTTTATCGATGATGAAAGAAATAACGCTTACTTTTTCTTTTGCAGTACCAATGATCTTCAAGCCGGGAATTTCCTCCATTTGATTTGTTGCATACGCTAATAATTCATTCTCATGTTTTCTTACAGCTTCTTTACCAATTTCATTTATAAAATCTAAAGCAGATTTTAACGCGACAGTATCAGCAATATTTGGTGTGCCTGCTTCATATTTATAAGGCAAATCATTATACGTTGTTTTCTCAAAAGTAACTTCCTTAATCATTTCGCCACCGCCCATAAAAACGGGCATCACTTCTAAGATTTCTTTTTTACCATACAATACGCCAACACCAGTTGGTCCATAAACTTTATGCCCGGAGAAAACAAAAAAATCACAATCCATCTCCTGAACATCAATATCCAAATGAACGGTAGATTGAGCGCCATCAACTAATACAACCGCTCCAACTTTATGAGCGCCATCGATAATTTCTTTTACAGGATTTATAGTGCCTAAAGAATTAGATACATGAACGACCGAAACCAATTTGGTCTTTGATGAAAGCAATTTTTTATAAGCCTCCATATCTAATTCACCGTTATCGTTAACAGGAATAATTTTTAATATTGATTTCTTTTCTTCGCAAAGAATTTGCCAGGGAACTATGTTTGAATGATGTTCCATTCCTGAAATAATAATTTCATCGCCGGCATGAATGTTTTGCCTTCCCCATGTATAGGCAACCAAATTTATTCCTTCGGTTGCTCCTCTCGTAAAAATTATTTCTTCCGGCAGCGCAGCATTTATGAACCTGCGAACTGTAACTCGTGTTGATTCATAAGCAGCCGTAGCTTCTTCGGCTAATGTATGAATGCCGCGATGAATATTTGCGTTGTAGTGTGAATAATATCTAGTCAACGCATCAATTACAACCTGTGGCTTTTGCGACGTTGCCGCGTTATCAAGATAGACCAGCAGTTTATCATTCAATTCACGTTGAAGTATCGGAAAAGATTTCCTGATACTTTTCACGTCAAAGGAAGATTGTATGGTAGTTACTATTTCCATTTTAATTTACTGCTAAGCGATCAACAATCAATTCCTCAACATAATTGCGCAAAGGGATAAGCTTTATTTGTGATACAATATCTTCTGCAAAGGCTTTTAGCAACATCGATTGCGCATGTTCTTTAGAAATACCTCTTGTTCTCAAATAGAATAATGCTTCTTCATCCAGTTGCCCAATAGTACAGCCATGCGAACATTTCACATCATCAGCAAAAATTTCTAATTGCGGCTTGGTATTGATAGTTGCATTATCTGATAATAAAATATTTTTATTAGACTGGTACGCATTTGTTTTTTGTGCATCTGGCCTCACAAATATTTTTCCACTAAATACGCCTGTAGAGCTGTCATCCAAAATTCCTTTATAAAATTCATTACTGAAACAATTTGGCTTTTTATTGTCCACCAGCGTATGATTGTCAACATGGGTTTTACCTTTCAATAAATACAAACCATACAGGTGCGCTTCATTGCCGGCTTCCTCCATTAAAAGATTCATGTTATTTCTTATTACATCGCCGTTCAAAGAGATTGTCACCGCGTGTACGTAACATTTTCCAATTTGGCGAATATGCGTGGTGCTTACCTGGCTTGCATTAACAGTATCATTCTGAACTTTATAATATTCAACAATGGCATTTGTGTTTACGACAACTTCCATTACACCGTTAGTAAAGCTATCCATAGTACCGATGGTTACAAACGTTTCCACCAATTGCAGCTTCGCACTTTCATCTACATAAACTAAACTCCTCGGTTGACTCAATGTGTGATTTTCCCTTGCATCAGAAAAATGATATACATACACGGGATGGTCTAACACTTGTTTCTTATTTACGTAAATAAAAACACCGCCATAAATAAAAGAAGTATTTAAAGCATGAATTCCATCTTTAATAACGAGGCTGCTTTTGTCAAGATGCGCGTTTATTATTTCCTTATAAGTTCCTTCAGCAGCTTTCTCCAAAGGCAAGACAATCAATTCATTTTCAGAAGAGCGAATGGTTGAAAGGCCTTCATTATATTTTCCATTTACAAAAATAAGTTCATCGGCATTTTTAGAACCCGGTAACCTATTCAAATTAATATCGGAAATGGAAATGCTGTTTTCCGTTTCATCTTCCACTAAATGATATTCTTTTTTGAACAGGTTACTGATGCCGGGGCCCGTATACTTCCACTCCTCATTACGGGTTGTAGGAAGGCCTGCTTTATTAAAACTTTTAAACCCTTTTTTCCTTATATCACTTATAAAATTTCCCCCATTTGCTGCCTGCAATTCCTCAAATTTTTCTTCAAAATAATTCGTATTTACTGTATCCATTTTTTCTTTTTTGATAACAGCTTACAAAGCGGCTGCCAGGCTTATTTCGTCTTTGATAAAATCATATCCTTTCTCTTCCAATTCAAGTGCGAGTTCCTTAGTACCGGATTTTACTATGCGGCCATTTACCAACACATGTACAAAGTCCGGCTGCAAATAATCGAGCAATCTTTGATAATGTGTAATTACTATTATCGCCCGATTTTCATTCCGCAATTTGTTTACTCCATTGGCAACAATTCGCAATGCGTCAATATCAAGACCTGAATCTGTTTCATCCAATATTGCCAGTTTTGGCTCCAACATAGCCATTTGAAAAATTTCATTCCTTTTTTTCTCTCCACCTGAAAATCCTTCGTTTATGGAGCGCGTTAGTAACGATTTATCAATCTCTACCAATTTCATTTTCTCTTTCATTATTTTTAAAAAAGAAGCAGCATCTAATGGCTCCTGGCCGTGATATTTGCGCTTCTCATTCAAAGCAGTTTTAATGAAGTTGGTGGTGCTAACTCCGGGAATTTCAACAGGATACTGAAACGCAAGGAACAAGCCTTCACGCGCTCTGTCCTCCGGTGACATTTCCAGCATATCTTTTCCAAGAAAGGTAATAGAACCTTCGGTTACTTCATATTCTTCCCTGCCTGCCAGTACAGATGCTAAAGTACTTTTACCGGAACCGTTCGGGCCCATGATAGCATGTACTTCTCCGGCTTTTATGTCAAAATCAATTCCCTTTAAAATTTGCTTTCCTTCAATAGATGCGTGAATATTCTTAATTGATAACATGTCGCTTTTAATATATTTTATAAATAATTTTTTAATTAACCAACGCTTCCTTCCAGGCTAATGGCCAGTAATTTTTGCGCCTCAACAGCGAACTCCATTGGCAATTGGTTCATCACTTCTTTTGCAAAACCAGTCACAATTAATGCTACCGCGGTTTCTGCGTCTATGCCACGCTGCCTGCAATAAAAAAGCTGGTCTTCGCCAATTTTTGAAGTGGTCGCCTCATGTTCTATAATTGCTGTTTTATTTTTTGATTCGATATAAGGAAATGTATGAGCGCCACACTTATCGCCAAGTAATAAAGAGTCACATTGCGAATAATTCCGCGCGTTCAAAGCATTTTTACCGGCTCTTACTAAACCCCGATAACTGTTCTGACTTTTGCGGGCAGAAATCCCTTTTGAAACAATCCTGCTTTTTGTATTTTTCCCAATATGAATCATCTTGGTTCCTGTATCAGCCTGCTGCATATGATTAGTTAATGCCACAGAATAAAATTCACCAATTGAATGATCGCCTTTTAAAATTACACTTGGATATTTCCAGGTAATAGCGGAGCCGGTTTCTACCTGCGTCCATGATATTTTAGAATGATTTCCCTGGCACATACCTCTTTTAGTTACAAAATTATAAATGCCACCTTTGCCATTTTCATCGCCGGGATACCAGTTTTGTACGGTCGAATATTTTATTTCTGATCGTTCCATTGCAACCAATTCCACAACAGCCGCATGTAATTGATTTTCATCCCGCATCGGCGCCGTACAACCTTCCAAATAACTCACATAGGCTTCGTCTTCTGCAACAATAAGTGTACGCTCAAACTGGCCGGAGTTTTCTGTATTAATCCGGAAATAAGTAGATAATTCCATCGGACAACGAACGCCTTTTGGAATAAAGCAAAACGAACCATCAGTAAATACTGCAGAATTTAATGCAGCAAAATAATTATCTGTCATTGGAACAACCGATCCCATATATTTTTTAACCAGCTCCGGGTGTTTCTGTATCGCTTCGCTCATGGAACAAAAAATTACACCGATTTCAGAAAGCTGCTCTTTAAAAGATGTTGCCACTGAAACACTATCCATCACCACATCCACCGCAACTCCGGAAAGACGCTTTTGTTCATTCAGAGAGATGCCTAATTTTTCGAAGGTTTTCAGCAATTCAGGGTCAACTTCATCAAGACTTCCTAACTGCTTTTTTTTCTTTGGCGCGGCATAATAAATTACGTCCTGGTAATTAATCGGGGGATAATGAACATTTGGCCAAGTTGGCTCTTCCATTTTTAGCCAATGTGCAAAAGCCTTCAGGCGCCAGGTGAGCATCCATTCCGGTTCATTTTTTTTTGATGAAATTAGCCGGATAACATCTTCATTCAGCCCTTTGGCAACCACATCAGTATCTATTTCCGTAACAAATCCATATTTATAATCACTCGCTACCGTTTGCTCCAGCACATCTAATTCTTCTTTCATTAATAATTAATTTTTGTACGAATTGCAATAATTACGCCTGCAAAGATAAGAAGTTTCACCGTTTGTACAAAATAGTATAAACAGGAATTTTCGTGACTTACAGCTTTTTACATTGATTTAACTGTTAATGTAAAATCTATAAAAAAAGATATTCTTATAAAAAAAATGATGTGGGTGAATGTTACATCGGGACACAGCCTTCGTGATTAAACAATATGCTTTATTTGTAAAACCCTTTCAATTTCGGTAAATTACACCCATAGTTTTTATAAATAAAAGCTTCAAATTGATAATTAATTTTCATGAAGCCCTACATATTTTTTGCGTGTATTTTATTTTTCCCGGGATTTTTATTTTCTCAAACGGTTGTTTCTATTAATATTAATGGAAGCATCAATCCCGCTTCTGCGGAATATATTCGCAACTCTATCCAAGAGGCAGAAGCTCAAAAGGCTGAGTGCCTGCTCATACATTTGAGTACCCCAGGTGGCCTTTTAAACTCCACCCGGGATATTGTGAGTGATTTTTTGAAATCTACCGTTCCCATTGTAGTGTATGTATCACCGTCAGGAACGCATGCTGGCTCTGCAGGTGTGTTTATTACGATGGCGGCTAATGTTGCGGCCATGGCGCCGGGAACTAACATTGGCGCGGCTCACCCGGTTTATTTGCAGAGTTCACCAGATTCTATTATGAATTTAAAAGGAACGAATGATGCTGCAGCTTTCATTCGCACTATAGCAGAAAAAAGACACCGAAATGTTCAATGGGCTGAAGAAGCTGTGCGAAACAGTGTTTCCATTACCGATGAGGAAGCTATACAACAAAATGTAATTGATTACATAGCCAATGACGACAGGGAATTACTTGTTCAAATTGATGGAAAAAAAATGGAGGTTTATGGTGGCACCAGAATTCTTGATACAAAAAACGCCCGGATACAAACGAGCGATATGGGATTTTTTCAAAAAGTTTTAGATAAATTAAGCGACCCCAATATTTCGTACATGTTAATGATGCTGGGATTTTTTGGACTTCTTTTCGAACTATTCAATCCGGGGGCTATATTCCCTGGTATTGTTGGTGTTATTTGCCTGGTGCTCGCATTTTATTCCATGAGCTCTATGCCTGTAAATTATGCAGGCTTGTCGTTAATACTTTTTGGTATTGCTCTCTTTTTATTAGAAATAAAAATCGTCAGCCACGGTCTCCTCACTATTGGAGGAATCATTTCAGTTTTATTAGGATCCATGTTTTTATTCAGGGCAAGCCCTACCGAAAATATTGTTTCCGTTTCCCGCGCGGTTATTTTTGCTACAACTTCAGCAACTGCATTGTTTTTTCTTTTTGTAATTGGATTTGGTATAAAAGCGCAGCGGTTAAAGCCTGTAACCGGTATGAGCGCATTAATCGGAAAAAAGGGTGATGCAATTAATTTACTTAACCCAGAAGGTATGATAAAAGTAAACGGTGAAATGTGGAATGCGATCTCTCTTTCCGGAATTATAAATCCTGGTGAAAATATTATCGTAAAGGAAATAAAAAAACTCACATTATATGTTGAGCGTAGTTAATCTCAAATAAAAGTATTCTTTCAATCAAACGTAAAAAAAATAAAAATGCCACAACAATTTCCCCTAATTCTTATCATCATTGTCGTTTTTGCATTGTATATTCTGGCGAGTGCCATCCGTGTTCTACGGGAATATGAGCGCGGCGTAGTCTTCAGGCTAGGGCGCGTTTTGGGAGGTGGCGTAAAAGGTCCGGGCCTTATTTTATTAATTCCTATAATTGATAAAATGGTAAAAGTTACGCTGCGTACTGTAGTGATGGACGTGCCACCGCAGGATGTTATTACGCAGGACAATGTATCCATCAAAGTAAATGCGGTCATATATTTTAGGGTGATAGATCCTCAAAAAGCTATTGTTGAAATAGAAAATTATTTAGTAGGTACATCGCAACTTTCCCAAACCACTTTAAGAAGCGTTTTGGGCCAATCTGAATTGGATGAACTTCTCTCCCAACGTGAAAAAATAAACATACGCTTACAGGAAATTATAGATAACCAAACAGAACCATGGGGTGTAAAAGTTACCCATGTAGAAGTAAAACAAATTGATCTTCCGCAGGAAATGCAGCGGGCAATGGCGAAGCAAGCCGAGGCAGAAAGAGAGCGACGCGCCAAAGTAATTTCAGCGGAAGGTGAGTTCCAGGCATCACAGCGATTGAGCGATGCAGCAAAAATATTGAGCGAACAACCAAGTGCTTTGACTTTACGCTATTTACAGACGCTCAGAGAAATCGCAACTGAAAATAATTCAACAACAATTTTCCCTGTGCCTATTGATATATTAAAACCATTTATGAAAATAAATGAAGACGAACAAAAGAAGAAAGAAAGTTAGCCGATAATTATGCTTTTCAAAGAGATACGTTTGAAAACCAAACATCTTTCAGCATTACATAATTTCTATAAAGAAATTTTGGAACTGAACACCTCTTATTCAGATGAAAATAGTATAAAAGTTATTGCCGGTGAATCACATTTAATCTTTGAAGAAACAATAGATCCAGAAGATCCTTTTTATCATTTCGCGTTTAATATACCAACCAATAAGTTTGATGATGCATTTAAGTGGATTCAAAATAAAGTCGATCTGCTATGGCTGGATGACTATAAAGGTTATGTAGCTGATTTCGTGAACTGGAAAGCAAAATCTTTTTATTTTAAGGATCCTGCGGGCAACATTCTTGAAATGATTACAAGGCTTGAATTGCAAGATAATGTTGATGAAACATTTTCGTGTAGGCATATCCGTAGTATCAGTGAGATTGGCCTGGTATACGAGGCTGACGATTTTGATGGCAGCGTGCAACAATTATTAAAAACGTTCCCAATACATTACTTTAATAAGCAACCACCCTTGCCTCATTTCAGGGCTATTGGCGATGATGAAGGTCTATTTATAATTGTACCAAAAGACCGGATTTGGTTTGCTACCAAAACAATAAAATCTAAAATTTTCCCGATGCAAATTGTTTTTGAGGTTGAAAAAAATTCTTATGAATTAAAAATATGAAAATCAATGTTGATCAAAGTATAACTTTATTTTACGCCTCTTTGGGTTAAATTTGCAGGTGATAAATAATCTTGTTCTTCATGTTGAAACTGCCAATATATCTTGATAATAATGCCACTAGCCAAATGGATCCGCGTGTTTTGGAAGCGATGATGCCATACTTTACTGATCATTATGGAAATGCGGCAAGCAGAAGCCATTCTTTCGGCTGGCAAGCGGAAGAGGCAGTTGATTTTGCGAGGGAGCAAATAGCTAAGTTGATCAATTCCGATCCGAAGGAAATCATTTTCACTTCAGGCGCTACGGAATCGGACAACCTCGCTTTAAAGGGCGTTTATGAAATGTATGCTTCTAAAGGAAATCATATTATTACTGTGGGCACGGAACATAAAGCGGTATTGGATACCTGCAAACACCTGGAAAAAATTGGTGCAGAAATAACCTTTCTTTCGGTTCAAAAAGATGGCCTTATTGATGTTGCAGAGCTTGAGGCAGCAATGCGGCCCACAACAATACTAGTTGCTGTTATGTACGCCAATAATGAAACCGGTGTTATTCAGCCAATTAAAGAAATAAGTAAAATTGCTCGAAAATTTGGCGTGTTATTTTTTACGGATGCTACGCAGGCCGTTGGCAAAATTCCGGTTGATATTGAAGAAAATGGTATCGACCTTATGGCATTTTCCGGTCATAAAATTTATGGGCCAAAAGGTGTAGGTGCGTTATTTGTGCGCCGCAAAAACCCAAGAGTAAAGTTGATCGCACAAATGGATGGAGGTGGCCATGAAAGAGGCATGAGAAGTGGGACGTTGAACGTTCCTGGCATTGTTGGTTTGGGTAAAGCCTGCGAATTGTGCGGCCTTGAAATGCAAAAAAATATGGAAAAAGTTAGCCAGTTGCGCGATAAATTGGAGCATGAATTGTTAAAACTCGACGACACTTTTTTAAACGGAAGTTTAGAAAAACGGCTGCCCCATGTAAGTAATATGAGTTTTAAATATGTTGATAGTGAAAGCCTGTTATTGGGGCTTAATAAGAATGTGGCAGTAAGTTCGGGTTCGGCCTGTACTTCGGCAACATTGGAGCCATCCTATGTTTTGAAAGAAATGGGTGTGGAGGATGATTTAGCAAAGGCATCAATAAGATTTGGATTAAGTCAATTTACCACCGAAGAAGAAATTGATTATGTTATTAAGCAGGTTACTGAAACCGTAATGAAGTTGCGGGAAAGTAATCCTCTTTTACTGATTATGAAAAATGAAGCAAACCTGCAAAATATTAAAAAAGTGGAGGATAAGTTAATGAACAAAATATTATAAAATGCTTGATTATCTTTGCAATTACATTATTTCTACAAGCGATTTAAATTTTAAGTATGATATATGTTAGCGATACCGCGAAAAGCAAAGTCTCCAGTTTATTAGAAGATGCGCATCTTTCCGGCAACGAATATTTTTTAAGGGTGAGCGTGGTAAGTGGCGGCTGTTCAGGCCTTAGCTATAAAATGGATTTTGATAACGAAAAAAAACCAATGGACCAGGAATTTGAGGATAATGGAATAAAAGTAGTTACCGATTTAAAAAGCTTTTTATATTTAGTAAACACCACATTGGAATTTAGCGAAGGTTTGAATGGAAAAGGATTTTATTTTAATAATCCTAATGCCAGCCGGAGTTGCGGTTGCGGCGAAAGTTTTGGCGTCTGATTTTTTTTCATTTTGGTTTATAGATTACGACAGGTTTTCAAATGAAAACCTGTCGTTTTTTATTTAAGGTCATAAATGCGCTTTGAATTTTTGCTTTGATAAAACGAGCCTTTATCCAATTAATTTCTATTTAAATTCCCTTTCATTGCTTTACTTATTTTTATTAGGAGGCATCGTTCGCCTTGTCCTTTTTGGGAGGAACAGGTGGCGGCGGTGGCGGCGGTGATGGTGGCAAAGGTGGCGGAGTAATTTCGTCGGGCTTATTTACTTCGTTGATTGTTGGCGGTACTTGCGGCGGAACTGGCGCTTGTATCGAAGCCAGGGGCGGAGGCGGGGGTGGAGGAGGTGGAACTTTTTTGTGTGCCTGGGAAAATGCAACTGCCGAAATTATTAAGCAGCTGGCAAAGAAGCCTGATTTTAAAATAGTCATAATAATAATTTTTTACTAAGACTCAATAAAATAATTATTCCATAGATAAAATAATAAAACCCTGTACTTACAGGGCTTTATCCAGTTGGTTTAGGTAAACTTTTCACGATGGGCCTCTCCGAAGATGACTTTTCAATTCCCAGGAACGTTTTGGTGTTATTCCCTAATTCAGAGATTCTTAGTTAAAAAATAGAAAAATTTAAATGAGTGTTTTCTTAAGTGAGCCTTAAATCGCTAACTGCTTTCGCTGATAGCTTTATAATACTTAATATGACAAGGGCTTGTGATAAAACGCTGCTTTCAAAAAATGAAAACTTATAATTTATTTTTCAAAAGCTAAATTGCACCTTTTTAACGCTCATGATATCCATTGCGAAAAAGGAATTACACCAGTTTTTTAGCAGCCTTACCGGCTACATAACAATAATTTTGTTTTTACTGGTAAACGGCCTTTATCTTTTTGTTTTAAGAGATAGCAACATTTTTGATTTTGGATACGCTACGCTTGATAAATTTTTTGACCTCGCACCGTGGATCTTTATTTTCCTGGTACCCGCATTGGCAATGCGCAGCCTTTCTGAAGAATTTAAGACGGGCACATTTGAAATTTTAAAAACAAGTCCGGTCACAAATTGGCAGATAGTAACCGGGAAATATCTCGCGGTACTTGCAGTTATTTTAATAGCGCTGTTGCCAACACTTCTTTATGTTTATACAATCCATTCCTTATCCGCGGTTGGCAACATTGATGGCGGAGGAATCATGGGGTCTTACATTGGTTTAATTTTCCTCGCGGCAGTTTTCGCTGCAATTTGCATGTGGTGTTCAGGTCTTACATCCAATGCAGTTATTGCGTTTTTAATCGGAGCTTTTGCCTGCCTTGTTTTATATTTTGGTTTTGACGCAATTAGCAAACTTCCTTTTTTTGCGGGCAATGGAGATTATTACATTGGTATGATTGGAATTGATTTTCATTACCGCAGCATTAGCCGTGGCGTAGTGGATACAAGAGATCTTATTTATTTTCTAAGCATCATTTTTTTATTCTTGTTTTTAACTCAAAAAAATCTTTCAAAAAAATAGTTTCCATTACTAATGACGTCTTTCTCAGCAAAAAATAAGAGCAAAAATTGGTTGTGGATCTTAATAATTATTATTTTAATAATTGGAGTCAATTTTATTGGCTCGGTTTTTCACAGGCGAATGGATCTAACAAATGAAAAAAGATTTACAATTTCTTCGCCTGTTAAAAAATTATTGAACAAAATTAATGAACCCATACAGGTTTATGTTTTTTTAAAAGGAGATTTGCCGGCGGGCTTTAAAAATTTGGCCAATTCTTCGGAAGAATTGCTCCAGGAATTTAAAGAGTATTCCAATGGAAAAATAAATTACAACCTGGTTTCTCCTGATGACGAAATGCCCGGAACATCCAGAACTTATGCCGATACACTTTCTTCCCTGGGCATTATACCAATAAATTTAAAAGTGCAGTTAAAGGCAGGGGAACAATCACAATACGTGTACCCGGCAGCGTTAGTCTATTTTAAAGATAAAATAATACCGGTTAATTTATATACAGGTACCCAAACAGTTATTACGCCACCGGAGTTAAATAGCGCTGAAGCTTTACTTGAATATAAATTTGCAAATGCGATATACAGTGCCCCCGAAAACCAAAAGCCTCTTGTTGCTTACTCCGTTGGAAATGGGGAACCCACCGGTTTAAACACCTTCGATCTTGTTGAAAATATTTTAAAAAAAAATTACAACCTCTTTACAATGGATCTTAAAAAAGAGCCTGTAATTCCTGATACTTTCAAATTGCTGATGATCGTAAAACCTACTGTAGCTTTTACTGAACAGGAAAAATTAAAAATCGATCAATACGTAATGCGCGGCGGAAAAGTGATTTGGTTTATCGACCGCTTACAAGCTGAAATGGATAGCCTTCAAATAAAAAATCAGGTAATAGCTTACGACCGAAATCTAAACCTGGAAGATCTTTTATTTAAATATGGTGTGCGCATCAATCCTGATTTACTAATGGATTTACAATGCGACTTTTTGCCTTTTAGTGTAAATGGAAAAGATCAGTTTGACTTTTTGCATTGGAATTATTTTCCCTTATTTGAGTCAAAGCAAAATTCAGTAATTGATAAAAATGTTGGATTGGTAGCTGGGAGATTCGTCAATTCAATTGATACAGTCAACGCGCCCGGAATTAAGAAAACAGTTCTGCTTAGTTCGTCAGAAAACGCCCGAACAATTGAAACGCCTGCATTAGTTAGCGGCCAGGAAAATCGCAATGCCCCGGAAGATGAAGCGTATCACAAAAAAAATATTCCTGCAGGCGTTTTGCTTGAAGGAAAATTTAGTTCACCTTATAAAAACAGGGTTGGGCAAAATGAGATGGATTCAATGCAACGTTTTGGTGCACCATTTTTGACACAATGTGTTACTGACAATAAAATGATTGTGATAGCAGATGGCGATATTGTATTGAACGGCACATCGCAGGGAAAACCATTGCCAATGGGCGTAAATTCTTACACTGTGGGCACGCAATATGAATACCAGTTTGCTAATCGCGAATTTGTAGAAAATTGTCTTGAATATTTAATCAACAACGCCGGGCTTAGTGAAGCGAGAGCGAAAGATTATAAGTTGCGGTTATTAGATCCGAAAAAAATGCAGGAACAAAAAACCTATTGGCAGTTACTCAACCTTGTCCTGCCTGTATTTGTAGTTATTTTCTTTGGGTTTATTTACCAATATTGGCGCAAAAGAAAATACAGGGTTTAGTTTAAAATACTTGTTTGGCTTTGCCTTCAGCCAAACATATCTTTGCCGCAATACTTTAAGATGAATGCAACAGAATGGTCTTACGTGGTTTTTGGGATTGTAATTGTCATTGCATTAATTTTTGATCTTGGCCTTCTGAGCAAAAAATCAAGAACTGTTTCTATAAATCAAGCATTGCTTCAAACTGTTTTTTGGGTAGCACTCGGGCTGGGGTTTTGTTTATTTGTATGGCTGGAAGATGGCCATATAAAGGGACTCGAATATATCAGCGCTTATCTTATGGAATGGGCTTTAAGCGTTGATAATATTTTCGTATTCATTTTGATTTTTACCTACTTCGAAATTGACGATAAATATTCGAACAGGGTTCTACTGCTCGGTATATTAATCGCCATTATTTTACGCGTTATATTTATTACAGTAGGAGTTGTAGTTGTTCAAAATTTTTCGTGGGTGCTTTATTTATTTGGTGCTTTTATAATTTATACCGGGATAAAAATGCTTTTGATTGGTGATGCAAATAAATTTGATCCGGAAGAAAATATTGTATACAAATTATTAAAAAAGGTGTTTCCGATTACTCATGAATACAACGAAGGCAAATTCACTAAAATGATTAATGGAAAAAAATATTTTACCAGGCTTTTTGTTGTAATCATATTGCTGGCAACTATCGATCTTGTTTTTGCATTTGATTCTTTGCCGGCTGTATTTGCCATTACACAATCTAAAATGATTATATATACTTCCAACATTTTTGCAGTGCTGGGTTTACGCTCTTTATTTTTTTTAATGAGAGGCGCCGTTGATAAATTCAGGTATCTTAAGGAAGGTATAGCGATCGTTTTAATTTTCATTGGAGCAAAAATGCTGATCACTTATTTTGATATTCATTTGCACATATGGGTATCATTAGCGGTGATTGTCGGGTGCTTATCCTTTGCAATTTTATTTTCTATTTTAAGAAAAGAAAGGCCTACTGATAGCAATACTGAAATTTTTTAGTTAAATGAACAAGCCGAATTAGTGAATGGAATTTTGCACGATACAATTGAGCAAATAACAAAAGCCACCGGTGGTAAATTGGTAAACCATAATACCAGTTTGCCTTCACCTGCCTACCTTTCGATGGATAGCAGGAAAATAATTTCTCCCGCTGATACTATTTTTTTTGCCATAAAAACGCCTCATCGTGATGGTAATGATTTTATTGAAGCACTGTATCAAAGAGGTGTGCGAAATTTCGTAACGGGTAACAAAGAAATCAGCATTAAAAAAATATCGTTAGCTAATATAATATTGGTACAAGATTCGGTAACTGCTTTGCAAGATCTTGCGGCTTTTCACCGGAGTTTATTTAAACAATTACCTGTAATTGGTATTACGGGAAGTAATGGAAAAACCGTCGTTAAGGAATGGCTGAACCAGTTATTGGAACCGGATTACGCTATTGTAAGAAGCCCTAATAGTTATAACTCACAAATAGGGGTTCCGGTAAGTGTATTGAACATTAATGCCTCGCATAACCTTGCAATATTTGAAGCCGGTATTTCGCGGCCTGGCGAAATGCAACATCTTGAAAAAATAATTAAACCTACCATTGGTGTTCTCACAAATATTGGGCAAGCGCACGATGAAGGTTTTGAAAACAGCACTCAAAAAATAAAGGAGAAGCTGAAATTATTTGTTCAATGCAACCACCAGGTTTTTTGCGCTGACGAAGAAGAAATCAAAGAACTGGTTTATAGTTTTCAAAATAAAATAAAAAATAAAAACAGCCGGCTTCAATTATTTACCTGGGGCAAAAGCGCAGAAAATACGTTGCAAATTTTATCGGTTAAAAAAAATAAAAGCAATAGAATAATTGAGGCTGTTTATGAAAAGAAAAATATTTCGATTACGATTCCTTTTATTGATGACGCCTCTGTTGAAAATGCAATTAATTGCTGGTGTGTTCTTTTATTATTAAAAAAGTTTAATGAACAGAGCAGGCAAAGATTTGAATTGCTCTATCCGATTGCGATGCGGTTGGAGTTAAAGCAAGGAATAAATTATTGTACCATTATTAACGATAGTTATAGTAATGATTTTCATTCGCTGGCGATTGCATTAAATTTTTTGGAGCAGCAAAAGCAAAATAAAAAACACACGATTATTTTATCAGACATTTTACAATCTGGCAAAAAGCCGAAAGATTTGTATAAGGAAGTTGCACATCTTTTAGAGCATAGAAAAATACAAAGGTTGATTGCAATTGGCGCCAATTTAAATGCTCAGCAAAACGCGTTTTCATTTATAAAAGAAAAACAATTTTTCTTATCTGTTGATGAATTTTTGTCCAATATTTCCAGGGTTAATTTTCGGGATGAAACTATTTTGATAAAAGGTGCGAGAAGTTTTGGTTTTGAACAGATCAGCCATAAGTTGGAACAAAAAATTCACCAAACATTACTTTCAATAAATCTAAATGCGATCGTTCATAATTTAAAGCAATATAAATCTTTGTTGAAGCCTGCCACAAAAATCATGGCAATGGTGAAGGCTTTTAGCTATGGAAGTGGAAGTTATGAAATAGCATCGTTGCTGGAATACAATAAAGCAGATTACCTGGCTGTGGCATATGCTGATGAAGGAATTGAATTGCGGAGAGCGGGCATCATTTTGCCAATAATGATTATGAATGCTGAGACAAGTACTTTTGAGTCGATTGTAAATAATAACCTCGAGCCGGAGATATTTTCCTTCAGTATTTTGGATGAGTTTACAACCTACCTCAAGTCATCAGGCAACAGTTATTATCCCGTTCATATTAAAATTGACACGGGCATGCACAGGCTGGGCTTTACAAGTGACGACATCGCCACGCTTTGCCAGCATTTAAGTCAAAATAATTCAATAAAAGTTGTATCTGTATTTACGCATCTTGTAGCGGGGGAAAATAAAAACGAAGATGAATTCACTTTGCGCCAGTCAGCTATTTTTGAAAGTTGTTGTGAGATCATAGAAAAATGTTTGGGGTATAAATTTTTGAAGCACATCGCAAATACTGCTGGCATAAGCCGGCATCCAAATTTGCAAATGGATTTGGTGCGGCTCGGCATCGGCCTTTATGGCATTGATAGCAGCAAAGTGATGCAACGAAAATTAAAGAATGTTACTACGCTTACAACAACTGTATCACAAATAAAAAAAGTAAGCAAGGGCGATTCTGTTGGCTATGGAAGAAATGTCCGCTTGCAAAGAGATAGTGTAATCGCGACGGTACGTATTGGTTACGCAGATGGCTATCCCCGAAACCTGGGAAATGGAAACGGTAAAATGTTGCTTCAAAATAAACTTGCCCCGGTTGTTGGAAATGTTTGTATGGATATGACCATGCTTGACATAACAGACCATGAAAACATACACGAAGGAGACGAGGTAATTGTGTTCGGTGAGGCGTTGCCGTTATACTCGCTCGCCACATGGGCCGAAACTATTCCTTATGAAATTATGACGGGAATATCCCAGAGAGTTCAAAGGGTATATTTTGAGGAATAAATTTGGTTATACCTGCAATTCTTATTTCAACTCACTTTTTTTATATATTAAATTTGGTAAAATTGGGGTTAGAATCCAGCATTCTCTTTGCTAATAATTAACGTATTTGATTAGAAGCCTTGCCCAATTTTGCTATCTTTGCCCATCAAAAAATATAATGTGAAAGGAAGAAATGTTTTTTTAATTATATGCCTTGTTGTTATCGCCGACCAGGCTTTAAAAATCTATGTAAAAACACACTTTCACGCGGGGGAATCACATGCAATGATTGGCAATTGGTTTCGGTTATATTTTATTGAAAACGAAGGAATGGCGTATGGGTGGAAATTTGGTGGCGAATGGGGTAAATTGCTTTTAACTTTATTTCGATTGGCAGCCGTAATTTTTGGCGTTTTTTATATAAGGAAGATAATTCAGCATAAATACCACCCCGGATTTATCATTTGTGCAGCGCTCATTTTTGCCGGCGCTCTTGGTAATTTGATTGATAGTATGTTTTATGGGATGATTTTCCAGGATAGCAGCCCTTATTCCTACAACGTCGCCCAGATTTTTCCGGCTCACGGATATGCAGGCTTTTTGCACGGCAAAGTTGTAGATATGCTTTATTTTCCTGTAATCAGGAATGCACATTTTCCAGCCTGGATCCCATTTTGGGGAGGTGAAGATTTTGAATTTTTCCGCCCTATTTTCAATTTGTCAGACGCTGCAATTTCTGCAGGAATTATCACAATACTTGTATTCCAAAAGCGTTATTTCAAAAACCATACAGACATCCATTCAAAAAGCGTCGAAACTGAAGCATTAGTAAATGATGAAATGCAGGTTTCATAACATTCCCTGAAAACTAAATATTAAAATTCGTACTATGAAAAGAATCAAAGTTCCATTCTACTTATTTCTCATGCTGGTATTACTCAATGCATGTAAGAAAGAGTTAAGTGTCGAAAATAATTCGCTCAAAGTCCACACAGGTACCTGGCAGTTTAATGATAGCCTAACGCTTTTTTCCGGTAATATGGACAGTGCTTATATCGATTCCTCCGGAGGAACCAAAGTGCTATTCCTGGTAGGTACGTCCCTTAACGGGCTACAAAATTTTCACATGGAACTTTATGCAGATACTTTTAAAACGGGTATTTACAAAGCTTCTTTGTTTCAATCCTCTTTTGAGTATAGATCCACCGCTAAAACTATTTACCAGGCAGATCAATTAATTGGAGAATTTACAGTGAATGTAACAGCTTTTAGTTCTTCCGGTATTACCGGTACTTTTTCAGGAACAGCCACTGATTCACTCAATAATGTAAAGCAATTGACGCTGGGGAAATTTACTTCCACATTTGCGCAAACGGTAATTTCTTCCGGATTACTGGGGGATAGTTCTGGCAATTGTAAACCTGTAACAGTGAATGGAACATACATTCCTGGTACTGCGCTTACCGCAGCAAATAATGTGCAGATACAAGTTACTGTCGCTAAGGTTGGTGCCTATTCAATTACGTCAGATACGCTAAAAGGTGTTTCTTTTTCGAAAACGGGGACTTTTACGAGTACTGGTTCCCAAATAGTAACATTAAACGGAGTTGGAACGCCAGGCAGTGCGGGAGAGCAAGCGTTTGTAATTAAATATGGCAACAGTCAATGTAGTTTTATTGTAAATTTTGGGCCGCCAGCAACTGGCACACTTGGCGGCGGCGGCGGAACCTGTACAGCTTTTGTAGTTGCAGGAAATTATCAACAGGGCATTCCACTTAATTCCTCAAATACCGTTCAACTCCAGGTGACAATAATTGCTCCCGGAACTTATAATATTTTTTCCAGTACTACCAATGGCATTAGTTTTTCCGGGTCCGGAAATTTTCCGTCAACCGGAGCGCAAACGGTAACCTTAACTGGAACTGGAACGCCTTTAGCCTCGGGGGCGCAAAATTTCCCGGTGACATTTGGGCCCAGCACTTGCAGCTTTAACATCACATTTTTGCCACCCGTAGCTGCATCGAATGATTATTTTCCGATTACCGGTAATTCAAATTGGAGTTACAACCTTGTAGGCGGAACTTCTGCTGATTCAATACATTCTGCTGTAATAACTTATAGCCCTGTATTTGGGAGCACCGCATATGGCACAATCGCGGCATACAATCCGCCAACGGCTTTAGCAGTTGATTCTTTTTATTATCGCAAGCCGGGCGGCGATTATTACGAATATGTAGATTACTCAAATTATATTCCTTTTGACATCAAGGTTACCGGGGAATTTATATTTTTAAAAGACAATGTGGCAAATGGAACTACCTGGTCTTCTCCAAATGTGAGCGGTACTGTGAGCGGAATACCTGTTTCAGCTTTTATTAAAATGACCATTTTGGCAAAGGCTGTTCCAATAACGATTGGTAATTTTAATTTTCCCGACGTAATCGAAGTTAAATATGAATATTTTTTAACGGGAAATCCTGTTCCTGTAAAAACCGATGAGCGCTGGTTTGCAAAGAACGTTGGCGAAATTCATGACAGCATAGACAACGGAACTGCCTCGAAAGTATATGATATTGCAAATTTCATGGTATTTTAAAGCGTCAATAAGCTTAAATAAAAAAACCGTCAATCATTTTTGACGGGTTTTTTATTTCTATTAATAATAAGCGCGAAGAAACTACTGCATTTTAAATAATTTATTTTGAACGATATTGTTGTCGAAAACTGTTCTTAAAAAATATATTCCTGTCGGTAATTTCCCCAGCCCATCTAAATATGCTTGCGAACTGCCTTTACCAAGTTGAAGAGTTTTAGAGCTGACAACTCTTCCAAACAGGTCGTAAAGATTCAGGGAAATGTTTCCTTCCTCCGGTAAAAATACCTCCAATTTTAAATTAGAATTGAAGGGATTAACAGCGGAAATTTTAAACTGGACATTTTTGTTATAAAGAAGAACGATTTTCGAATACCTGTTGTCGCCACCGGCGATGCTTACAAGCTTTAACCGGTAATAAACCATAGAAGAAATCTCTTCCGGATCTGAAAATATATAATTGGCTCCGTCAATGTCATTTACGCCGTTTACGATCCCAATTGAAGAAAAATTTATTCCGTCTTTACTTTTCTCCACTTCATATAGCTTGAGGTTCACCTCATTTTTCGAAGTCCATTTAAGCAGTCCACTATTGCTTGCTATGCTGCCCCCAAAGTATAAGAGTTTTGTGTCGAGTAATGCGCACTGTGTATTAAAAACCTTTACAAAGATCTTCTGGCTATTACCTACCGAGCACGAAGGGTTGCTCAAATTTGGAAAAGTTGTACCTACCTTAAGCCTGTAAAAGGTTCCACTATCTGCCTTTACGGTTGTGAAAGTTGTATCAACTACATATTGCCACAAACCATTAACTAAAACTGGTATTTTTGTGCCGCAAACCCCTGTGCTTACCCAGTTCACGCCGTCAAAGCTTTTCTCCCAGCAAAAATTATTATAGTTATTAAAAAAACTCTTTACCGTGTCACTTAAACTCAATGGATAACCACTGCATGAGGTTGCAGTATCCTTTGGACTATTTACAAGATTGGGATAACAGGTTGCCAATTTGATATCGTCTAACACCCAGTCATTTCCACCACCTCCGGCGGCGTTATTTTTAATCGTAATTCTAAATTGCGTCTCAGTTGGTCCTGTTTTATAAATAAAGCCCCTTTTTTGCCAGGTATTGTCATGGGGAATATTTCCGGTAGTAAAATAATCAACATCGTTAATAGTGTAAGATAGATTCGGCAATACGCCAGGAGTGTACGTCGCAGAACTAGTTTGATCAATACCGCAAACGCCACATATATTCCTAACCCAGGCCGAAAACTCATAATAAGTATTGGGACATACATTTTTTATTGTGTCCCTGTAAGCTTCACCAGTTGTGAATGCGGCATTAACTACCAGCATATAACCGCCTGGTTGGCCGGCAGCGGGTGGTAAATTTCCTAACGCAGTATTCGAGGCGCCCGTATGATCACCGATTATATCCCAAAAGCCGCCAAAAACCCTGTGAGCGTTTGTGGTTGGTTTATATGGACCCGCATTGTTTGTCGTGCCGTCGGCGCTGGTATTATTTGCAATAGAATAATAGTTATCCTGTGGCGCGTTTGCACCTATTAGTACTTTTTGATACCCGGGAACAATGGCCGGGAGCGCCCTGTTTTGCGAGCTACCTGATCCAAAGGAACTATCGGCTGTGAAACTTGCACTGGAAAAATTATTACATAGCGCCTGATTTTGTATAATTTTTATTCCCGCATAATTAAACCGAAACGATGTGTTCGTACCGGATGTATCAAAGTAATAATTACCTGTGGGATGTATGGTATCTCCATTGTTGGCGGTAATTACCAATTTATAGGCAATAATAAATAAAGTGGAGCCATAAAATTTGGGTACGCTTCCGGCAGTCACCGTCCCGCCTCCTGTCGTACTCGCGTAATTGCCTGTTTTGGGGTTAGTAAACCCGGTTCCCAAATTCACACGCACTGCCGGAATGGCTGCATAATACAACCCGGCGTCATCATTTCCTACATCAGTATAAGGGCCGCTGCCTGCAAATAGAACCCCTTCATTGGTTACCAATTTAAGCGACCCGCTGATATATTGAGTTCCCGTAGGAATTGTATCAACATAATAAAAATTGTTGGTGGTTGAATTAACTTTAGCAAGGGCATGCACTTCAATAGTGTCGCCCTGCTCAAGGGTTCCCCCACCAACATTACGGGTAATATTAAAATAGCTGTAACTAAATTCAAGCTTTTGAGAGTAGGTAACTGTGGGGATAAAAAGCTCCGCAAGCGTTATTAAAATAGTCAAAACCGGTAGTAGTAGTTTTAACTGAAAAAGCACTCTTTTGGGGGGAGGCTCTGCGTTAAAAAAAGAAGAATCAATGAGTTTCCCAGGGTAAATTTTTACCATACATGTTTAGTTTATAGGATTAAAAATGATTGCCGGGAGATTCACTTATTATAAACGATTTCCTTCGGAAATTATTATATTAATTAGCACCATACGTCGGGGTGTAAACAGATTTTTCTGATAAAGCAAAATATTTAACCCAATTATTACGTTTTAGCTCGTTGATTTATAAAGCTGGTAACGCTCTAAAACTAATGCCCTTGAAAAATCCTCTACTCCGTCTTTTCCCAATTTTATTGTTCGTTTTCCACCTGGTAAACTTCGCACAAGCTCAGAATGAACCTTTTAATATGCGGGTAGTAAATACATCTTACCAGCTAAATTCGGCTTGGGAAATTACCTGGGGACCTGACGATTCCTTATGGGTAACAGAAAATAATGCCTATTTAATAAGTAAAATAAATCCCGCCAACGGCGGAAAAACACAACTACTTGATATAAGTTCTTTAAAAGATTTTACCAATCCGCCAAAATGGCCACAAGGTGGGCTGATGGGAATGGCACTGCATCCAACGATGTACAGCCAATGGCCCAATCCTTCGAAGCCGTGGGTTTATATCGCCTACGTTTATCACTACGCGGCATCTGTCGCCTGTTCAAACGGAACCGGCGCCTGTAATTTCAAAACGAGGATTGCCCGCTATGACTACGATCGCGCAACTCATACTTTGAGTAATCCACAGGTAATTATTGAATCCCTGAACGGCAGTAACGACCATAATTCAGGACGATTGACTATTGGAAATATTAGCGGAACTCCTTATCTTTTTTATACGATTGGAGATATGGGCGCGGGTCAGTTTAACAATATTAACCGTACAAATAATGCACAAACGAGAGACACGTTGGAAGGCAAAATATTAAGATTTAATCTTGAACCTGATGGCGATGCCGGCGCTGTTGATAAGTGGATTCCTAACGATAATCCCTATACTGACGCTAATTCAAAACAAACTGCAGTTTGGAGTTGGGGGCACCGAAACGCCCAGGGAATTGCCTTTGGATCAAATGGAATATTGTACCAAAGCGAGCAGCAGGACAAAAGCGATGATGAAGTAAATGTTATAGAAGTTGGACGAAATTATGGATGGCCAAAATTATCAGGCTATTGTGATGGAAATTATAATGGCTTAACCCTCGCAAATAAACCTGTGGTGAGTGAGCAAACCCAATGCATTGCCTTAAACTCTAAAGATCCGGTTTATACACTTTATACCGATCCAAACCCGGGAGCCTTAAACACTGACTACTTAACCTGGCCAACTGTCGCTGCCTCAAGTATAGATGTTTATGAGAAAAATGTAATTCCAAATTGGAACCGCTCTTTGCTAATCACTTCTCTTAAAGCAGGAAAAGTTTTTAGACTTCATCTTAACGCTGCCGGTACCGGGGTAATAGATAGTTCAACCATACCCGCGATGCGTGGGCAGGGAAGATACCGTGATCTTTGTATTTCGCCGGACGGATTAAAAATCTATGTAGCCTGTGATATCTCGGGACAAACCAGCGGACCGACGGGCTCCTACAATGGCGGTGGAACTGCGCCTCCTAATGCCGGAAGAATTCTTGAATTTTCGTACACCGGACCATTATTGTCTATTAAACAAGATTCACTAAATAGTTATCAAAGAAGCACAGTTATCAAGGTTTCCCCAAATCCTGCAAGCAATATTTTGTACGTGCAAAGTATTCGAAACATTGCCAAGCCCATACACTATACAATTTTTGATATCACGGGTAAAATTCTGAAAACAGGAAGTAATAACAATGATAATTTCTCAATCGATATTCATAACCTGTCCTCCGGAATATATTTCCTTAAACTATATAATGTGTACCAAATAAATATTTGTACTGAAAAAATTATCGTTAGATAGAACGCTAATTTCCGCAAGAAATTAGATTTGTCCCACCATGTTTTTGGGAACTACCCACTCATCAAATTGTTCCGGTGTAACGTATCCAAGTTTTACAGCCATTTCTTTTAAGGTGGTATTTTCATGGTGTGCCTTCTGTGCTATTTCTGCTGCTTTATAATAACCAATTTTTGTATTCAATGCCGTTACGAGCATTAAAGAATTGTCTACATGCTTTTTGATATTTTCTAAAACCGGCTCAATTCCAACTGCACATTTTTCATTAAAACTATTACAGCCGTCTCCAATAAGCCGTGCGCTATGTAGAAAATTATAAATCATCACCGGCTTAAACACATTTAACTCAAAGTGGCCAGTGGCGCCGCCAATACTAATGGCTACATCATTTCCCATCACCTGTGCGGCAATCATTGTGAGCGCTTCGCATTGAGTCGGGTTTACTTTGCCGGGCATAATAGATGAGCCGGGTTCATTATCGGGTATATGTATTTCGCCAATTCCACTTCGTGGCCCGGAAGAAAGCATTCGTACATCATTTGCTATTTTCATCAAGCTTACTGCAATTGTTTTTAACGCGCCATGTGTTTCTACAATTGCATCATGAGCGGCGAGGGATTCAAACTTGTTTTCAGCAGTCTTAAATGGTAAGCCGGTAAGCGCTGCAATTGTTTCTGCAACTTTTGTTGCATAATCTGGTGGGGTATTTATTCCGGTGCCGACAGCAGTGCCTCCAAGAGCAAGCTCACTCAAATGAGTCATCGTATTTTTAATAGCTCTCAAACCGTGCTCTAACTGTGACGCATACCCGCTAAATTCCTGTCCAAGTGTAAGCGGCGTCGCGTCCATAAAATGAGTGCGCCCTATTTTTACAATGTGCATGAATTCCCCGGCCTTTACAGAGAGAGTATTTTTAAGACGCTCTATCGCTGGTATTGTGAGATCATTTAAAATTTTATAGGCAGCAATGTGCATTGCCGTAGGAAAAGTATCATTGCTTGATTGCGATTTATTTACGTCATCATTTGGATGAAGCGCTTTTTCTTTATCAGTAAGTTTTCCCCCGTTTAGTACATGGCCCCTGTAGGCAATTACTTCATTCAGGTTCATATTACTTTGCGTTCCACTTCCTGTTTGCCACACAACCAGCGGAAATTCGTTGTTCAATTTTCCTTCAAGAACTTCATCACATACTTTTCCTATTAATTCACATTTTTCTTTTGAAAGAACACCTGCATTATAATTAGTGATTGCCGCCGCCTTTTTTAAATAAGCGAAGGCATAAATAATTTCTTTTGGCATTCTGTTGATGTCCTGGGCAATCTTAAAATTCTCAATGCTGCGTTGTGTTTGTGCTCCGTAGTATGCGCCGGCCGGCACTTTTACTTCGCCCATTGTATCTTTTTCTATCCTGTAATCCATTACTTTTTACTTTTTATTATTTTGACTTAGATTCATTTTTAGTGATACTGATAAATTAATTTAGATTTTTTTTCTCGTTGAAAGGTTCTTGTTTCTTAAATACCTGATGATTAAAAAATCGATGAGTGTTACTATTACAACAATTAATATTAAATAGGCCGATACGATAAAACCTGAAGATATTTTGCCATTTAATAATCCGTTTTGTTTGGTGTAAAAAAACCGCGCGCTTTCAAGAATGGCCAATGAAATGATGCCAGCCATAAAATACAATACACTCCATAAAAAATAAATTCCATTTCCAGAGCGCCAGTAAAAAAGATTTGAGAGTAGCAATAACATCAAAGAGAAAATGGTAACAACATTGTAAAGCAAATCATTATTAAGATCAAACAATTTTACAACCTTTGTGGGGGAACTAATATCATCTAACAGAGTATGTGTGTGATAAATCCAGAAAGCAGTAAAAATGATTATTACTGAAAATAATAACAAGAAAACCCGGTCCGTTATTGCAATCTTCATTTGCTCAAAGTTAAATTAACTAAAATTCATGAAGTAAAATCAAAATTCGGGTAATTACTTCCCTTCAAAAAGGGGCTTCCTTTTTTCTATAAATGCTGCGGTGCCTTCTTTTTTATCTTTTGAAGTAAAAACCTGCCCGAACATTTTTATCTCTTCTGCAAATCCATCAACATCATATTGCCCTTGCGCGTTTACTGCTGCAATCACTTTAGAAACTGCAATTGGCGATTTTTTAAGAATAACTTTAATAATCTCTTTAGTTTTTTCCAGGAGCTCCTCTGCCGAAGTAACATAATTTACCAGTCCAAGATTTTTTGCCTCTTCAGCATCAATCATTACTCCTGTCATCATTAATTCCATTGCTTTCCCTTTACCAACGAGCATGGTTAAACGCTGTGTGCCGCCGTAGCCGGGAATGAGTCCAAGATTTACTTCAGGTTGCGCGAATTTCGCGTTATCGCTTGCCAGCCTGAAATGACATGCCATAGCAAGTTCGCAGCCGCCGCCTAAAGCAAAGCCGTTGACCGCAGCAATTACTGGCTTCGGGCAATTTTCTATTTTGAAAAATATCTGTTGCCCGCGCTTAGCCATCCTGGCTCCATCTTCATCTTTTACATCTATAAATTCAGCAATATCTGCACCCGCTACAAATGCCTTTGTTCCTTGCCCGATGATGATTACTGCCTTTATGGCTTCGTTTACATAAACTTCTTCAAATACTTTTTCAAGCTCATCCAAAACATTTTTGTTAAGGGCATTTAATTTATCAGGCCTGTTAATGGTTACCGTAAATATTCCCTCTTCATTGGAAGTTAAAAGTGATTCGTACATGCTATAGATTTAGTTTCAAATATGATTGAATAGAATTTTTCTTTGAAAAAAAGAAATTTAAAAACTCCTGTGTAAACTCACCCAATCTTTTATATAATCTGCGATCAAAGTAGTTGGCGTTCCGGGAGGAAATAATTTACCAACACCCATTTCATTTAGCGATCTCATGTCATCTTCCGGGATAATTCCTCCACCAGTTAACAACACATCATCCATTTTTTTTTCTTTAAGCAGATGTAAGATCTTCGGAAAAATGGTGTTATGAGCTCCGGATAAAATACTTACGCCAATTGCATCTACATCTTCCTGTAATGCTGCATTTACAACCATTTCAGGGGTTTGACGCAAGCCCGTATAAATAACTTCCATACCAGCGTCTCTAAGAGAAGTTGCGATTACTTTAGCTCCACGATCGTGGCCGTCGAGCCCAACCTTCGCAACAAGAACACGAATGGGTCTTTGTAGCGAAGAACTTTTGTCTTGCAGCTTATTTTTATTTGTTGTCATGATGTATAAAGATAAACCGGATTTTTTCAATTGGCTTTTTGGGCCAGGTTGAGCATTGATAATCCATGTTCTATTCTTTTAATCGTTTCTTCCTTTCCTAATATTGAGGCAATATCAAATACTGCCGGGCCGTGCTTTCCGCCTACCAGCATAATGCGAAATGGCAACATTAATTCACCGGGCTTTAATTGATTTATTGCTGATATTTCTTTAAATATATTTTCAAACTCCACAGCTTTCACCAATGTAGTCAACTGGTAAGAACGAATTAGTTCATTAAAAAAAAGATTTTTATTTTGATTCCATTTGGATAGAATTGAAGTTGTATCAATTTGTATTGGCGTCGCAAAAAAGAAATCTGCCTGCTCCAAAAAATCTGTAAGAAGTGTGCACCTTTCTTTTACAAGATCAATAACTTTCGTAAGTTTTTTGTGGTCGTTAATTATAATTCCTTTTTCCGTGAATAAATCTTTGACAGGCGCCAGCAGTCTATCTGGATGCGATTTCTTAATCCATTCATGATTAAACCATTTCGCCTTTTCATAATCAAATTTTGCACCGCTGGAATGCACCCTTTCTATAGAAAAATTTTTTACCAATTCGTCCATCGAAAATATTTCCTGTTGTGATCCGTCGTTCCATCCAAGGAGCGCCAGCATATTTACAAATGCCTCCGGTAGAAAACCAATCTCTTTAAAACCTTTCATCGACTCACCAGTTTTCGGATCGTTCCACTCTTTCGCAAATACCGGGAAGCCAAGACGTTCGCCATCTCTTTTACTAAGTTTGCCGTTGCCGTCGGGTTTTAAGATCAATGGAAGATGAGCCCATTTCGGCATATCGCTTTCCCAGCCGAGATATTTCCAAAGAAGTACATGAACCGGCGCGCTGGGCAGCCATTCTTCGCCACGAAAGGCATGCGTTATTTTCATTAAATAATCATCTACAACTACTGCGAGATGATACGTAGGCATGCCGTCGGCTTTCAACAAAACTTTATCATCAACACCGTTAGTCTCCATTTCGATGTCACCGCGTATCATATCTTTAAAATGAACAAATTCATTTTTTATGATCTTAATCCGAATAACATGAGGAAAATTTATTTTCAACAACGCTTCTGTTTCTTCAGGAGGCAACGAAAGAGAGTTGCGCATTTGGTGCCTCACATCATATCCATATTGAAGATTGCTTTTTCCTTCTGATTTTAATTTTTCGCGCAAGGCTTCAATCTCCTCAGTTGTATCAAAAGCATAATATGCGTGGCCTTTCTTCACAAGCTCTTCAGCATATTTTCTATAGATATCTTTTCTTTCACTTTGCCTGTAGGGAGCATATTTGCCCTCATTATGCGGACCTTCGTTGGGTTGTATTCCGCACCAGTTAAGGCTGTCAATTATGTATTCCTCCGCGCCCTTAACAAATCTTGTTTGATCAGTGTCTTCAATTCTTAAAATAAAATCACCGTTATGTTGTTTTGCATAAAAATAATTATACAGCGCCGTGCGTAACCCTCCCAAATGTAAACCACCTGTTGGGCTCGGCGCAAAGCGAACTCTTACCTTTTTCATGTTGTAAAGATAGAAATGCTAATTCATATGCTCTTTTGCTAAATAAAAAAACCTGCAAACATTCGTTTACAGGTTGGAAAAAACCTGCGAATAATATTTTATCTCAGTAAAATTGTAACGGTATTCTTCTGTTAATTGGGTAGTTGCCAGCCGGGGAAGGCTTGTTATCTTGTTTAAATGAAGTTCGTCAAAAAATAAAATGCTTAAATGAACTCTTAAAAAGAAATGCCCATTCTCATAATGCCTTTTTAAAGTTTTAGCAATAGATAATAGGTGATACAATAAAAATGAAGCAGTTTATGTCATCTAAAAGATTTATTTTTCTGTCATGTTTTATTTCATAAAAACACCGTGGTTTCTTAAGAAATTGTATCCTGATTGTCTCTGGGATGTGAAAACTTCGGAAAAAATATTGTACCTCACCTTTGACGATGGGCCTCATCCCGCAGTAACTCGGTTTGTGTTGGACGCGCTAAAAAAGTATAATGCAAAGGCTACCTTTTTTTGCATTGGTAAAAATGTTGCTGAAAATTTTGATGTTTATAAGCAAATAATTAAGGAAGGACACAAGCCTGGTAATCATACTTACAATCATTTAAACGGCTGGAGAACTGCCGATAAAAATTATCTTGAAGACATAGCCCATGCGGCTGAAATTATTGACAGCGATTTGTTCAGGCCTCCATATGGAAAAATAAAAAGGTTTCATTTAAAGGCATTGCAGGGAAATAAGTTCAGGATGAAAACAATAATGTGGGATGTTTTAAGTGCAGATTTTGACGAAAAAGTTACTCCTGAAAATTGTTATTTAAATGTAATGAAAAACGCGCAGCCGGGTTCAATAATAATCTTTCATGACAGCCTTAAAGCTTTTCCCCGGCTGGAATATACTTTGCCACGAGTATTGGAATTTTTCAGTAATAAAGGCTTCCTCTTTAAAATAATAAACTGAAATTAAATAAAAAAAATTGGGCCGGGGTAGATACCCAGGCCCGTTTTTAATCCGTACCCTATGAAAACTATCGTGAAGTTAATAAATTATTTTTAACAATTCATCAACAATTTTAGCGGCTAAAAATAATTTGTTGCTGGTATAAGATATT
>JBBRSV010000009.1:0-67160 GCA_038245055.1 Chitinophagales bacterium | reverse complement strand
TAATGCAGGCTTTAACGGCCCTTATTATTATTTCTATTTTCATGCCTGGTGGAATAATCTACACACGAATTTGCTCATTAAAAATATGAACCAGGTAAACAATAACTTCTCTCTCACAGCGGGTTACCGCTTTTCTAATTTCAGAAAAAAGATATTTAGATTGTTATAATAATAAGTTCTATTGCCATTTTTTGTTTGATAAATGAAAGGGTATTTTTTCTGAAAGAAAATTATCCATATTGTTATTTCTTGTTTCAAATAATTGAATTAATTCTTCTTAGAAGAAATAAATACTAAATATTTTAGTAATTTAGCTCAAATATTTACACTCGAAGTATGGCAGATTTAGCAACGATAGAAACAAGATCAGATATAATTGACCGGCTAAAAAAAGAAATTCTTTCATTAAAAAATTTTAAAAAAACCTCAAACAACTTAGATAAAGTTGGGCTTCCACAGCAGGTAAAAAATGCTTTTCCAGGAGGTCAATTTCCCTTAGGCGTAATACATGAATTTTTAATTGAAGGTTCAGAAGAGGCAGCCGCAACTGTAGGATTTGTTTCTGGTATTCTTGCATCATTAATGTGTAACAAGGGAGCTGCTATCTGGATCAGCACTTGTAAAAATATCTTCCCTCCTGCCCTATTCTCTTTTGGAATTTTACCAGAAAAAATCATTTTTATTGATTTGAAAAAAGAAAAAGAAGTTCTTTGGGCAATGGAAGAAGCGCTCAAATGTACTTCGGTTGCCGCAGTTGTCGGAGATCTGCATGAATTAAGTTTTACGGCTTCCAGGCGTTTACAATTAGCAGTGGAGCAAAGCAAGGTAACCGGGTTTATACTTCGCCAAACTAAATGTAATATCAATACTACTGCTTGTGTGAGCCGCTGGAAAATTACTTCATCACCTTCAGTTTTGGAAGATGAAATGCCCGGCGTTGGATTTCCCAGGTGGAATGTGGAACTATTGAAAGTAAGGAACGGCAAACCGGGAAAATGGGAACTGGAATTTGCGGATGGCCGCTTCAGGAATATTCCAAAAATTGCCGCAATTATTCATCAACCGGCAAAGAAAACGGGATGAAATGCAGAAGCGATTTATCACGATATGGTTCCGTTATCTCAAAACGGACTGGCATTGCCGCCGGCAGCCGGAATTGGCAGGCAATTCTTTCATATTGGCTTCTCCGGATCATGGGCGAATTGTTGTAACTGCAGCTAACGCTAACGCACAAACGCAAGGAATATATATAGGAATGACACTGGCTGATGCAAGAGCAATTATCCCACAATTACAAATAAAAGATGATAAGCCTGAACTTGCCTCCAGGTTACTTAAAGGTATTGCAGAATGGTGTATAAGATTTACGCCGTCCGTTTCAATTGACATGCCAGATAGCCTGGTTCTTGATATTACCGGATGCACACATTTATGGGGTGGCGAAGAACAATACCTAACGGTAATCAATAAACGATTTAAGCATTTTGGTTACTATGTAAAAGCTGCGATTGCTGATACTATAGGTACGTCCTGGGCGATCGCTCATTTTGGTTCTGATAAAATGATTATCGAAAGTAATCATCAAAGTCAGGCGCTTCTTTCTCTGCCACCGACAGCTTTGCGCCTGGAAGCAGCAACTGTCGAGCGCCTGGAAAAGTTAGGACTGAGAAGTATCGGTACTTTTATAAATATGCCGCGAACGGCATTGAGAAGGCGCTTTGGCACAACTTTCCTTCAGCGCTTGAACCAGGCTTTAGGGAATGAAGAGGAATTTTTACAACCCATAAATGCAATTGTTTATTATCACGAAAGATTGCCTTGCCTGGAACCCATTGTTACGGCAAAAGGTATTGAAATAGCGCTACAACGATTGCTTGAAGAATTATGTGATCGCTTAAAATGTGAAGCAAAAGGGCTGCGCTTTGCTTCGTTTAAAGGTTACCGTATGGATGGCAAAATTGAAAGAATTGACATTGGTACCAACAGGCCTTCAAATAATACAACTCATCTTTTCAAATTATTTGAAATAAAAATAGATTCCATAGAACCAGCAATGGGAATAGAGCTTTTTACATTGGAAGCTTCCAAAGTTGAAGAGATTATACCAACGCAGGAAAAGTTGTGGGATGATGCTGCTGCCCTGGATGACATTGGCTTAAGCGAATTACTTGATCGTATTGGTGGAAAGATGGGCGCCAATCAAATTCATCGTTATGTGCCTGATGAACATTATTGGCCGGAGCGATCTTTTAAGCCAGCAGTATCTATTAATGAAAAAACAGCAACCCAATGGAAAGTGAACAAACCAAGGCCGTTGCAATTATTAGTAAACCCAGTTGCAATTGAGGTTACTGCGCCAATCCCGGATTATCCGCCAATGTTGTTTCGGTATAGAGGCAAAATACATAAAATACTAAAGGCAGATGGGCCAGAACGTATTGAACAGGAATGGTGGCTGCAGGAAGGCAAGCACAGGGATTATTATTCTGTTGAAGACGAAGAAGGAAATCGTTATTGGTTATTTCGATCAGGACATTACGATGCTGATAAAACGTATCGATGGTTTCTTCATGGTTTTTTTGCTTAAATCCTACATGGTATTTTCTTCTGTTTTTCATTTAAATATTTCACCTAACATTTGAATACCTTATTAATTTTATTATGAATTTTATTGAGTTACAAGTAACAAGCAATTTTAGTTTTCTACGTGGCGCTTCTCATCCTGAAGAATTTGTAGAACATGCAGCAGCATTAGGATACAGCGAAATAGCTATAACGGATAGGAATAGTTTTGCAGGTATTGTGCGGGCACATGCAGCAGCTAAAAAAAATGGAATTCGTATTATAGTTGGCTGTAGGCTTGATTTACTCGATGGTTGCAGCCTACTCGCTTATCCTACTAACTTAAACGCGTACGCGCAGTTATGCAATCTTTTAACTATTGGCAACCGTCGCGCAGAAAAAGGTGATTGTCATTTGTATAAAAAAGATGTTTATGACTATTCAAAAGATGTAAAATTTATATTGCTACCGCCGGGAGAATTAAATAATGTATTTGATTTTGAAACATCCTTTATAAATATTTTAAAGGAATATCGTGAAGCATTTGGGCATCATCTTTACTTAGCCGCATCCCGGCGGTACCAGGGCGATGACAGCAAATATTTATACCGTCTAAAAAAAATGGCCACGCAATTTGACGTACCAATCGTTGCAACAAATGATGTTCATTATCATGAAGCAGCGCGCCGGCAACTACAAGATGTTTTAACCTGTGTCCGCGAAAAATGCACTATCCAAAACGCTGGTTACCTGTTGCACCCCAATGCGGAAAGATATCTGAAACCCATAGACGAAATGGCTCGGTTATTCCGGCAATATCCGGAAGCAATTCAGTGCACGCAGGAAATTGCCAGTGCATGCAAATTCTCTTTAGACGAATTAAAATATGAATATCCTGAAGAGATCACAACAGAAGGCAGAAGCCCGCAGGAAGAACTCGCCCACTTATCATGGCTGGGAGCGACAGACCGCTATGGGCATAAGCTTTCAGTTAAAACAATTGATGCCATTAATCATGAATTGAAATTTATTGAAGAGATGAATTATGCTGCTTATTTTTTAACGGTTTATGATATTGTTCGCTTTGCCAGGGAACAAAAAATACTTTGCCAGGGCCGTGGCTCTGCAGCGAATTCTACTGTTTGTTATTGTTTGGGAATAACCTCGGTAGACCCTTCAAAATTCGATCTTTTATTTGAACGATTTATTTCTTCCGCACGCAATGAACCGCCTGATATTGATGTGGACTTTGAGCACGAGCGGCGCGAAGAAGTAATTCAATATATCTTCAATAAATACGGCCGTGAGCGTGCAGCTATTGTCGCAACCGTTACACAGCAGCACCAAAAAGGCGCAATAAGAGATGTGGGAAAAGCAATGGGTTTATCTGTTGACACGATCAATCGTTTATCTGGTTCCATTTGGGAATTTACTGACGAATGGTTTGAAGGAAAGCAGTTAACGGAACAAGGTTTTGATACGAGCGACATGCATCTTCGTAAAGTGCTTCAGCTTACAGAACAATTCCTGGGATTTCCGCGCCAGCTTGGCCAGCATACCGGGGGGTTTGTTATTACGCGTGGTAAACTGTGCGACCTTGTTCCAATATTAAATGCACGAATGCAAGACAGGACTTGCATTGAATGGAACAAAGATGATATTGACGCGCTGAGATTTATGAAAATAGACGTGCTTGCTTTAGGTATGCTAACCTGCATTCGCAAAGCTTTTGATATGGCAAAAGAACATTATGGCCTTGAACTAACGTTGGCGAATATCCCACAAGATGATCCGAAAGTATATGACATGATTTGCCATGCAGATACAATCGGTGTATTTCAAATTGAAAGCCGCGCACAACAATCGATGTTGCCACGGCTTAAACCCCGCTGCTTTTACGACCTGGTGATTGAAGTTGCTATTGTTCGTCCCGGCCCAATACAAGGAGATATGGTACATCCATATTTGCGAAGGCGGAATAAAGAAGAACCTATAGAATATCCATCTAAAGAACTGGAAGGAATTTTGGGCCGCACTTTAGGAGTACCGCTTTTTCAGGAACAAGCGATGAAAATTGCAATTGTGGCCGCCGGCTTTACGCCTTCGGAGGCTGATGAATTGCGTAGAAGTATGGCAACTTTTAAAGTAAAAGGTTTGGTTACGAAGTTTGAAGAAAAGCTGGTCCAGGGAATGATGAAAAACGGCTATACGCTGGAATATGCACAACGGGTTTTTAGGCAGTTGGAAGGCTTTGGCAGTTATGGTTTTCCTGAGAGCCATGCAGCAAGTTTTGCATTGCTCGTGTATGTTTCTTCATGGCTTAAATGTTATTATCCTGATGTCTTCGCTTGTGCCTTATTGAACAGTATGCCAATGGGATTTTACCAACCGGCGCAAATAATTAGCGATGCACGAAAACATGGCGTAGAAGCCCGGGAGGTAGATATTAATTTTTCAATGTGGGATAATAAGCTGGAAGAAATGTCAGGCAAATATTGTGTTTTACGCTTGGGATTCAGCCAAGTTAAAGGCTTAAGAGAAGAGGATATTAATATTCTTATTTGTAACAGGAAAAAAATGTATAAAAATATTAATGAGCTACGGGATATTAAATTGCCCGAAGCAGTATTGGAAAAATTAGCAGATGCTGATGCCTTTAGATCTATCGGGCTCGACAGGCGCCAGGCTCTTTGGGAAGTATCTACCAAAGACAGGCCTTGTGCCCTATTTTCCGGTCAGCAGCCTGCGGATGCAAAAGATGAGCGTATAACCCTTCCCGTTATGTCAATCTCCGAACACGTGGTGCATGATTATGCAGCGACATCATTTTCATTAAAAGCACATCCTGTAAGTTTTATAAGAGAAAAACTGGAACAGCTTCGCATTACTTCAACTAAACAATTATCAACGTTTAAAGATGGAGCGTTCGTAAAAGTTGCTGGCCTCGTTTTAGTAAGGCAACGTCCCGGCACAGCCGGAGGTATTTGCTTTATGACGATAGAAGATGAAACAGGATTTGCAAACCTCGTGATTTTTGAAAGCCTTTTTGAAAAATTCAGAAAGGAAATTTTGCAATCGAGGCTAATAATGGTTGAAGGTAAAGTGCAAGTTGAGGGTGAAGTGATACATGTGATTGTAAAGCGCTGTTATGATTTTTCAAAATTATTGCGGCATCTAACTCCTTCTTATAACGAAGAGCCGCAGGTTTCGACTTTGGCCCGTCCTGATGAAACTTCTATTCCCGCGCATGCTCAAAACAAAAGGTCGCAGAAACGCTCATCGTCGCAGGAAAATATTTTTCCCGGAGCGAGAAATTTTAAGTGATGACAATAATTCAAATTATTTCTTTCTTAAAATTTAAATCCATTTTTTAATACTCCGCTAAAAAGATTTAAGTTTTTTTATCGTTTCATTTCCGCATTGTTCAAAATAAAAATTGCTTGTTCTTTTCTATTGTTATCCTTCCAAAGACAAAATTTATTTAGTCGCAAAATTTTGCCTTTTCGTCTCAATTATTAGTCCGCATCAAAATCAAAAAATACATTCGCACCTTAAATAAATTAATTTTAAAAAATAATAATTGCTTTCGCTGGCCAACAATGCGGATACTTTTATTACGCGTTAGCTATTTTTGCTTTGGCGAATTATCAATTATTAGGTCCTTATTAAAAATTACGATTATGAGAATAAAAAATCTACGTTCCATCTTACAGATATTTTCTTTGTCTGGATTTTTGCCAATTGCATATATGTTGATGTCGTTTATAAAAAAAGATCCTGGCGCAAATAAATGGACAATGATCAGCAAAGACAATTCTGGCATTGTTTTCATAAAAAATACTAATGGGCCCACCTTAGGATATTCTATCTCATCAGGCATTACTATATTAACTATAGACGGGCTTGCTTTTAAGGACCTTAATAAAAACGGAAAACTTGATAAATATGAAGACTGGCGCTTACCGGTAGACCAGCGTGCAAAAGACCTTGCCTCAAAATTATCTATCGAACAAATTGCGGGCCTCATGTTATACAGCGGCCACCAGGCAATTCCGGGAAGGCAAGGCCCAATGGGACCGGTAACTTATAATGGGATGCCCTTTGATTCTTCCGGCCAAAAGGCGTCTGATTTATCTGACCAGCAAAAGTCATTTTTAATAAAAGATAACCTGAGACATGTTTTAGTAACGAGCGTTCAATCGCCGGAAATTGCGGCGCAATGGAACAACAATATGCAGGCGTTGGTTGAAGGGTCAGGCTTTGGTATACCGGCAAATAATAGTTCTGATCCAAGAAATGGAACTAATTCCGGTGTTGAATATACAGCGGGTGCCGGCGGAAAGATTTCGCAATGGCCCGACGAGATTGGGCTTGCCGCAACTTTTGATCCGGCGGTTGTAAAAAACTTTGGATCAATCGCAGCTAAAGAATATCGCGCACTTGGTATTGCCACTGCCCTATCCCCACAAATAGATCTTGGAACTGAACCAAGGTGGTCGCGCATTAACGGAACTTTTGGTGAAGATCCTTTGCTTGATGCAGATATGGCAAGAGCTTACGTAGACGGTTTTCAAACCTCAACAGGCAAAAGCGAAATCGCAGATGGCTGGGGTTATAACAGTGTAAATGCCATGATAAAACATTGGCCAGGTGGTGGCCCCGAGGAAGGTGGCAGGGATGCTCACTTTGCTTACGGAAAGTTTGCTGTCTATCCTGGAAATAATTTTGATGAGCACCTTATTTCATTTGTAGACGGCGCTATGAAACTTTCTGGAAAAACTAAAATGGCTTCTGCATTAATGCCTTACTATACTATTTCATATAATAGGGATAAAAATGGAGAAAATGGCGGCAACAGTTACAGTAAATACCTTATCACTGATTTATTGCGAAATAAATATGGCTATGATGGTGTGGTTTGCACGGACTGGCTTGTGACAGCAGACGAAGGAAAAACTCCTGAAATTTTTGCCGGCAAATCCTGGGGAATGGAATCGAAGACTGTTGCAGAAAGACACTATAAAGTATTGATGGCTGGTGTAGACCAGTTTGGAGGAAATAACATTGCAGGCCCAGTAATTGAAGCGTACCAGATGGGTATAAAAGATCACGGAGAAGCGTTTATGCGTGCCCGTTTTGAAGTGTCTGCCGTAAGGCTGTTAAAAAACATTTTCCGGGTCGGTCTTTTTGAAAATCCATATCTTGATATTGAGGCCTCAAAACAAATTGTTGGCAATCCCGGTTTTATGAAAGCCGGCTTCGATGCACAATTAAAATCAATTGTGTTGCTTAAGAATCAAAATAATTTGCTTCCATTGCAAAAAAATAAAACTGTTTTTATCCCTAAAAAATATACACCTTCTTTACAAGGTTTTTTTGGTCCGCCTTCAAAAGAAAAATATGAAGATGCCGTGAATCCGGAGTTGCTAAAAAAATATTTCAACATCACTGATGATCCTTCAAAAGCAGATTATGCCATTGTATTTGTCAGCAACCCAAGTGGTGGCGCCGGTTATGATGCCAACGACCGGGAAAATGGAGGAACAGGATATGTCCCCATCACGCTTCAATATGAGCCTTACACAGCAACAGATGCAAGGGAACATAGCCTTGCAGCGGGTGATCCGGTAGAGCCAACCGTTAAAGACCGTACTTATCGCGGCAAGAAAATCACTGCGGGAAATTTAAAAGACTTACTAACAATCCGCGAAACGAAAGTCGCCATGAAAGGAAAGCCCGTGATCGTTATTGCAGCGATTACTAAACCAATGATTTTTGCAGAATTTGAAAAAGACGCCGATGCCATTTTGGTTGATTTTGGCGTACAAAACCAGGCAATACTTGATGTGTTAACCGGAGACTATGAGCCTTCCGGATTATTGCCGGTGCAAATGCCTGCAGACATGAAAACTGTTGAGTTGCAGGACGAGGATATTCCACACGATATGATTTGCTACAAAGATGCTAACGGTAACGCCTATAACTTTGGATTCGGTATGAATTGGAAAGGCGTTATCCATGATGAGAGAACAGCAAAATATGTCAACCAGGTTGCGTTGCCAGTTATCCGTTTGAAAGGCAATGTGATCAATATTTCCTGTTCAACACCCCGAGCAAAAATTTACTTTACAGACAACGGAAGCACGCCCTCATTCACAGCAAAAGACGAGTATACAAAACCATTTAAACTGAAAAAAGGTGTGAAGATAAAGGCAATTGCAAAGGTGTATGGTGTTAATAACAGCAGCCTGGTCGTTTATAAATAAAAGTAGATTTTATCTATCGCTTTAAATGATCATCTAATTGTTCTATGGGTTTATTTTTGCCCGAACCAATGTGGATATGGCACCATATAACGACTATGTATAAACGCATTTTAAAACAGCTCCTCTCAAATGCTTTTAAAAACAAACTTGTAATTAGTTCCCAGAAAATTTGCATTGATTTTTAATCAGCTATAAATATTTTTTTCCAGGAATTCATTCCTGAATTTTCCCCGGGGGTCATATTCGGCAACCAACTTTTTAAACTCGGCAAGTTTTTCATAGCGCGATTCCAAAACCTTTGGGCTCATGGTAAATACTTTGCCCCAGTGAGGCCGGGCGTTATAGGGCGCCAACACTTTTTCAATCTGCGGCAAAAGGTGTAGCACGGCTTCGGTTTCCTGCTTCCACGTAAAGTGAATCGTAACAGAAGTTTGGTGATAACAAGGACTCATCCAAAGATCGTCTGCTGCAATAGTACGAATTTCGGTTATAAATAAATGGGGGCCGATCTCTTTACCCAAACGATAAACAGCTTCCATCGCGTCTACAGCATTTGATAGTGGAACAAAATATTCTGTTTGAAGTTCCTTACCACTGCTGGGAGTAAAGCCCATTTTAAAATGAGGGAGCCTTTCATACCATGGGCCAGGAACGCCCATTTGTGGCGTACAATTTTCTGCAGATAATGCTATGATAGGATGAAGGTTTTTTTGAGCAGCTTTGGCGCCAAAGAATTCGGGACCGCTATGATCCTTACCATCGTCCACACGGCTCTTAATCCAAACTTCGTTTATGAGGTCTGATTGCCAATCGGTAAACAAGCTAACGCTATAACCAGCCGACATGATCTCTTCAAAATTATTTTTCAGTTGTGCCATTGGCATACCGGTAAATACATATTGCCTTACCTGGTAAGTGGGCTCAACCTTAAGGGTAACTTTTGTTGATATGCCAATTGCCCCCAACCCAACTACCACTGCATTGAGTTTTTCACCATCAAGTTCTTTTGAAAAGTTTACAACTTGCCCATCTGCAGTTACCACTTCTAAACCAACAACTGCGCTGGAAAGATTGCCGTTCTTAATTCCTGAGCCATGGGTAGCTGTAGCGATAGATCCGCCAACGGAAATATGGGGCAATGAAGCCAGGTTATGCAAAGCAAAACCTTTACTATCAAGATAGGGTGCCAGCTCGCCATATTTGATACCCGCTTCAACAGTTACCGTATTGTTGGCTGTGTCAAGCGACAAAACCTTATTCAATTTGCTGGTACTTACCAGGTTGTTGCTGCTGTCAGCAATCCGGTTGAAGCAGTGCTTTGTACCCAGTGCTTTAATCCTGGCGTGGTCTTTAACAAGCTGCTGAAGTGCTTCAGTTGTTTCAGGGTAAAATACATTATCCGTGCTATAAGTTATATTGCCAGCCCAGTTTTTTAATCTCTCCTGTTGATCATAAGAAAATCCCTCAAGTGGAGATAAAATTGTTGAAGCCATTAGTGTTGAGCCAATTTTAATAAAAGTTTTTCTTTTCATAAAAATTAATAATAAAGATAAGAATAGTCTGCTATAAGGAACCACAGATATTTTGCAACTTTAAAATACCATACATCAATAATATTTTAGTGTGTCCGTAACCGTTATAATAGCCAGAAGCAATCTATTTGATCAGTGATTCTGTATAGACCCAGTGCCATGCATCGCCAATTCCTTCATCTTGCACGATACCGGTGAATTCAAATCCATTTCCTGATAAAATTTTCGCAGAGGCATTGTGTTCCGGGGCTGTTTTAGCTGTTATAATAATTAAGGGGTCAACTGATTTTGTTATTGAAATTAGTTGCTTACATGAAATGTAGCTATGCCCTGTCCTTCAAATGCTTTGAAAGTTCCATACGCGATTTCTACTGCACCATCTTGTGGCTTTCCTACAAAACCACCAACGCCTACTACTACTTCATCACGAATTACAAAATATCCAATCCACGGCGGGTTGTATCCAACTTTATAATAATAGGCAGGGTACGATTTGAAAATTCCCTGGCAATCAGCATTTGCATAGATGGTTTTGCTTTTATCTTCATCAATATGTATTGGTTCAAATCTCATAATTGTTTTCAAGAAATAGTTATTGAAGATAATTACAAAAGCGGAAATTTAATAAGGCTTCATGTAATAGAATTGATCGTAGGCATAATTAAAGCTGCATCAGAAATATCGATATTGATAGTTCGCGATAGAAAATGTTTCAATCAGTTACCTCGTTATAAATAAGCAATGAAATATCCAAATATTTATGAGGGGAAGTGCGCAGCCGAGCTTGCTGAATTTCTATTTATTGAATTACCTGGCTCTTCGCGCAAACAGCGAAGAAAATAAAAAGGGTACATATTGCAATGCCAATGAACAATGGTTTCCAGATTTTCTTCTTCTCTTAATCAACTTCGTCAGGAAAATCTTTCGTATAAAAATATTCCGATAAAATAGTTGCACAGCCAATATTGCAAACGATGCCGTTAATCCCTATTTTACTTCATTGGCTTTTAACACTCTTAAAAAATTTCCTCCCAAAATTTTGGTGATTTCTTTTTTATTATAACCTTTTTCAACCAATACTTTTGTAATTAAAGGGTAAGTCGTTACATCATCCAGTTGCTGTGGTGTAAGGTTGATTCCATCAAAATCGGAGCCAAGGCCAACATAATCAACACCCACCAAATTGATGATGTAAACAATATGGTCAATAAGCATGGAAAGTGCTGGCCGCATCGCGCTTGCTTCTGCCGCATATTTATGATACAGATAATCCAGCGAGTAAAAATCATCCTTGCCGCTTTTCATCAGTGAATCGTTCTCTGCTTCATGCTCTTTTAAAAAGGCTGTCTCTTTTTTACCGAAGGTGCTGTCAATAAAGCCCGGGTTAAAATTTATCTGTATCACACCACCATTTTTTGCGATCGCTTTTATCTGCTCATCTTTCAAATTGCGTCTATGTGGCACGAGGCTGTAAACAGAACTGTGTGACGCAATGATTGGCTTAGTGGTAATATTAATCACATCCCAAAAAGTTTGATCACCTGCATGACTAACGTCAACGAGCATCCCAAGTTGGTTCATACGCTGCACTACCTGCTTGCCAAAATCCGTAAGGCCTTTATGAGGCAGGTCTTTTTTTGTTGTTTCATCCGCGGCGCTTGTAGCCCATGAAGGTGAAACGTTATGAGTAAGGGTTAAATATCTTGCACCGCGTTTATAGAGTAAATCCAATTTATTTAGATCATCTTCTATCATATGGCCGCCTTCTACGCCAACCATAGCAGCGATCTTGTGTTGCTTTACGACTTTTAGTAGCTCGGCATAGTTGGCAACTTTTACAATTTTATCGGGATTGCGCGCCACCACAGCATCCAGGCTATCCATTTCCCGGTTGGCATAGGCGAAAGGATTTTTTAAAGCACCATCACAATACACGGAAAATATTTGTACATCAAGGCCGCCTTTTTTCCATCGTGCCAAATCACTATGTGTTTTACCTGTAAGGTCCTGGTCAAAAACGACGCCTACATCCGCAGCTTTCATTAAAATATCATTATGTGTATCCACAACAATCGCTTTGCGATGTATTTTTTTGTAGGATTGTGCTGCGAGAAACTGTGCAAAAAAAATCCCGATTATTAAAAGTTTTATTTTCATGTATTTGCTTTAATTAAATACAAATGAAAGGCAATAATTAATGTAACCTTTTTATCTGCGTTTCATTTTTCAATTCAAAGTAATTCTTTTTCTCCGCAAATTGATTTACCTATCGCTGTACCTGCCGCGCATCTAACCCAAAAGTATTTTGTGTGCCTTCATACCACTCGTCGTCTGTAGCTGCATTCCAATCGACATATTGTTCATCTGTCATTGATGCGCGCCATTGCAGAAAGGGTAACGCATCCGGCCCCACAGGATGCCGGAATTGCCAGGAGTCACTTTCCGCAATTTCGAGGCACTTATCGGCAACCATAGCTGGAGGCCTTGGTGTTTGAAGTGAAGCTGCAAAGAGACCCGCAAAGCGTTTAGCCTGAGGATAAATGCATTCTTCGCTAAAGCTAATATCCTTGGCCATGTCGGTGCTGATAATTCCCGGTTCAATAATCGCAACGCGTATATTGAAAGATTTCACTTCCTGTGCCAGCGCTTCACTCATGGCTTCCAGTGCATATTTGCTGGCACAATAAGCACTCAATGGAGACGTAGCAATTTTGCCGGAAACACTGGCTATATTGATAATACATCCATTCCTGTTCGTGCGCATTGAGGGCAATAAAGCCTTTGTACATCTAAGCACTCCAAAAAAATTAGTCTCCATCACATCTTTGAAATCCCCCATAGTCAACTCTTCCACAGAGCCGTGCCGTTCTACCCCGGCATTGTTCACTAAAACATCTAAGGGTCCATTCTCCTGAAGAATACTTTCCATGCAATGCTTAACTGATTCATCAGCGTTTACATCCATCGTCGAAATGTTTATTGATAAAGATTCGTCTTTAATTTTTTGTTTCAGCGCAGAGGCGCTATCGGGATTTCGCATAGTTGCGAAAACTTTGTAGCCAGCCCTTGCAAATGCTAACGATATTTCAAGCCCGATGCCTCTATTGGCACCCGTGACAATTACTGATTTCATTTTGTTTAAGTTTTTAGATGATTAATCAATTTTATTTTAGAAGATAAGTAGAAAACATTTTCTCTTATTTCGAATATCATTCAACGTTAGTTTGACAAATAACAAGCATTACAAATAACTGAGCCACCATTTTTCTTTATGAGATTGTTTATACTTATCAAATTGTTTGCAGATTGGATAAAGAACACAACCCATCGGAAAGTATTATTCTTCAGGAATAATTCTTTTGCTCAGGCTTTCCCCTGGCGTTTTTAAACAAATAAATTATTGAAAGGGCGCTTATAAAGATCGCAATGCCAATTATCTCTTTCAACTGCAACTGAACAATAAAAAGACAAAGCGCCGCTAATGCAGCAATAGGAATCGTTAAGCCACCGGGAATCGTAAAAGCTAATGATCTATCAACATTTTTTCTAAGCCTGAATTTTATAGTTGCGAGCACAACGCCTAAGTACAACAACAGTAATGATGCGGCAACTATTACAGCTAATTGGCGGAAACCACCTGAAATAGCAACAACAAAACCGATCGCTGAGAACGTAATGATTGCGTTGACAGGCGTTGCAAATCGGGGATGAATTTTCGCAAGATATCTGGGCAATAAACCGTCCTCAGCGCCTGCAAGCATTACTCTTGGAAATGCCAGAGGAAGCGAGTTTAGGATGCCGAAAATAGCCGTAACGGAAGCGGCGATAATTATTGTGTGTCCAAATGGTCCCACAAGTTTATCGGCTACCGCAGCCAAGGGTGCTTCTTTAAAATTCGCCAGTTCAGAGCCTAACACGCCCTGCGCGGCTAATTGGATTGAACAGAAAATAACGATAGTTGCGAGTGTGCCGTATATGATTCCCAGCGGTGCGGACCGACTGGGATTTTTCATTTCGCCGCCGACATTTAAGGCGGTCTCACCACCGGCGAATGCAAAAAATAAAATGAGTGAAACCTCTCCTAAATTTTTAAATGACGGGAGATGGTCTATGCGGAGGTTCGATAATTTTGATCCCCAAAAGCCCAGTACAACTAGTAAAAAAAGCGGTACCATTTTAATGAGGGTAACCATTTTAATGACGGTCATTCCTTGTTTTACACCACGAATATTTATGTAGGCTGAGAAGCCAATGAGTACCGCAAAAAGTAACACCCTGTAAATAGAATTTTTTAAAACAGGAAATGCTACTGACAAAATATCACCAACACCATTTACCAGGGCGGCAGTAACAAATACACCAACGCCAACCCAGAACAGGGTATTGGAAATAAAACCGGCGTAAGGCCCAAACGCCTTTTCGATGTATGCATAGGAACCACCTGAACATGTTACCTGGCTGCTTATCTCCGCATAACATAACATTACTAATAAAAACAGTAAACCGCAAGCGATATAGGCGAATATGCTGGTATTACCCAACACGCCCGCAATAATAGCCGGCAATAAAAATATTCCACTGCCAACAGTATTATTGATAACGTTTATGAAAACACCCCAAACACCAATTTCCCTTTTTAAGCCTTCGGTTGCCGGTGCTATTTCAGCACTTAAATATTCAGCAGGTATTGTTTCTAATGCACTGATGTTTTGCGATGCCATGTATAAAATCTTTTAATATTTATTTGACAACCCATTTTAAATCTCAACCTTAATACGCCCACTTATTCCTTACTATTTACCTGTAGGTTTCGGTGATGTTACTCATCACTGCATAGCTGGCTTGTTTGCGTGTATACATTACAGTGAGGAGTAACCCTGTCCTACTTTTTCTTCTCATCATCATTACCAATATCACGAATGCACATCCACTTACCATCTCGTTTTTCCCAAAGAGCCATGTACTTGCCTTTGTATATTACAGCGCCGGTGGAATCTTTTCTTGTGGTTGTTCCAACCTCTGTAGCATAATTATTACATCCAAACGCATCCATTACTGAGTAAATAGTTGTGGATCCTTTAGGTCTTGCTGCGAGATAAGTTTCCACATCCTTCTTTATAGCTGCGTTCGCTATACGCCTTTTGCTGTTTATATCGATAGGCGATACGCGTACTTTAAAATTATTTTCCAAAAAGATTTTGGTGATCTAACTTCCTATAAAACCCGAACCTCCAATGATGCCTATTGTTTGCATGTTTTTTATAAATTAAGTGATTGATTAATCTTGTGACTTGTTACAAGAATGCCTTTGAGGTAAGGTTTTGAGTAATTCTCTTATCAAAAAGTCCTCGAATTATTATTACACTTTACCCGTTAAAAAAAATTACGCTCCCAGTGGCAAAATTAGGAAGGTCTGCCGCAGTAGCCTGGCCTTCGGGTGAACTCGCGGTATCCGTAGGGTGGCCATACAGAACTGTCAGTTTGATCATAACTTTTAATTTTAGCGTTAAAAAAAACCAGCTAAAACTTTTGATTTTAGCTGGTTCTAAATTTTCCTTTATAAAGAAAGTTCAGTAGATATGATGATTGGCTCAAGGACTGTGTGCCTGGCTTTTACCGCGTCATTCGCCGGATCATTTATAACGGTCGCCAGTTTTGCCGGATCATCGGTTTCAACGATTAGTACAATGGAATTTGGATCATCCATATCCTGGAAGGTTCGAAATCCTGATGAAACCGGTGCGAATAATTCGAGCCTGTCCTGTTGCCCCGCGAGCCATGCGTTAATGTCACCTACTTTGTGTCGGGCAATGATTGTTGGCATAATTGTAATCTTTATGATTTATTAATTGAGTTTATCTTCTTTTGAAAAATAGCATTTAACTTTTTACCATCTTGCTAAAATCGCCGTAAATTGACTCTCTTATTATTTTGCCGTCCTTATTAAAGTCGTCGAAAATAACCATGGGAATTTTTATCACTTCACCGGTTTTCTTCGACTTGCCGACCCAGTTCCACCATGATTGCACGGTCATGCCGTCATCTTTTTTATAATGCAGGTAGTCAGGGTAGCCAACTACTTGTTGCGCTACATCCGTGTAAAAATCAAAGTCAGTCATCCACATTTTTATCGCATCAGCAATAGGCATAGATTTTTCCATACCCGAAGCCCAAAATCTTGCTGTGTCTGAATATATTTTTTTGAGTGTTGCTACATCCTGTGCCAGGTATGCTTTACCGGAATTATTTACCGCGTCAATATTCGGATGTTTGATGTAAATAGTCCCATTTTCTTCCTGCTGGCAGAAAGCAGTTATTCCTAAAAGAAATAAGCCTGCTGTTACAAAAAATTTTTTCATGTTTTGATTTTTAATTTTCCTATTCGTATGGCTTTTCGGTTTCGCCCCCGCAGAAATGCCTGTGCGGGGCAGGCCCGTTTTTATAGTGATGGCTGGACTTCACTTTTATTTTATTTAATCTCTTATGCAAGTACTTTATCAATTATTTGTAGCGCACATGAATTCTTTCGTTAATGAAGAAAACAAAAATTGTATTCTTCATTATTGTAAATGTTGTTTGTTGAATGTCGTATTCGACTGTTCTAAAAGGAGGTTATCTTCTTTTTCGGTTGGTAGCAAACATTACGAACGATGTAGCATTTCACGTTAACCCAAAAATTGCAAAGGAGGAGGCGTTTGGCGCCAAATATTTTGCACTATCTTATGCATCAGATTTTTAAATGGGATATTTATGCATTAAATATAGAATGAAGTGAGGAGATATGCAAGTTGAAGGGACGAAAGGGAGGGATAATTGTCCGAACTATAGCTCTTTTTTATCGGGGAAATATTACAAGCAAATTATTAGGCTGACTCAGCTTCACGTAATGAAAATTAGCCGCCAAATGAAAGGCAATTAATTTTAGAAATAAATGAGTTAAGGGCAATTATTTGAATCTATGGACGAATGCTACTGTAATTATTTAATTGAATAACTGATCAGGTCATAAAATACTTTCTTATAGGTTTCAGAAATCGGGATAAAAATATCACCGATTTTTATGCGGTCTCTTTTTATAGATTCAATTTTGTCTATTGATACCATAAACGATTTATGAACCCTGCAAACCAGGTGAGGTGTAATTTCTTTTTCAAAATCATTGAATGTCTGTAGCGTCATCACCCGCTTTGTCGTTGTATGAATTTTGCGATAGTCTTTCATACCTTCAATATAAAGAACCTCATGTAAAAATATTTTCTCCAGGCGATTTTCCGTCTTGACGAAAATAAATTTTTTGTCGTTTGGCGTTTCATCTTTCGACAAATTATTTTTTGCTTTATCCAAAGCTTGTACAAAACGTTCGAAGGAAAAAGGCTTCAAAAGATAATCGCAAACCTGTAAATCAAATCCCTTCAACGCATACTCCTGGTAAGCGGTTGTAATAATTACCTGGCTTGTTATAGTTGATGATTCTAATAACCTGATTCCGGAAATTTCATCCAGGTTGATGTCTAAAAAAAGTATAGCTACTTTATTAAATTTTAAAAAAGCCAATGCTTCCAATGCATTATCAAATGTAGAAAGCAATTTTAAAAAGGGCAATTTTAAAATAAAACCCTTAAGTCTTTCAGCCGCTAACGGTTCATCTTCAACAACAATGCAATTCATTTTCTTAATTAATAAAGTGATAATTCAACCTTATAAAGTTCGTTATTATTTGTGATGGTTAATTTATGCTTGCCGGGATATAATAGCGCTAATCGTTTTTTTATTATTTCACTTCCAAGTCCGCTTTGTCCGGGGCTCGCTTGCGCATGTTGATTGAAAGAATTTTCGCATTTGAAAATGAATTTTTCGTTTTCGATGTCGAGATTAATATTGATAGCATTTTCTGCCTTTTTATCTTCAGCATGTTTAAAAGCATTTTCGATAAATGGAATTAATATCATTGGCGAAATCATGAAATTTGCGGGATCTCCCTTCAGAGAATAATTGATGTAATGTTCATTGAGTGTTCTTATTTTTTGCAGTTCAATAAATTTTTCTATGTAGGATAGTTCCTTATCTAAAGGAATTTTTGAAGGTTTTGTTTCATAAAGCATAAACCGCATAATATCCGAGAGCTTGTTTAAATATTCAGACGCCCGTATCGCATCCTTAGTGATCAATACATCAATATTATTAATAGTATTAAATAAAAAATGTGGATTAATTTGAGATTTCAGCATCGCCAATTCCATTTCGTAATTTCTCTTGTTAAGGGCCACTTTAATTTTTATATCGTTATACCAATTAATAAAGCCTTTCATAATTAAACCCGTCGCGCCATTTATTAGTGTGATAAAAGCTACAAGCAAACCAATCACAAAAACATCATTTCCACCCCAATTAATTCCTTGTTTATGAAAAGTTATATAAATAACTAACTCCGTGATAATAGAACTGCAAAAACAGAAAACGCCTGCAGACAAAAACAATTTTAATATTTTTTGCTTTACAAGATATCTTTTAAATAGTATCCAATAAAATGTATAAAAACCAAACAGGCCAGGAATAATTGCGCTCCATCCAAATGGCTTCAGGAATAGGACAGCACATAAAAATTTAAATGTAACGTGCATCCGGCCTGAGTTTAAGATGACGAAGAACATAGATAGTAATGACAAATACATCAACCAATAAAATAAGTGCAACAGCACAACAATTTGCTTTTTCATTTTGCTTCGTATTTATAGCACCTCAAATGTATACAGCTCTTTATTCCCATGCAATTGTCTTCTGCTAAATTGCAAAGTTTGCCTGCAAAATGTATAGTGAGTACTTTAACCCGCGTAATTATTTGGCAATAAAATCCTTAAAGTTTGGTTCCTTTTATTAATAAAACCGACTTTATGGATTGCTCTTTTAAATGAAGGAACTTCTTTCTTTCTTCGTCATGCATAAAGTTTGAAAAGTCATTATCGGTTTCAAAGCTAACCAGGTGAATTTCATAAGGGGCTTCAATGGCCTTTTGAATATAAGCTTCAGTGGTAGGCCGTACACGAAGTAAAAGCTGACCGTTATATTTTGAAATCGCGGGAATAGCGATAGATTCAAATTCATCAAAAATTCTTTCTTGTCCTTCCAAAATGTAAATGAGTTGTGTAATGAAAATCATAGTTTTCCAATTTAAAGAATTTATCAATGACATCATGGCTCAATGCGTAGAAACATTGGATCAAATCGTTTGTAAATCGATTATTCCTAACCGCTGCTATTAAAATTAGTTCGAAAACATAGCCGGATGCTTTTGCTCATAATGAGTTAGTTGCTGGAACTTTTTAGCGAAAGCAGCTAATGTTGCTTCACTGTATAATTTGCCACCAAGAAAAGTAATGCTGGGCGGAGCGCCACCCATAACCGGCAGGCCTGAAGGCAAAGTAATACATGGATTGCCCGTAAGGCATGTAAGCGCCATCGGTTCATCGGCCATACTTGGCACAATAATGATATCATATTTGCTTAACAATGGAAAAGCCTGTTGCATAACGAGGTAGCGTACACGACAAACATTAAGGTATTCAACTGCCGGTATAAAGCGGGCACTTCTAAACATATTAGGATAGCGGCTTTGCCATTGTTGCACCATCTCGCTGTCTTTGCCAGACCTGGTTAGCGGATCAAAAGCGGCAGCGGACTCTGCGGCCCAAATAGTAGTTAATAAATCACTTGTATGAAGGTTAGAAGGAAAATCAATACCCGTAACCTGCACACCCGCATCCCGCAAAGTTTTTATAACTCCCTTTTCTGCACTATTATCACTCAAGGTATCGATATAGTTTTTTGCATAAGCCACCTTTATATTTTTGAGATTAACAATGCCAGTATAGTTAAAAGGCATTGTTCTTGAGGCGCGATCATATACATCACTACCATGTATAGACGCAAATACTATTGCTGCATCTTCAGCGTTACGGCAAATAGGCCCGATGCGGTCGGAAGTCCAGGCAAGCGTCATGCCACCGGTGCGGGCAACACTGCCAAAAGTAGGCCGCAGACCCGTTGCACCACATACGGCACTCGGCGCTACGATGGAGCCATAGGTTTCTGTACCAATAGCAAATGGTACCAACCCGGCTACAGTAGCCGATGCCGAACCTGCAGATGAGCCATTAGATCCTTGCTGCAAATTCCAGGGGTTTTTCGTTTGTCCGCCAAACCAAATATCATCCATTGCCAGCTCCCCCATGGATAGCTTCGCAATTAAAACAGCGCCGGCTTTTTCCAGTTGCTGGTACACGAATGCATCTTCATCCAGTACCTGGTTTTTAAAAGGCGGTGTACCATAAGTTGTTTTAGTCCCTTTTACCGCAAACAAATCTTTAAGCCCATAGGGTATGCCTTGCAGCGGGCTTTTATAAATGCCTTTTGCGAAAGCAACGTCAGCCTGCTTTGCCTGTTTCATGGCGATATTTTCTGTAAGGCTGATAACGCAATGCAACGTGTCGCCATATTTTTTCAGGCGGTTTATAAAGAAAGTGGTTAGTTGCACCGAAGTGATTTTGTGTTGCCGCAGTAAAGCTGACAATTGAGCAATTGAGTAAAATGCCAATTGATTCTTATCAGCAGGCATTACCACATTTGTTGGAAGGTTGAAGTCAATAGACTGTTGGCTGGTGCTGAATTTCATCTGTGGTAATACAGGGTCAAACCATTGCGGTAAAGGTACACTATTGGCTAAATTGAAACCATGCAGGTATTGATAAATATGCAGATTTGCATTCAATTGATTCACCATCGAATCTCTTTGTGCCGCATTAAAATGAAGCCCGATCAAGTTTTCCGCATCGGCAATTTCACGCACTGAAACATCCTGGGCATGAGCAGATAATTTTATTGTTAAGAGAAAAAAAAACCAAATGATAATTTTTGAAAGGGCAGATAATTTATGCATGGTACAAATTACAGATTTTGAAGTTCTTCAAAAACTTTATCCGGATTATTTAGAGAAAACTAAAAAAATATTCCAACCAGGAAAAAAATGGCGTCGTAATGTAACCGCAATTTTATGGAAATAAATTTACGAACAACCCCTGTTCTCGTTTCAACCTGAAACTAATTATCTTTGAAAATTCCGCAAGAATTATTGTCATTTGAAAACTTTATTTAAAATGTTCCTTCTGAAAAATCTATTGGCAACAATTTTTTTGCTAATAGTAATATGCAGTTGCAAAAAAACTGTTGTTGATAATTCAACGCCTTTAGCTACTTATACTTTGGGAACCGGAGGCAGTTGTGCAGCAACAACCGTTTCAGGAAGATATGTTGCAGACACTGCGCTGGATGCTACAAATACAGTGATGATAACGGTTGAAGTTTCTGTAGCCGGCCCTTATTGGATTGCGACCAACACAGTAAATGGCATTCTTTTCAGCAGTACCAGCACCTTTACATCAACAGGTATGCAAACGGTGATTCTCAACGGAACCGGAACTCCGATAGCAATTGATACTTCTAATTTTGTCTTAACCAGGTTAAGCGGCCCGGGAGGAAGCTGCACCTTTTCAGTTGCAACGGTGCAAGGTATTAAGCCGAATTATTTTCTTAGTTGTTTTCTCAATGGCGTGTATAGAAATTTTGGAGACAGCGCTTATGCGACCAACAGCGGTGTTCCCGGAAATTCAGGCGCAGCCGGGCTTATCGTATCGGGCCTGGATACGATCGTTAATTCAAAGTCCAAAATTGAATTTGGTGTGGGCGCTACAACAGGCATCGGAGCAGGAATATATACCAACACAAATACCTCCAAAGCCTATTTTAATTACTTCGATAATGTGGGCGAAACCTGGACGGCAGACAGCTCAAGCAATACATCTTTCAACATAAATTTAATTGTTGCAAGTGCGCATTATGTGCAGGGCACTTTTAGCGGAACTATCAAAAATCAACAAGGTACAGGCACAGACAGTTTAGTAATAACTAACGGTTTGTTTACGGTGCCGGTAAGATAAAAGATCATTATATAATGTAATCCGCGTGACACTCTTGCACCAGGCATCTTTCGACATTCATATGTTTATTTTGCTTCAGCGGTAGTTATTTTTCGTTACAAATCATACTTTATTAACTTTCTACAGCCTTCTTAAATCGTTGTGTTCAATGTCATAATCCTTTATTAGCAAACGCACGCGTGTAACCGGCACCGGTAGCCATACGCACAAGTTTTCGCACCGCCATTTCGGGCATTGTATTCTTGCCCTTTCGTGAAAGGGCTGAGGCTACGGTGAACGAATTATTATGGCCGTTAATTTCGCCTGCGGATTTTAAAGGATTTTTTTGCCTTTAATTATTTACCTTAGTAAAAATTTATAAATGAAAAAATTTCTTGTCCCGGTAGATTTTTCTCTGCCATCAGAAAGCGCCGCTGAATATGTAATTGAAATGACAAAAGATATTTCGGGAACTGAAATAATTTTGTACCATGTGTACCGAAACGTCTTTTTTTCAACATCGAATGACAGTGAAGAAGGCTCAAGGAAAATGGCAACAGATAATGAGTTGAAAATTATAAAAGACTTCCTTAAAAATACCCCTGATCAGAAAATTACTATCGAATCGGAGGGAGGTTCTTTTATTGATAATATTTCAAAGTACGTTGTAAGCAACCATATAGATATGGTAATTATGGGCATCAATGGCAGTTCAAGAATGGCGAGTATTAATATCGGAAACGATACACTTAACCTGATAAGAAACATTCACGCTCCCATTATGATCATTCCTCCTGATGTTAAGTTTAAAAAGGTAAAGAATGTTCTTTTCGCTTCAGATTTTAAAGATGTTGCACGCAGAACGCCTTTTGATTCTCTTAAAAAAGTGTTGGATTTCTTCAGTCCAAAACTCCATATCCTTAATGTAGACAGTGAACATTATGTTGAGCTTTCCGAGGCATATAAGATCGAAAAAGAAGAAATGGAATTTAAGCTTAAGAATTATGATCCCGAATTCTCATTTTTAAGAGCTTATGATTTTTTAGATAGTATTGTCACCTTTGCCGAAGCCAAAGAAATTGATATAATCATTACCGTTCCGAAAAAGCAGGGCTTTATCAATCATCTTTTTAAAATTTATACAAGAAAATTAGCCCTCGCCAGCCACATACCTATTGTGGCGATTTCTATGTAGGTTAGCGTAAATACAGATCATAAATGGAAATTTAGCAGGTTGCCGATATAACCAAGCGCTTTAATCGCTGCATCAGGTGGGTTTTTTGCGATAATGTCATTTCGGTAATTACTCATAAGAACACCCATATACAGCATTGCCTTCAAGTTCATTTTAAATTCTTTTTTTCTATTGTCTGTAACCCTATCTAAGACCTTACAAACATCTTCAAAATAATTTTCCATTCTAAGCGCAGGCTGGTGAGTGTTAAATACAGATACAACACGCTGCGACGGGTTTCGAAAAGCATGTTTTACTCCAATCGGAACCATGAGTTTATCTCCTTTTTTCGCAGCTTGCCATTTGTCTTTAATGAAAAATTCCATTTTGCCTTCCAATATTTCATAAGTCTCAATAGCATTTGGATGAATGTGTACCAGCGGATCTTTCATGTTGCATCCTGGCAATAAATCCCAATGTAAATCAAGAGACTTACCGTTTGTATCAATGCTGGTTTTCAAAACTGTAAATTTCATTCCCACGGGAGTCATATCAAGTACTTGATTTTTTATAGCCATGTTAGATGAAATTTTATATTTTAAAGTTCTGGTAAAATGCTGTCACGTTGGCTGCAGAGGTAAATTATTTTGGTGTAACCCCGAAGATTGCGAGATAGTGCCTTATCAGGTTTTGGCGGGGAGCCATACATAAAATGTGGATCCTTTATTCATTTCGCTTTCGAGCCATATTTTCCCTCCAAGTAAAGTAACGATTTCCGATGCTATATATAACCCGATACCCAAGCCCGGAAAAGTGTATTGGCTGGAGTCGCTTATGCGGTAAAATTGTTCAAAAATATTTTGATGCTTTTTCCCTTCGATCCCGATTCCAAAATCTTGTACACTTAACTGAACTCCACCATCAAGCAACCTGGTTGCAATAATAATTCTATCGCTTTGCGGGGAATATTTAACAGCGTTGGAAATAAGATTATTTATCACCTGTATGATTTTATCACGATCCCCGTGTATTTCAATATTGCTATCAAAGTTTGTCTCTATAGTATGCCTGCCACTTATCCTTTGCATGTCTTCCACAGCCTCATTCACAAGTTCATTAAAATTAAACACAGCGTTATTGAATACAAATTTGTTCTTTTGAATCTTGGTAATATCTAACAAGTCTTCAATTATACTGGTCAGTTTATCCGCCTGCTTCACAATTTTCTGCAACATTTCTCCTATTGGCATTGCTTCACCGGAAGCAGCAATCGTTTCCAATAATTGGGCGTAAGCTTTTATAGTCGTAACAGGAGTTTTTAACTCGTGACTTGCCATGGACAGAAAGTTTTCTTTTAAGGTCTCGGCCTCCTTTTGTTTGGTAATATCGGTATTAGTACCTAACCAGTTGATGATTTCCCCGGTGTCATTTTTTATGGGCACCGTCCTGGTTAAAAAAGGCCTGAATATGCCATCGGCGCCTTTTATTGGAAAAACCATTTCAAATGGATGGCCTGTCTTGATGGATTCCTCGTACACTTTAAGTACTCGTGGAAATTCTATCGGATCGTGTACAGATTTCCAGCCCCATCCCTCCATATCTTTAGCAACTGTTCCTGTATAATTATACCATTGTTTATTATACCAATATATCCACCCATCTGCATGGGCTATCCATGCAAGGTTTGGCATATTATTGGCCATGGTTTCAAATCTTTCTCCAACCTCTTTCAAATGTTTGGTGATGTCTGCAAAGCTTGTGACATCCTGGAGGATACCGCTGAACTTGAATGGCCTGTCGTCTTTATCAAACAATGCTTTCCCCCTGGCCAGTACATTTTTATATTTGTTATTTACCGGGTTAAAAATTGTGTATTCAATTTCATAACTTCCATCTGAACCCGGCTTCAGGGCTGCCTCGATTGCATTTGCTACGCGCTCACGATCCTGTACAATGATTCTATCAAAAGCAACCGGCAACGCTATCTCCTCGTCGGTTTCAAGTCCAAACCATTTTTTTAGTCTATCATTTCCAACAAACTTATTTGTCTTAGGATCAAGATCCCATGTAGCCAAATCAGCAGCCTCAATGGTAAAGTCCAGTTGTCGCTGCCTATCTGATAAACGCTCAAAATTTCGTTTTTTTTCCGTTGTTTCTATCACAGTCACCAGCACACCACCTACTGTTCCATCAATTTCGAAAATAGGGCTATACGAAAAGTCAAAAAAACATTCTTCAACAAATCCGTTTCTTTCAAGTGGCAACATAAAATCAGGAAATCCGACAGAATTACCGGCCATCACATCTGCAAACATGCTTTCTATAATATGCCAAATCTCTGCAAACGTTTCCCTGGTGCTGATACCCATCGCAGCGGGATGCTTTACTGATCCAAGGATGGGCCTATAAGCATCATTATACAATTGAATATATTCTTTGCCCCAGGCGATGTACATTCCGATCTTATTATGAAGCATTGTGCTCACGTGCGTCTTTAACGTGGGAGACCAATCGGTAGGATCACCGAGAGGAGTTGCTGACCAGTTTACAGAACGTATGAGATTACCCATTTCCCCGCCACCAGTAAGAAACCGCATTTTATTGGGTTTTGTCATACTTTTTCTTCTATGTATGCAGATTTTAATTTGAGCTGCAAGGATGTTGCCAAAAATAAATAAAAAATTTACCGCTTGAACGAATGTTCTGCAATAATTCAACCCGTAATCATCTTTTAACCGGCAACTTCTATTTCTGTGGTTCGTATTTTACAAATCACTTTTAATTTATGCTATTTTATGCGATCAAATGTGTTAGAAAACTAAATTCAACTTTTTTAGATTGATGAGACTTTGCCGAAGAATATTTATACAATTCCGGATTAGTGTATAAGTCGGCGTTACCGGAGTATAATGTAATGTACTATATACTGGCAGTTTCCCTTTGCAATCTTCCAGCCCAAACCAGCTACCGTGAATCCCAATGCCCAGGCAACTTACATAAAGTAAAAGTGTGCATTTACTTTTTGTTGAAGTTCGTTTATACCTTGGCGTTAGACGGGAGATAATTTAGATTTGAACAATGTTCAGTTTAAACCGCGCCGGGGCAAAAAATCCAAGTCAATTTCTTTTAGATGCCCGGCTGCGCTCCGCGTGGCTTAACATTAAGCGCCCGGCAGAAAAGCATTATCATTCTTTGTTTGAAACAGAATTCGTTCAGCCGATACACCCTCAACAAAAAAAGGCGACACCTATGTTTTGTGGGGGTCGCAAAAAAATAAATTACAATAATTGCTAAAATATCACAACAAAATTTTTTACATTTATTATTACTTTCCAAAACATTTATTATGAAAAAATTTCTCATCTCTATTTCAATGGTGATACCGGTTATTACTTTTTGTCAACCGGAATTGCCTACGGGATATTTCTGGCAAAAATTAGATAACGGCCTTGAAGTAGTTGTAATTGAAAATAGCAAGGTTCCATTGGCAACGGTTGAAATTGCTGTAAAAAATGGCGCTTTCACAGAAGGGCCCGAGTATAGCGGTCTCTCCCATCTTTTTGAGCACATGTTCTTTAAAGCAAATCAAGAGTATCCTACGCAAGCGGACATTTTAAGAAGAACGCAGGAACTTGGCGCTATATGGAACGGGACTACCGGCAATGAAAGAGTAAATTATTTTTTAACGTTCGATAAAGACAGTCTTGCACAGGGAATGAAATTTTTAAATGCTGCTATTCGCTTTCCTATTTATCGCGAAGAAGATATGCAAAAAGAAAGGCCTGTTGTGGACGGAGAGTTTCAGCGGGCTGAAAGTAGTCCGGGTTTTCAGATAGATTATGAGTGTGAAAAAAGATTATGGGGTGATAATTTTACAAGAAAGTGGCCTATTGGTGTTCATAATATAATTAACACAGCCACGCCCGCCAAGATGATGGTGATCAAGAATAAGTATTATTTTCCAAACAATTCAATTCTTGTTATAGCGGGCGATGTTCAGCATGAGAAGGCATTTCAGCTTGCCAAAGATATTTATGGAAGCTGGGCCAGCAGTGGCTTTGACCCGATAGTCAAATTTCCTATTCCTGAATTTGCGCCGTTAAAATCTACCCAATATTTTGTTACGCAAAACACTATTGCCAAAACACCTTACGCTATGTATTACTGGCAAGGGCCTGATTACAGGAACGATTCTGCAGGTACAATAGCAGCAGATGTATTTTCCACAATTTTACAATTGAACTCTTCTAAATGGCAGCAGGCTTTGGTTGATAAAGGGCTGGCAACAGTGGCGAGGGTAAGGTACGGAACAGCAAGGTATGTAGGGCCAATTAACATTTTCGTTGTTCCTAACCCGAATAAATTAAAAGAATGTAATGATGAAATTATGAACCAAATTAAAATGTGGGCGGCGGATGATTATTATACGGATGAAGAATTAAAAGAAGCTAAAGAAACCCTGCGTCGCGATGACATAAGGCAAAGGGAAAAACCATCTCAACTGCCGCCGCAGCTTACTAGTCAATGGTGCAGCACCTCACTGGATTATTACACCAACTATCTTGATGATTGTGACAAGGTAACCAGGGAAGACATCAAAAACTATGTAAACAAATATATAACCGGCAAGCCTTATGTAGCGGGCATGATCATTAATCCTGAAATGTATAAGCAATACCAGCCTGATACTTTTTTTAAAGCAGCCCTTTAACCTTTAATTATTTCAATTATGAATAGCAATACTATAAAATCGATCCTGTTTTCTTCTATCTTTTTGATAATAACTCAATACAGCTTTTGTCAGAAAAATGAGGCATACCAGATGATTATTGATGGTGTGAAAGTGATTGTGCAGCCCAGCGGAAATGATATTGTGGAAATACAAACCATAATAAAGGGTGGTGTTCAAAATTATCCTGCTGATAAGGCAGGCATCGAAAGCCTTGCCATGCGGGCATTAACCGAATGCGGTACCGCAAAAGATGATAAAAATAGCTTTAAAAATAAATTAGATAAAGTAGATGCTGAAATGTATGGCAATTCCGCTATGGACTTTGCCAGTTTTAGAATGAATTGTATAAAGAGCGATTTTAATACTGTGTGGCCCTTGTATGTTGACGCATTAACCACTCCGGCATTTAATGAAAAAGAATTTGCAAGAATAAAACAGGATGCCATAAATGCATTAAAGGCAAGGGCATCTAACCCTGATTATGCTATTTCAAAATTTGCAAGAGAGGTTGCTTTTGCAGGTAAAGACTATGCTAAAAGCCCGGAAGGAAAAGAGGAAACAGTAATGCCTTTGACTGTTGCTGAAACAAAAGATTATTATAAGTCGCTGCTTACAAAATCAAGAATAGTTGTTGTAGTAGTGGCAGATCTTGACAGTGAACTTATCAGGAAAAACGTGAGTGCAATGTTAGCTTCCATACCTGCAGGAAAGCCCTTTGAAGTAAAGAAGACATCTTATTCGCCAAAGCAAAATACATTTAAAAGTGAGAAAAAAGATTTCGCCACCAATTACATACAAGCAGTAACAGGAGCGCCGTTGCCCGGCTCTGATGAATACAATGCTTTTACACTGGCAATGGCAATTTATTATGATAAGAATTTTTTGGAAGTGAGAACTAATAACGGGCTTTCTTATGCGCCTTACACTTATTTGGATAACGGACTTTCGCCAAGCGCTAATATAGTTGTCTCTACTACTGACCCCAACAAATATATAGGTGTAGAGGAAACCCTTATAACCAAAATAAAAAAAGATGGTTTCACCAGCGATGAATTAAAAAACGAAAAGAGCACTTACCTTACTTATTTCTATTATGAAAAGGAAACCAACAGTGCGCAGGCTTATGAACTCGCCTCTTTTGAAGTGGTGAATAATGACTGGCACAAGGCCCTTACTTTTAATGAAGATGTAAAAAAGGTGAGTGTAAGCGATTTGAATAATGCATTCAATAAATACATAAAAAATCTTACGTGGGTTTATATGGGCGATCCGTCAAAAGTAAAGCCCGCTCTTTTTACGCAGAATACATCAATGAAAAAACTCCCGTTATCAAAAGTAAATACAGGCACAAAGAATTAAAGATTTCAGACTGCAAATATTTCATTTTGCAAATATTCTTACATGACTTTTAAATTGGTAGCCTTTTTTTATGCAATTATTAAATCATTAAAATCTCAGCCTGATTTTCCAATAACAAATCTTCTGAACTAAAACAGTTGTCGGGAACCCCGATGCCAAAAGGACTTACATAAATTTAAAGAGCGACTTTACTTTCTGTTGAATTTCGTGTATGCCTATGCGTTATAGAAAACCATTTATATTAAGATACTGTTCTGAATAAACTGCGCCCGTGCAAAAATATAATATGACTTCTACTAGTTGGCCGCTCTCGTCCTGCCTGGTTTCAGTGCAATAAGTAGAGACATGGCATGGCCCGATCTCTTAAAAACTGCAAAATCAGCATTTGAAAGAGAACTGTTTTATCCCAGCGCAGTTTTATTTTACTCATTGAAAAAAGTTATGCATTAAAAAACCAGGGAATAAAACGTCGATGCTTGCCGAGAATTTTGAATTTTTAAATGCGAACCTGTAATTATACGAGCCTTTATACATCGGGGTTCAAGCTGAGATTTTATTTATGATAGTGTGTGCTTTGAAAACCCGATGGAACAAAAGCCCCGGGAAAATGTGTCGTTTTGCCACTCTAAATCCAAACACAGATTTCCGAAATATTTTTTCTTCTTAAATCCGGAACCCAACATTCTTCTGCAGGATAACCAACAGGGATTACTAAAAAAGGTTTCTCATTTTCGGGGCGGTTTAAAATTTTTGATAGAAAGTTCATTGGGCTTGGGGTATGCGTTAATGCAACCAAACCTGCATCATGAATTGCAGTAAGCAAAAATCCGCAGGCAATACCGCAACTTTCGGTTACATAATAATTTTGGTGTTTGTAATTATTGTTTTCCAATTCATAGCTTCTTTTAAAAACAACAATAAGATAAGGAGCGGTTTCTAAAAACGGTTTATGCCAATCAGTTCCTATAGGCTGCAAGTCACTAAGCCATTCATCTGTCATCCTGGTTTCATAACTTTTCTTTTCTTCCATTTCCGCTGCAATGCGGATTTGCTTTTTCACTTCAGGATTTTTTACCACGCAAAATGTCCAAGGTTGTTTGTGCGCGCCTGAAGGTGCTGTGGAGGCAGAAAGAATGATTTTTTCAATTATATTTTCAGGGATGTATTTATCCGAAAAATCACGAACTGTTCTACGGGTGTTCATCCATTCAAAAAAAAGATTGCAACGAGTGTTCGTTTCATTAATGTCATAAGTTTTTTTTGAGTATGAAACAAAAGGGAAGTTATCAATGAGTTTTTTTTGCATGTTGATGTAAGGTTTGTAGTTCATTTTTCAATAGCGGCAATCCCTTTGATGTTTTTAGTATTTATTCTTCAAAAGCGATTAAAACATCGTAAAATACTTTTCAATTAGAAGAAAAAACAAGGTATCGTATAAAAAAGTGTTACTTAAATTCATTGATTTTATTGTTCTAAATAAAAGCATGTCAAGTTTTCTAATTCTTCTTTTGATGCGTAGGTAAAATTTCTGTCTAACTTAAAGTTGTTTCGTTCTAAAATGGCAACAGATTTAGAATTATCAGCAGTTAGAGCTGCTGTTATTGTTTTAATTCTTAAATTATCAAACGCAAACTTAATTACAGTTGAAATAGATTCTTGCATAAATCCTTTGCCTTGAAATTTCGGGATTAATTCGTAACCAATTTCTGCTCTGTCTTTTTCAATATCTATGCTAAATAAACAGATTGTTCCAATCAAAGAGTTGGTTCCTTTAATATCTATTGCCCAATAAAGCGATTCATTCTTCGCAACTGAGGTTTTGATTTTATTTATGAAGTTAGTCGCATCGTCAATTACGGTTGCTTTTTCTCTGTTAAGATATTTGTTTACACTTTTATCTGAACGAAGCAAATAAATTTCATTTGCATCGTCACTATTTAGTTGTCGTAAAACAAGACGGTCTGTTCTTAAGTTCGGGAATGGAGTAAAGTTTAAGTCTAACATTTTAGTTAGGATTTCTTGCTTGCCTTTTTATTAAATCCCGAAAGTTTCAAAAACATCTATGCGAAGTACTGTTGCAAATGATATAAAACAGAGTTTATCATTATCATGAAACTTATATTTCCGGCTCATGAGTAAATATACAAATCTCTTTTCACGACGGTGGATAACGGATTCTACCATATTTAAAGTTTATTAGAAGAACAAGTATAGCTAACTCACAAAACCCTTGCTACCTTGCGCTATTGTGGGAAGGACACCAACAGATGTGAAAAAGGAAAAATGGCATGGTTTTTATTAATTATATAAAAAAAACATAATAGCATGAAAAAGTATTCAATAATTTTTGCCTTGCTTATGATAATGGGTTTCTCTATTAGTTCTTGCCATACATCTGGAAAAATAGGTACCAAACATCATGAGGTGGGCGTAGGTGGACACATCAAATAATAAGCAGCGGGTGTATGAAAATCAATCCATAATCCGCCAATAGCTTTACAAAGCCCACGAAAGTCGGGCTTTTTTTGTAGAGGTAATTACACATCAGGTTTGTTGTGGGATACAACTCCGATTCAATATTAGATTATGCCATTGAGATTTCACAACACGGCGCTAACAGAACAATTACTATGTGGATTAGTCTGGCGATCGAGTTTCACATAAAATTTTAGGTAATCTCATAGAGAATACAGAGTGTATTCCGTTTCAAAAAAACGATAAAAAGATATTAATCGATATTTTATAAATCTGAGAGGCTGCAATAATAAGTTCAAAGAACATTTGCTAAACCGAGTTATAAATTCAATTTACAGGCATTGCTTTGTAACGCAAAAAAATAAAGAATCTTTTCTCAGAAAGCCAAAAATTCATTTGCTATTTCCTGCATGTGTGACTTACCTATTAAATATAGAATCCTTGATTTTTTTCATAGATAGAACAAGACAGTCGCTAAAGTTTCTCCTCCCTACGGTGAAAGACAAAAAGCGTAAATCATTTTCCGTGTAAAAAAGAAGCTGCAATTTCTGTCTATTTTTTTTAACTTACTACAAAGCCGGTATCAAACTATCCGGGATAATTCCAATTAAGCCAATAATTTTATTTTATGTTCCTTCGTAAATCTTTTATTCCATTATTATTTATTTTATTATCTCTACAGATAAGTGCCACAGCACAAAAAGCGTCTATGCTTGCCCGTGGCGTTCCGGAAGCAGCCGGAATATCTGCTAAAAACATCACTGCATTTTTGGATGCTGCTAATAAAAGTAAAACGGAATTCCACAGCTTTATGCTGTTGCGGCATGGTAAGGTAATTGCAGAAGGTTGGTGGAATCCATACGGCGATAATCTCGAACATACATTGTATTCCTGCAGCAAAAGTTTTACGGCTACTGCAATAGGTTTTGCAATAGATGAAAAGAAGCTTTCATTAGATGATAAGGTGGTATCTTTTTTTCCAAATGACTTACCCGACACCGTTAGTACATGGCTTGCCGGGCTTACGGTAAAGGAAGTATTGATGATGTCTGACGGGCAAGATCCTGATCCCACCGCAACGGTGCCTGCTATTGACTCTAACTGGATACACGGGTTTCTCTCAACGCCGATTGTTCATGAACCAGGCACACAATTCCTTTATAATTCTTTGGGAGCTTATATGCTTTCTGCTATAATAAAAAAGATAACAGGGCAAAAAACTTTGGATTATTTGAAGCCAAGATTATTTGATCCGTTAGGCATTCATGGAATGGATTGGGAAACCGATACTAAGGGAATAAATACGGGAGGATGGGGACTGAGGTTAAAGACCGAAGACATGGCAAAGTTTGCCGAATTATTTTTGCAGCAGGGCAAATGGAATGGTAAACAAATTTTGCCAGCGTGGTGGGTGAAGGAAGCCAGTACTGTAAAAATAATGCAGGATCCAAAGGCACCGCAATCAAAAAAAGATTCAAGTGACTGGCTGCAGGGATATTGCTACCAGATGTGGAGATGCAGGCACAATGCCTATAGAGGCGACGGGGCTTTTGGCCAGTTTATGATTGTGATGCCCGACCAGGATGCCGCGCTTGCGATTACAGCCGAAACTGCTGATATGCAGGAAGAGATTAATCTCGTATGGAAATATTTGTTACCGGGCTTTAAAGATAAATCGTTGCCTGCCGACGCCGCTTCAGATGCCGCTTTGAAAAACAAAATCCATTCTTTAGCGCTGCCTTTACCAATTAAAAACAAAGGGGAATTATCCCCGAAGATCAATGAAAAGACTTTTATGGTATCAACAAATGATTCGCATTTGCAAAAGATCACCTTCACTTCTACAAATGAACTAATTAAGGTCACGTATCAGTCTGATGCCGGGACTTATCCTATAAATTTTGGCGCAGGAAAATGGCAGACAGGTTTAACCAATATGCCAGAACCGTCGCTAACTTCAAAATTAATAGAAAACAGGAGTATGCTTTATCCTGCAAAGATTGCGGCCAGCTATACCTGGAAAGATGATCACACTTTAGAGCTTGTTCTAAGATATATTGAAAGTCCGCATACGGAAAGATATACTTGCCACTTTGATAAAAATAAAGTTAAGATCGAAGCAAGAAGAAGCTTCGATTATGGGAAAGCAGTTACAGTTATCTATGCTAAAATTCAATAGCGTTTTTTCCATACAGAAACTTGCAACCGCATGAGAAAGCAAAATTTTAGTAAAAAACGCAAGACTGTAAAATGTTGATTTAAGGAAATTTATTTTACGTTTCCCCGGCTTGATTCTCCTATTTTCTAATACTAACGGGAACGCATACAATCTAAAGTCAACAGATTATAAAATCATCAACGATTTGATTAATTGATTATGGACAAGTTCATACCGGTGATGTTGCGAGATACCGAGCGAAACAACTATCTATCCGAAAAATGAAATAATTTCTATCACATTCCTGCATAAATTATAAGTACTATTCCTAGTATAAAAAACAAAAACATCCAGGTTAGAAGGTTATTGGTTCCTTTTGGAGCATTTTTAAATTCTTTCCAAACGAACACCCCCCATAGTGCGGCTATGAGGGTAGCACCCTGTCCTAAACCATACGAAATAGCAGTACCGGCTTTTCCTGCTGCTATCAAGTTAAAAGAATTCCCAAGCCCCCAGATCAAACCGCCAAGAACGCCTACCGTATGGGTCTTAAATCTCCCGCTAAAATATTCCCTGTAGCCTGTTGGCGGTCCTTCAATAGGTTTTCTCATTAAAATAGTATTGAATAAAAAATTACTTAAAAAAATTCCAACTGAGAAAATGAACACTGCAGTATACGGAGTCATCTTACCAACAGCCGGATGCACAAAATCGTTTAGATCCATAGAAACAGCAATGAATCTATAAAAAAACGACATAAGTACACCAGCTACAAGAGAGAGTACAATACCTTTTGAAGAAACTTTTTTTGCTACTGATGTGCTTCTACGGTAAGCCTTTGCATTTAAAATAATTGCAATAACGATTATTGCTACTCCTAAAAATAGAAATTGCGGATTACCTTTCTGATCTCCGGCATAATTTACCAGTACACCCAACACCAAAGCCACTCCTATACCTAAAGGGAAAGCGACTGCCATTCCCGCTATAGCAATGGCTGCAGATAAAAGTATATTAGCCGCATTAAAAATAATTCCGCCGAGAAAAGCACTGCCTATATTAGCTATACCTGCCTGCTGTAAATCAATTGAAAAACTTCTTCCCCCATTGCCAAAACTGCCTAATGTGAAAGCGGAAATAATGGAGAATATAAGTATCCCTATCACGTAATCCCAATAGAACAATTCAAACCGCCAGCTTTTACTGGCTAATTTTTGTGTATTTGCCCATGATCCCCAACAGAACATAGTAACTATACAGAATAAAACTGCCACAGAATAACTTTGTACGATAAACATAAGTCTTAATTTTGGTGGCTATAAGATTTTTATCTGGTATAATGCTAATTCAAAGAATAAACAAACAAGGTCTTTAAAAATTATTTATCTTTTACACAACGAAAACCTATTGTGCCAGACCGGTCTAAACTGGGTGCCATCAAAAGGTATTTCCCATACTTATTTAATTCATAAGCATTTGGGAAATACCAGTGCGAGGTTACCGCACGATAATAACCCCCTCCTTTTAATACACCTGCCCGAGTATGCTCATCTACATATTCATCGGTCCATTGCCATACATTCCCAACCATATCCATTACACCAAAAATACTTGCACCTTTTGTAAAGGCATTAACATTAGTAGGTGGACGCATCGTTCGGCCAGAATCGAGCGGGGGCATTTTGGCAAAATCCATTTCATTTCCCCATGGATAAAGACGTTGATCGTTCCCTTGCGCAGCATATTGCCATTCCCACTCGTGGGGCAATCTTTTTCCAGCCCATGTAGCATAGGCACGAGCATCTTCAATTGACACCCATGTAACTGGTTTGTTATTCCACCCTCGGGGGTAGGCGTTATTCTTCCAATCTTTCAGGAAATTGTGATCATCCTTAGGATGATAATTCGTAGCATCTATAAATCTTTTAAATTGCTGATTTGTTACTGGATACTCATCCATATAGAAAGATGATATTTCCATACTGTGCTTTTGAGACCGGGATGGATGATTTTCCCATGGATGTTGAATACCAACTTCTGTAGGAAGTAGATCGCCTTCTATCATTACACCATTTGACTCAAAAACATAATTCTTGATAGTAGGAATTAATATCATTTCTTTCGGTGCCTTACTAGTTAAATTTGTTCTTTTGATGGGAACTAGTTGTTGGGATAAAGGCTTCCAGCCCGTGGAAATTTTTTTTAATGGTCTCTTAGCTAGTGTATTCATCTTATTCAGAAACTGGTTAACAGAACTATCCGACATATAAGATTTGATAGATAGGACGGCTCCGAAGCTGCGCCCCTCTATTGGGAAAGTCAGATAAATACTATCATTTTCTTTTTGGGGAGTTAAAGCTTTACCGTTCCATATATCATAATATAACATATTTTCCTGGTAAGGTAGTAGTAATTGCCTGCCGGTGTGATCTATGCTATCACGATTTACAATAGTATAAATTATTTTGTCAAGACATGGGAACTTAGATGCGAAAATTCCTTTTTGCAAAGTGGGGAAGTGTGGCTCCCATTCACTGCTGTTCCAGACACCGGGAAATTCACGATATATTTTTGCTATTTTGCGAATAGCTTCTGCGTTGCGATCAGATACCCGGTTCCAGATACCCCAAATGTTTTCCCACGCATTGTAACCTACCCCATTAAAAAATGCATATTGCAAATCATCAGTCCTGTCAGTCACCCAACGGTTGGTTACGAACACCTGGTGACGCGGTTCCAGCCACTTATAAATGCTTATGCCCGGTGAGAAGGCGTAATTAAAATAGTATCCCCAACTTGAGGTATTCCATTCTACCATCTTTAAATCTTCTATGGCTATTTCCGGTTGAAATACCAGCGGATAATCAAGACTGTCAGAAGCATCTTTAAAGTCTTCCGTTACCCCATTCATTGTATCTCCATTCATACCATCAGCACCTATTTCTTTCATCTCCTTTACCAATGCTACCGGCATAGTCCTTGTAATTTTTCTCGTGCCATGATCCCAAATCATGATAGGAAAAAACACCCTAACACCACGCCTTTTGAAGTCTATGATCATTTGCTTAACAGCGCCTATGCCACCGGGCATATCATGTAACAGATCATATTGATTACGATTATCTATGCCCATATTCGGATAAGTAGGCCATATAAGAACAGCATCAATACCTCCGTAGCGTTTTTTAAGATCAGCCAAATATTTGTCTACTGTATATTTCCCGGAAACAGGATCATAGAAATAGCGATCGTGCGCCATCATCTGGGCATAAATAAAGGTTTTCTTTAGCCACCCCAGTTTAGGAAGTAAATATTCCAAGCCTTTATAATTCAGATTTTCCCATTTGTTTACTCTCCAATTCTTCATTTCTGCCAACCATTCATCATGGTCCGAAGAACTGGACGGCCCGGCAAATAATTCTTTCACATCCCCCTGTATTTTTGGCTGTTGCTGTTCATAAAGTTTTACGGGTTGCTGTGCATATATATTTTTTGAAAATAGAATAAGAATTACCAGAGCAAGGTGGGCAATTATTTTTGCTAACTTCATCGTTAAATATCTTATTATTAATAAATATTCAATTATTTTAGATTTACCAGCCAGGATTTTGCTTTAAAGACGGTTAGTCAACCGGGACTTTTCCTCGTGCTGCCTGTGTAATATTAGACATGGCCCTCTTTGGTACTTTTTGTAGATTCTTATTTAAATTGTCCTTAACAAAGATTTTATTAAAGGCAAGCAATTGAAAGGGAAGGAACGGTAAAAGACAAAAAGAAATGTTTGCTAAACTCCACGTTAGTTTTGATTTCATAATATAGGGTTTAAGTTTTATAATATTTTATTGTTTAAAGATTATCTACATTGTAAGTGTGATTAATCTCATTCCTATACGGGATTGATGATTGAGCGCCCATTTTAGTTACAGAAATGGCAGCTACCATACAGGCAAACTTTACTGCATCCACTAGTGTTTTATCTTCGGATAATGCAATAGCCAACGCCCCATTAAACACATCACCAGCAGCTGTAGTGTCTAAAGCCTCAACTTTTGGAGCTAGAATATGATGTATTTTACCACCCTCATAAATTATCGCGCCTGATGTACCCATAGTAACAATAACATTTTTTACTCCTTTTCCAGAGATAGCTTTTGCAGCCTTCTCAGCATTTTCTGTACTAATTACTTCTATCCCGGATAACATCGAGGCCTCAGTCTGATTAGGTGTAATAATATCAATATATTTTAATAATTCAGGGGATAACTCACTTGCCGGGGCAGGATCCAAAATGACCCTTACGTTCCTGTCTGCTGCATATTTAGCTACAAACTGTATTGTCTCCATTGGCAACTCTAATTGCATTAATACAATATCAGCACTTGCTATTTCATTTAACGCTTCTTTTAAATCAGAAGGCAGAAGATTAGCATTAGCCCCGGAAGCAACCACTATGCTGTTCTCTCCCAATTGATCCACGGTAATCAAAGCTACGCCGGACGGAAGCTCTTCATCAGATAAAAGATACGATGTATTAATCCCCTCTTCATCAAATAATTGCGCTGATTGTTTTCCGAAAATATCATTCCCTACCTTTGAAATAAAACTTATATTACCACCAAGCCTTGCAACTGTTACTGCCTGATTGGCGCCTTTGCCACCCGGATTCATGAAGAAAGATCCCGATAATACTGTTTCTCCAGGTACAGGTATATGATTGGTTTTTACTACCATGTCCATATTTGTGCTTCCAACTACAACAATTTTTTTTGATTTCATAATGTTATTATATATATTCTGCTCTTAATTTGTGATACGAATATATTTATTGTAATTTTTAAAAAGAGGCCAACTTTAAGATAAAAATAGAATCTCAATCATCCACAAGAGAATCTGTTATTATATTCATGACATTGATTATTAGCTTACTAATAGATAAAATATGATGTACTTATCTTTCGTCTCAAATAGCGCTACTATTATGTCACAAATTTCTGCAATAAAATTGATAGATTCAATGTCGAAAGAAGAAAAACGTAAATTCAAGCTTTCTACTAACAAACAGGCCGGTAAACAAAATAAATTATCGATCCCTGGTTTACAAGGCATCAAGGCTACTGAGCATTATTATTCATTACCAAAGCAACGACCTGGAATATCTCGATTATGAGATTAGGTCGTACAAACGTGCTATTCAGAATAAAATAAAATTTTTAAAAACTGAAGGAGTTATCTTCAAAACAGTCAAAATTCATCCAAATAAAAATAGTGTAAGAAAAAATGAGATACTGTGGAAAAAATTACTGCCTACCATAAAAGTCATTAGGAAAAACAAATATGAAATGCAACTTGGAAAATATTTTGATTTCCTTGGATGGCTTGAAAATAAATTTTTTAAAAAATATTAAGCAATAATTATTCTGTGATTTTGTATCATTGGTTTAAATGCGACATCTGCCGGTGTCACATTCTCCATCTTCGCATCTTTTATTTTTGCTGAAACCTTTTGCATACCCGCATTATCTGCTAATTGAACAAATGCCTGGAAAGAATTATTGCGCCAGGGATCTGAATATAGCTTGTTGCTTTTTACCAATTTTTCAATTTCATTTTAGATACCTTTCCCCACTTTATTCCATATTTTTTTCGGTTTCATGTTATCTGTTTTAATTACCGACGGGAACATAGTTCAGGCTATTCATTCTTTATTAGTGCAAGTTGAATTTACATTCAGGAACAGCTTCCATCCAACAATCAATCAAGAATTAAGTCAATCCTGCCGCTGCCCGCCTCAACAGTTACCGGTATGCCACCGCCATTCACTGTTCCGCTTATTTCATCCTTTTCATTTTTGCCAACAAAGTTTTCAAGGTTCTCAGTTGAAATTTTCATGGCGTTCATTTTGAGATCCATGGCCGCCTTTTTTGGAATTCGCAGGCTGACCTTACCGACGGAATTGTTTATAGAAATAAATTTGCCGGGAGTATTAATTGCAACATCAATATTGCCGCCACTTGTAGAGGTTTTAAGGCTGCAGTCCAATTTTTTTAAGGAAACATTTCCTCCTGAAGTATGCGCTGCAAGGTCCCCTGCTATTGTTTCACCTTCAATGTTTCCGCCGCTGGTTGATGCTTTCACTTTTCCATTGAGATCATTTAATTCGATAGAACCTCCGGACGTAGCAACGTCAATATTGCCGGAAGAATTTTGAGCGTGAATATTTCCGCCGCTTGTGCTCACATTCAATTCATCTTTGCAATTATTGATTGAAATATTTCCGCCCGAAGTGCGCCCTTTTATTTTTCCAGATAACCTGTCCAGGTCAAGATTTCCGCCGCTTGTAGAAAAATCCTGGTTTCCTGAAATACCCGTAAGCACAATGTTTCCTCCGCTGGTTAATAATTTTGTAGATACATTTTCAGGCACAAAAATTTTAAAGGAAATACTCAGGGAATTTTTCCAGTTATTCATTCTATGTTTTGGCTTAGCCGTTGCCGTTAGTTCCCCGTTTTTTACGGAAACGTCCAGATCGTAATCTGCATCAAGCCTTGTTTTAATTTCATCGTTGGAAAGTGAATTGCGACGGTTGCCATTTTGGTTTACAAAAACTTCTACCCTTGATTCAGATTGGTTCACCGCCGACACGATAATATTGCCACCACTCGTTTGTGAAACAATATTTTTGATTGTTTCCCCGGAGAAATTCTGTACTTCATAAGGCTGCTTATTTGAATCGCCTTGCGCCTTTACCGCGAGGAAAGAAGTCGCCAGGAATAAAGCCAATAGATACTTTTTCATTTTATTTTTTATTTTGTTTTTTAATGTTGTTATAAAGAACAGTACATCAATTCAACGTTATTCGGTTCTTAAGCTTTTTACAGGATTAGCAATGGCGGCCTTTATAGCCTTAAAGCTTACCGTAAATAACGCAATGAGAACAGCCACTAAACCTGCAATGCCAAACATCCACCAACTGATATTTATGCGGTACGCAAAATCCTGCAGCCAATTGTTCATGGCCAACCATGCAACCGGTGTCGCAATAATAATGGCAATTAAAACCAGTTTTAAAAATTCTTTTGACAGCAATTTCACAATGCCACCCACACTTGCACCCAACACTTTTCTTATCCCGATCTCCTTAGTACGTTGCTCAGCAGTAAATGTTACAAGGCCGAATAAACCAAGGCAGGCAATAAAAATAGTAAGCGAAGCAAAAATGGCCAGCAGCACACCTGTTTTGTTTTCAGCTTCATAAGTTTGCTGAACTCTGTCATCAAGAAATGAATAGCTCATAGCGCCACCGGGAGATAAAGAGGCCCAGTCCTTTTTCATGGTTGCAAGCACGCCTGCAATGTCTTTGGTCTTTAACTTTACGATCATCGTGCCTGCTCCATTACCCAACAACATCACCAGCGGTGAAATAAGTTCATGCATTGATTTAAAATGAAAATCCTTAACAACACCAATTACATGAAACCTTGTTTCTTTTCCACCGTTATCTTTTGTTGAAATAATTTTATCGATCGCGTTTTTATTCCAGCCCAATGCTTTTGCCGCAGTTTCATTAAGGATGATTGCTGAAGAGTCTGTTGCAAAATCTTTTGAAAAGTTACGGCCATAGCTCATTTTCATGCCCAATGTGGCTAGGTAATTGTAATCCACATCATACCGCAACGTCTTCACCATATCGGCATAATTATTTTGCTTGTAAACAAAAAAATTGTTACCATAGGTTGATCCTGCCGGAACATAGCCTGAAACACTTGCATTTTCTACTCTTGGATCCTGTAGAATTTTGTTATAAAATGCTTCCTGATTTTTACCAAGCAGCCAGGTTTCCGGCAAGATGATCACCTGGTTTTTATCATAACCTAATTTTACTTTTTGAATAAAAGCAAGTTGCGTGTAAACTATGGTTGTGACCGCGATAAGGACAATAGAAATAAAGAATTGAAAAACCACCAGGCCACTCCGCAATCCCATCGTTCTTTTGCCCGCAGAAAATTTTCCTTTAAGCACCATCACCGGCTTAAAGGAGGAAAGGAAGAAAGCCGGATAGCTTCCGGCAAGAATACCCGTTATAATTACCAGCAACAAAAGGAAAGGAATGGTCCACGCATTATCAACCAAATGTAACGAAAGGTCTTTGCCTGAAAAATGATTGAAGAAAGGTAGAGTGACACTTACTAAAACAATTGCCAGTAAAAGGCCAATCATTGTAAGTAATATCGATTCAATTAAAAACTGCCACACCAGTTCCATTTTTAACGAGCCCAATACTTTGCGAATGCCCACTTCCCTGGCTCTTTTAGATGCACCCGCAGTTGATAGATTCATGAAATTTATGCACGCAATTAGTAACATGAATAATGCGATGGCGCTGAAAATATAAACGTACCTGATATCGCCTCCTGCTTCTATGTCGTTGGTAAGGTCGGAATGCAAATGAATATCAGTAAGCGGCTGAAGATATAACCCGAGGTCGTTTCCTTTTTGCCGTAGCTCGGCCATCGTTACGCCCATGGCATGCTCCAACTGCGGACCTAAATATTTATTTACAAAGGCGGGTAATTTCGCCTGCAGCTTTTTATAATCACCATCTTTATCCAGTACCAGGTAAGTATAAAATCCTGAAGTCATGAACGAATTGGATTTGGCATCTTCAACGTTTTGCATGGTGGCAAAAAAATCAAAATGGAAATGAGAATTGGGTGGCACTTTGTCGATAACGCCGGTAACCTTGAAGTGAGTAGTTCCATTTTTAAAAGTCAGCAGCTTTCCTAACGGATCCGCCTGTCCGAAATATTTCTGTGCGGTTTTTTCAGTGATCACAATTGTATTTGGTTGCAATAAAGCTGTTGCCGCATCTCCTTTTATTAACGGCAAAGTAAAAACCCGGAAGAAATTAGGATCAACATAGGCAAAGGCCTCTTCCTTAAAGCTTTTATCGCCTGAAAGAATTATCTGCGATCCACCTTCCATCAAGCGCGTAGCTTGTTTTACCTCAGGATAATTATCCAGGAATGTTTTCGCAACCGGCGGCATCACATTGGCTTCTTTCATTTTCTGCCCATCAATAGAGCCACGAAAAACAACACGCACCATTTGATCTGCCTTCTTATTAAAACGATCGTAGCTTAATTCATTTTGAACAAAAAGCATGATGACGAGGCAAGTGGCAATACCAATGGCGAGGCCAAAAATATTGATTGCTGTAAACGCTTTGTTTCTCCAGAGATTTCTAAATGCTATTTTAAAATAATTTTTTATCACTTGCTTAATTATATTTTAAAAAAGTTGTTTACACATGATTATTCACTGCGCAGGCTCTTAACCGGGTTTGCAATTGCTGCTTTTATTGCCTGGAAACTAACGGTCGCCAGCGCAACAATCATTGCAAGTATCGCTGACAATATAAAGACCCACCAATGAATATTTACACGATAAGCAAAATCCTGCAGCCAATGCGACATAGCATACCACGCAACAGGGAACGCAATAATAGAAGCGATAAGAACCAATTTTATAAAGTCTTTGGATAGCAGGCCAACGATTGAGCCAACTTTTGCACCCAATACTTTTCTCACACCAATCTCCTTAACCCGTTGTGTAATAGCAAATGCGCTCAATCCGAAAAGGCCTAGGCAGGCGATAAAAATTGCTATGCATGCAAACACGGTAAAAATGGTTCCCTGGCGTTGTTCCGCTTCGTAGAGTTTTGCATATTTATCATCAATAAAAGAATATTGATAAGGAATATCTGGTAGGTATTTTTTGTATATTTTTTCCACTGAAGCTAAGGAGGAGGCAAGATTTGCACCGCTCAACTTAATTGACAGGCCATTAAAGGAAGATTGCGTTGGCGTTGTTGCAGGGTCAATTAAAATCATTGGAACGATTTTTTGCCGAAGCGATTCAAAATGAAAATCCTTTATCACTCCAACAACCCGGCCAGTGGTTGATCCATATTTAAATGCTCTGCCGATGGCATCTTGCGGAGTTTTCCAGCCTATAGCTTTAACGGCGGATTCATTTAAAACAAAGTTGGAAGTATCTGTTGTGTAATTGCGCGAGAAATTTCTTCCGGCCACAATGGGTATGCTATAAGTCGGAATAAAATCATAGTCGGTTGCTAAATTTTTTATAGTTGCAATTATTGGTGTCATAGAATCACCAACCATCGTAGATGCGCCCATATCATCTAAAAGCCTTCCGGTAGGAATCCTTGAAGATCGGGCAACATCTTTAACCCCCGGATTCTCCATCAATTCATGCCTGAATGTTTCATACTGGTTGTTGAGAGAATTATAATAAGGCACGTTAATGATATGTTCTTTATCATAGCCAAGCGACGTTTCCTGCATGAAGCGCAACTGCTGAAAAACAATAATCGTTGTAATAATGAGCACGATAGAAATAGCAAACTGTGCCACCACAAGTATTTTTCTAAAAGAAATACTATTGCCTTTAACCTTAAATAATCCTTTTAATGTTTCCACTGGTCGAAATGAAGACATAAATAACGCCGGATATAATCCGGATAAAATGCCTATTACGAATGGTGCCAGGAATACAGGAAGCAACACCTGCCAGCGCATTAAAATTGAAAGAGAAAGATGCTGGTCTGAAATTGCATTCAGCCAGGGCAACGTAAAATACAAACAAACAAATGCAATAAGAATTGCAGCCCAGGTAATTAATACCGACTCGCTAAGAAATTGAAATATTAATTCCCTTTTACGGGCGCCAACAACTTTGCGTATACCTATTTCTTTAGCACGCAATGCCGAACGCGCAGACGATAAATTCATATAATTGATACAGGCGATTAATAAAATAAATAGTGCTATAGCAGAAAAAATATACACCCTGCTAATATCGCCGTTGGCTTCTGCCTCATAATCGGTATGGGAATAAAGATGGATATCGGTTAGTTTTTGTAAACTCAGTTTATTGTATTTCGATGGTAAGTCGCCGCCATAATCTTTATGGTCCATGCGCCGGTCCAAAAATGCCGGAAACTGTGCGACCATATTCTTTGCATTATAATTTTTTGGAAGAACGATGTAAGTAAAGAAAGAATTGTTGCCCCAGTTGATTCGCAGATTTTCTGCACCATAAACTGCCGAATCTTTCAACGTGTTAAATGATATCAGGAAACCAGGATGCATGTGCGCATTTTCAGGGAAGCTTTTATAGATACCAGTAACTTTCGCATCAAATTGATTATTGACTTTGACCACTTTGTTCATTGGATCTTCATTACCAAAGTATTTTTTCGCGGTCTCCTCAGTCATCATTATTGAAAAAGGATCTTTCAATGCGGTCTTCGGATCTCCTTCAGTTACCTGGAGTGTGAAAACATTAAAGAAATTTTCATCTGCAAAATATGCATCTGGTTCATTAATAAGTTTGTCTTTGTATTTAAGCGGTGTGATGCCGTTGCTAAGAAGCCGGGTCATATTTTTTATCTCCGGAAAATCTGTGGGGAAATAATAACCAAAAGGTGGCGCAACGGTGCTTAGTGTGAGTGACACAACACCATTTTTGTCATTAAAGGTTCGCGTGACGCGGTATATATTTTCTGCGTTTTTATTAAACTTATCATAACTCAACTCATTCAAAATATAAGTAGTGATGAGCAAACAGCAGGTAAGCCCAACCGCTAGTCCGAATAAATTTATAAATGAAATGAATTTATATTTTGCCAGGTTTCGCCACGCTATTTTAAAATAATTTTTTATCATGAGATATAATTGTTTTCTCTAAATATTAAACTGATTGATGTTTAACTTCTTTTACTTATTTAATCTGCCTTTAAAATTTCTTTTGCTTTTGTGCGCAAAGCAAATACATTTAAATAATCCAGGGTGCCTTTCAGTTACTACTTTCTGATTATCATCTCAAAAACCAGGTTCCTGCAAAATATTTATATTGATATTTTCAACCATCATACCAATGCCTTATAGTATTGATACAGAACGTTTAAGTGGAGAAGTGTTTGCCGCGGGTGTACGAATATGAACACTTTCGTTAGGAAAATCGAACACTTTAATTTGTAGGCCCTGACTAAAATAGGATGCTATTCAATTTGATAATCAGAATTCAGCCAAAGATTTTTTAAAATATAAATCTACGCAGGATCACCGGCAAAATGTGGATTTAAAATACGTGTATTCAATAATGAAGGAATTTTAGGAAAAGACATGAAAGGCAATTTTTTTTAAAATATAGTTAAACAATGTGCAATTTATTTGGCGAAATAAATCGTCTTTCCTGTGGAAGCCGATTCGCTGGCAGCGCTTAGTATACGCATGACCGTTATATTTGTCTTCAGGGAATAAACACCATTTTCAGGAACCGTAATTTTTTTTCTTATTACATCAGCTACGTAAGAAAAAGGATCAAGATAAACGGGAACATCGGTTGCGTTCACGTGAATAAAATGTTCAGCAGAATCAGGCTGTGCTCTTAACCGCATGTCAGTGCTATTTGTCGATATCACGTAGCCTTTTGTACCATACACCTCCATATCTTTTCTCCCAAAAGGCCAGTTCCAAGATGCCTGGATAATACATTGCGCAGTTGGATAAGAAACAATAATCGTTGCCTCATCATCAACTTTTGGATAAATATCCGGTTTAAAATGGCGTGTAACTGCCGTAACTGAAATCGGCTGTTCTCCCTTCATCAGGTAGGTCATAAGATTGGCGCCGTAACATCCAAAATCTATAAGAGCCCCGCCACCATTTTGTACAGGATCAGTGAGCCAATTAAAAAACTCTTTACTTACGCCAATTTCCTTTGGCCCCTGGTGCCCATCGTGAATCACGACTTTTTTAATGTTACCAATGTAATTACTGTCATTAGTTAGCTCGTAGGTTTTCACTGTTGAAGGATACCATGAAGTTTCAAAATCGGTAAGCAGAAGGATATTGAATTTTTTTGCAAGCGCATCCATTTCCAAAGCTTGCTTAAGGGATGCCGCAAGAGGTTTCTCCACCATTACATTTATATGGCGGGGCGCACAAGCCTGCACTACTGAGAGGTGTGCATATACTGACCCAAATGCAAGTGTTATTTCTGGTTTCGTAGCATCCAGCATTTTGTCTAGGTTATTATAAAATATTGCAGGGTCGATGCTGTAACGTTTCGCATAGCGCTGTGCAAGTTCCTTGTTAGGTTCATAAATTCCGACTAGTATAATATCAGGTTTTTTACGACTCAAAATCCAGCCTACATGATCATGGGTTATACCGGCAAGGGCTACACGCACAGGCGCATCGGTCGGGATTTTACTTTGGGCAAAACCGCTCATCGCAAATAGAATTAAAAAAAATAAAAATGCGATTTGCAATAACAGTTTTCTTTTCATTTCAAGATTTTATAAATACTATTACTGTTTAAAGTTAATTTGATTTTAAGATGGAGCAACTACAACTTAAATATTTAATTTTTTCATTTCACGCACCGCGAAGTCGCAGGCTCTTGCTGTAAGTGCCATGTAAGTTAGCGAAGGATTGAGGCATGCGCTGGACGCCATGCATGATCCATCTGTAATGAATACATTTGACACCTCGTGCATTTGATTATAGCTATTTAACACTGAAGTTTTTGGATCTACGCCCATGCGCGCCGTACCCATTTCATGGTTTGAATTTCCGGGGAAAGACATGCTGTCGCTAACGGAAATATTTTTGAAACCTGCAGCCTCCATTATTTCTTTTCCAGAAATGGCAACATCGTTATGCATTGCTTTTTCATTGTCTTTAAATTCGCAATCAACAACAACGAGCGGGCGGCCCCACTGGTCTTTTTTATTGGTATTAAGCGTAATACGGTTGTCCGGATAAGGGAGGCACTCGCCGGCATACCACATATTCATTTTCCATCCGCCCGGCTCTGTTAACGCCTCTTTCAATTCAGCGCCTATGGGTGCATCACTTCGGCTTGGAGGCCTTGAAGCCATTCCACCAAAATAATAACCGCGAATAAAATCGGAACTTTTATTATTAATATTTTGAAAGCGGGGTATATAGATACTTGTTGGCCTGCGGCCAAAATAATAGCTGTCTTCAAAACCTTCAATATCCGCGGATATGTCCGTTCCTTTATGATGATCCATCAGGTTACGCCCTACCTGGTCGCTACTGTTGCCAAAGCCGTTGGGAAAGCGCCCTGACGTTGAGTTTAATAAAATAGATGCAGTGGCTACCGTAGACGCATTCAGGAAAATAATCTTAGCATAAAACCCTTCTTCATGCTTACTTTCGGCATCAATAATTTCCACACTTGTAGCTCTTTGTCTTTGTTCGTCATAAATTATTTTATTCACAATCGAGTACGGCCTTACCGTTAGCTTTCCTGTAGCATACGCTGCGGGTATGGTGCTGGCGTTAGTACTAAAATAAGCGCCATAAGGGCAACCCCGGTGACAAAGATCTCGCGCCTGGCATTGTCCCCTGCCCTGTACTGGCTTTGTAAGGTTGGCCGTTCTTCCCATGATCACTTTACGGTCAGCAAATTTTGCTTCTACTTTTTGCTTAAAAACTTTTTCCGCACAGTTCATTTCAAATGGCGGTATATATTTTCCATCAGGAAGCTGCGGTATTCCATCTGCATTTCCACTTACGCCAATAAAAGTTTCCGCATAATCATACCACGGGGCAATGTCTTTATATCGAATGGGCCAGTCAATACCATGGCCATCTTTTAAGTTTGCCTCAAAATCAAGATCGCTCCAGCGGTAACAAGCTCTTGCCCATAATAAAGAGCGGCCGCCAACTACGTCGCCACGTATCCAGTCGAAACGTTTCGTTTCTTCATAAGGGTTTTGCTGGTCGTTAATGTAAAAGTGTTTATTGTCTTCCCGAAAAGAATAGTGGCGACTCTGAACAAAATTTTTCCGTTTGTCTTCTTCTGACAAATGCAGGCGATGCGTAAATTCCCACGGAGCTTTAGTAGCAGTTGGGTAATCTCCGTGAACAACATTTCGGCCCCGATCAAGCAATAAAACTTTTAAACCTTTTTCGCAAAGTTCTTTTGCAGCCCAACCTCCACTGATGCCTGAACCAACTATAATAGCGTCGTATGTATTGTTTGGTTTTGCTTTGTTATTTATATAAGTAGAATCGGGCATCAGTTCAATTTTTTATGTATCGAATGAAAATATTTAAAAAATATTTGCCTTTCATTTAGCGTGCATTGTTAGCAATGTTATTGCCCGTTGAAATGCTTTAACATAACGTTGGAATAATCGGCAAGTGCTTCCGCCGGCTCTCCAATCTCAGGATGCCATAATTTTTCCCACTCAAAACTATAGTATCCATTATAACCTCCATTTTCCAGAGCGTCTATCGCGGTAAAAATAGGAACCTCGCCACGGCCTAAAAAAATATACTGTTCTTTTCCATCAATCATTTTCAAATCTTTTACATGCGTATGACGGATGTATTTTTTTAGTTTTTCATATACCTCTGGCGGCGGTTCTTTTGTAATTGACCACATATTGGTAATATCCCACACAAGGCCCGTATGCTCATTGTAAGCTTCTTGCATCACTTTTTCAATATCAGATGACCATACAAGATCGCCATGCGTTTCTATTAGTACGCTTACATTACTTCCTTTGGCATATTCTCCAAGATCCAGCAAACCTTTTACTATAAGATCCATCGTTTCATTCTTGTCCTGGCCTGGTGGAATTTTATTGGGAAAAACTCTCACGAAGGGGCAAAATATTTTTTCAGCAAGATCAATAAAACGTCTTGCTTCATCAAAATTTTTCAATCTTTCAGCGGCTTCAGCAATGTGCAAATTTGTAGATGAACCAAGGTCAACAAACGCAAGATTTTTATCTTTCATTATTGATATTGTTTCAGCAATATTTTTCGGTGTGTTGAATTCAGGGCATTTAGGAAGATCCATCTGCCGGAGTAGCCCTCGCAACTCAATGCCCTGGTAATTATGTTGCATTGCAAAATCTGTAACCTGCTTAAAGTTCCAATCAGGGCAGCCAAGCGTGGAAAAAGACAGCAACGGCTTGTCTTTTTTTACACCAAATATTTTTGGGACAAAAGGTGCAGCCATCAGCAGGGAAGCTGCTTTCAGAAATCTTCTCCTGCTAAAATTATTCATGATTTTATTTTTCGTTACAAGCAACCGTGGCAAGAAAGCCTGCTGCAATTTAAAGGTAATTCATCTTTAATTAAATGTCATGGTCTCTATTAAAAACTAAATCACAATACAAGCGAATTGCAAATTTTTTTTCAAATTATTTATGAACTCGTCGGCAATAAACCTTAATATTCAATATAAATTATAAAGCTTCGTCGTAGCAAAAATGAAAGTCTTTTTAAAATCGATTTATATTTGCCGTTACAATTTATATCATTTATGAAAGCTCTAAATATTTGCATTTTTATTTTTCTTATCTCATGCCCTAAAGTAAATGCACAATTAAAGGCCAGCGATGTAAAATCTTTTACGCTTAAAAACGGAATGAAATTTCTTGTGATGGAAGACAATTCAATTCCTAACGCCAACATGTACTTGTTTTTTAAAGTAGGCTCAAGAAATGAACACAATGGCATTACAGGTATATCGCATTTTTTTGAACACATGATGTTTAACGGCGCAAAAAAATATGGCCACAATCAATTAGACCGTGTGGAAGAATTTAACGGCGGTACCAACAATGCATATACCACGGAAAATATTACGGCATACACAGATTGGTTTCCCGCTTCAAAACTGGAACTGTTATTCGATATAGAATCAGATCGTATGGCAAACCTTGCATTTGATACCGCAATTATAGAAAGCGAGCGTGGCGTTGTACACTCAGAATGGCGGACTGATTTTGAAAATTCGCCGTGGGAGCCATTAAGTGAAGCGGTTAATGCTACAGCGTTTGAACAACATCCCTATCATTGGCCTGTGCTTGGATATGAAACCGATATTTTAAATTGGAGAAAATCAGACCTGGAAAAATATTTTAAGACGTACTACGCTCCTAATAATTGCGTGGCAGTAATAACGGGGAACGTAACATTTGCCGAAGTGGAGCGGCTCGCGAAGCAATACATGGAGCCGATTCCGGCGCAGCCGCCACCCCCGTTAGTACATAATGTTGAGCCACCGCAAAATGGGGAACGCCGGGTAATGGTACAGCGAAGTGTTACAACTCCTTATTTGATGATCAGCTATCATGTACCTGCTACGCGGGATAGTGATTATTATGCGCTCGACGTGTTGAACCAGGTTTTATCAAACGGCCATTCTTCGCGGTTGTACGCTTCTCTTGTAGACCAGCAGCAACTTGCAACCGATATCGGCACGGGCATGGCGTATTCTTTCGATCCTTTTACCTTTAATATATATGCTCAGTGCAGCGATAGTATTAAAGCAACCGCTCTTGAAAAAGCAATTTATATAGAATTGGATAAAATAAAAAAAGACGGTATTACTGAAGACGAATTACAAAAAGTAAAAAATATCAAACTGATGAATTTTTATTCGCAGGTAGAAACTATAAATGGAAAATCCGGAACAATTGGTAATTATGAAGTTTTCTTTGGCGGCTATAAAAAAATGTTTGATGCGAGTGCTGAATATAATAAAGTTACCGTTGCGGATGTACAACGCGTGGCGAATAAATATTTCAAAAAATCAAACAGAACGGTAGGTATTTTACAAACAAATGTGGAGGACTAATTATGAAAAAAAGTATTAAATCTATATCGATCTTCTTAATATTTGTAACAACTATTTATGCAGCCAGCGGCCAAAATAAACCACGCTACCAGTTACCTCATTTTGATAAGGTTCAATTGCCCAACGGACTGGTTATTTATTTTATGGAAAAGCATGATGTGCCGATAATAAGCCTTGACGCAATTGTACCTGCAGGCGCTATAAATGATGGTGAGCAGGCGGGCCTCGCCAGTTTAACAGGAACATGCCTGAAGTGCGGCACCAAAAGCTTTACAAAAAAAGAAATTGAAGAGCGGTTTGATTTTCTCGGTGCAGACCTGAACACCTATGCCTCCATCGACAATGCAGGCTTGTCAACAAAGTTTGCGGCAAAGGATAAGGACACACTTTTACCAATGATCAAAGAGATGTTGGTGAACCCGGTTTTTTCTGAGGAAGACTTCGGCAAAGAAAAAAAACTCGCTTTGATTGGGCTTGACCAGGCAAAGGAAAGCCCCGGGGCTGTAATACACGCATATTGGAATAGATTTTTTTATGGCAAAAATATATACGGAAATGTGGTATCCGGCACCGTTAGTTCATTGACTCCGCTAAATGCCAATGACGCAAGAAATTTTTATAAGAAATATTACAATCCCGCAGGCTCTGCAATTTCTATAGTTGGTGATTTTAAGACGGGTAAAATGAAAGCAATACTTACTAAATTATTTTCCGAATGGAAAAAAACTCCACCGGTTACCAGGGCTGTTTATCACCCTGAAGCGGTGCCGGGTAATGCGAGAATATTATTGGTAAACAAAGACGATGCTCTTGAAACAACATTATATATCGGCGGTGCGGGGATAACAAGGAATAATCCTGATTACCTGGCGGTTCAAGTAATAAATACCTTTTTTGGCGGCAAGTTTACTTCCTGGATGAATAATGAATTGCGCATAAAATCCGGGCTTACATATGGCGCGGGAAGCTATTTTGATTATAATCAAAAAACAGGTTCCTTTATTATCTCCACGCACACTGCAAATGCAACTACGCAAGCTACTATTGATAAGGCATTGGAAGTTATAAACAGGCTGCATACACAGGCCATAGACGAAGAAACATTGAACTCAGCAAAAAATTATATGATAGGCATGTCGCCTCCTCAATACCAAACTACCGACCAACTTGCGGGATTACTGGTGCTTATGTTCTGGTATGGTTTTGATGAATCATACATTAATAATTTCGAAGCAAATGTAAATGCTGTTACCGTTGCCAAAGCCAATGAAATAATTGCGAAATATTTTCCAAAAAATAATCTTCAATTTGTATTGATCGGAAAGGCCTCAGAAATAAAACCAATAGCAGAAAAATATGGAAAGGTTACTGTAGTTGAATTAAAAGATGATATAGGTAAAGATTTCTAATAAAGACGACATTACGATTATACTAAAGCACCGGCAGGAAACCGGAAAAAATTTGATATTAATTAATTATCCAACCAGTTCAAAGTGAATAATTCTTTGAATCTTCAATCTTGACGCGAAGGCGCTTCAGGCGCTGACGGAGGAAAAACGCGAGTGGTTGTGGACGTAATTAAAACTTCTTAATACATATTTCTAATAGAAAAACCCTTGGTAGCTCTTATACTCATTAATTTGACGACCTTAATTCTAATCTAATATCATTAAATTTTAAATTCAAATAATACTTACTTAGTATTGCATCTTTAAGTTCCGCGGCATTTTTGCGCCTACGATCAAAACTCACCTTTATCAAAAGGTCACAATGAAATAAGATTTTTTTAATAATATTATTTTATATGAATCGAAATTTGATCAACAATAAAAAAGGAAGTTTTATAAATGTTAGTCTGACACTTAAAAATTATTCCTACCTTGCTTCCTAATAAGATTGCTTAAAACAAATGCCCGATCATTCATACGTTATGGGAGTTGATTACGGAACGGATTCTGTTCGGTCTGTAATATTAAATGCCCAAAATGGCAAAGAAATATCCTCAGCGGTTTTTTATTATCCCAGGTGGAAAAAAGGATTATACTGCCGGGCAGCACAAAACCAATTCAGGCAACATCCGCTTGATTATGTTGAAGGACTTGCAACAACCATCCTGGAGTGTATAAAAGTTGCAGGAAAAGATGTGGCGTCCAATATGAAAGCAATATCTGTTGATACGACCGGTTCAACGCCGGTAGCAGTAGATAAAACAGGCACTCCACTTGCATTGACACCTGGTTTTGAAGATAATCCAAACGCAATGTTCGTGTTGTGGAAAGACCATACCGCAACAAGAGAAGCGGCGGAAATAAATGAACATGCGGCGAAATTCGAAGCCAATTATTTACAATTTGTTGGAGGCGTTTATTCCTCTGAATGGTTCTGGGCAAAATTACTTCACGTCATCCGTGTAGACGACTCCGTCAGTAAGGCACTTTATTCCTGGGTGGAGCATTGCGATTGGATTCCTTTTTTACTTACAGGCGGCACGGATGTAAGCCAGATGAAAAGAGGTGTTTGTTCAGCAGGCCATAAAGCTTTATGGGCCGCTGAGTTCGGCGGCTTGCCTCCCAATGAGTTCTTTAAATCTTTGGATCCTTTACTGAATTGCTTTACTACAAAACTTTTCAAAGAAACATATACTGCTGATCAATCAGCAGGCAACCTATCGTCTGAATGGGCTACCAGGTTAGGGCTTTCTACAGATGTGGTTATTGGTGTCGGTGCCTTCGATGCGCACATGGGCGCGGTTGGTGGCCAAATACAACCTTACCACTTAAGTAAAGTAATGGGCACGTCTACCTGCGATATTCTTGTGGTACCCAATAATGAAGTGGAGGGAATATTAGTAGGAGGTATTTGCGGGCAAGTGCCGGGGTCCGTTGTACCGGGCATGTTGGGTATGGAAGCAGGGCAATCCGCCTTTGGAGATACGTATGCATGGTTTAAAAATATTCTTGCGTGGCCAATAAATAATTTATTAAAAGATTCTAAAATTATTGATGATTCAACGGCTAATAAATTGATAGAGGAATTTGAAGAGAAAATGATTCGCGCGCTTTCTTCCGCCGCAGAAAAACTGCAATTGAATGAAAATGATGAACTGTTTGTTGATTGGCTGAACGGAAGGAGAACTCCGGATGCCAATCAATTATTAAAAGCAACCCTAAGTGGTTTAAACCTGGGCACAGATGCCCCAAGAATTTTTAAGGCTTTGGTAGAAGGAACTTGTTTTGGAGCCAAAGCAATTGTGGACCGCTTCAATGAACAAGGCATTCCGGTAAAAGGATTGATAGGCATCGGAGGCGTTGCACGAAAGTCGCCTTACATTATGCAAACCATGGCCGATGTAATAAATATGCCGATAAAAATTCATCGTTCGGAACAAACATGCGCGACCGGTGCCGGGATGTTTGCAGCAACTGCGGCCGGCATTTATGATAAAGTTGAAGATGCTATGGCAGCCATGGGCCAGGGTTTCGATAAGGAATATTTTCCGGATGAAAATAAAGTAGAAATTTATAAAAAAAGGTATTTGAAATATTTGCAATCAGGCGAATTTATAGAACAACAATTAGCAAGCTAATGCCCACGCAAAAAAAATACGAACATATACAGCAGGAAGCTTATGAAGCTAACATGCAATTACCCAAATTGGGTTTAGTGCTTTTTACTTTTGGAAATGTGAGCGCAGCAGACAGGGCTTTAGGCGTTTTTGCCATTAAGCCAAGCGGTGTTCCTTACGAAGAGTTGACTCCTTCCCAAATGGTAATTGTTGATTTTGACGCAAAGATTGTTGAAGGAAATTTGCGTCCTTCATCAGATACTAAAACACATGCTGTACTTTATAGCCAATGGAAAAACATTGGTGGAATTTCTCACACACATTCAATGTTCGCGACATCATGGGCGCAGGCGCAAAGAGATATCCCTATTTTCGGAACAACACATGCCGATCATAATACAGTGGACATTCCTTGCACGCCACCGATGAAAGATGATATGATACAAGGCGATTATGAATATGAAACCGGCCACCAGATTATTAATTGTTTTATAGAAAAGAAATTAAGCTATGAAGAAACTGAAATGATTTTGGTAGGAAATCACGCACCATTCACCTGGGGGAAAACAGCAGCCAAAGCAGTTTACAACAGTGCGGTGCTGGAAAACATCGCGCAAATGGCATATTTAACCGAAAGTATAAATTCAGATGCGCCACGATTAAAAGATGCTTTGATAAAAAAACATTTTGAGCGAAAACATGGTTCCAATAGTTATTATGGACAATAAATATTTTAATAATTTTCGTGCTGCTGAACCATTCTAATAGATGAATTGAATCAAAAAATTATAGCCATCTAAATAGAAAATTTTTAAAACATAAATAAGAGATCGAAGGAATATTATTTTCATTTTTTGTGCTTTTCAAGCAAAGCCGCTTACCCAATTATAGAATTTCTTTGGTTGCCTGAAAAGGTAAATGTTGATTTTGTCATCCTCGAATAAATTTTAAAATAACAACAATGAAAGATCTTAAAAAATTGGAAGTCTGGTTTGCAACAGGGAGCCAGCATTTGTATGGAGAAGAAACATTGAAAAAAGTTGCCGAACATTCCCAAATCATTTCAAAAGAATTTAATGACGCGGGCCAAATTCCTGTAACCGTAGTTTATAAGCCCACTGTAAAAACTCCCGAGGAAATTTATTCGTTGTGCCTGGAGGCAAATACTAATAAAAATTGTATCGGTGTCATAGCGTGGATGCATACTTTTTCTCCGGCAAAAATGTGGATTGGGGGATTAAAAATTTTGCAGAAACCATTGTGTCATTTGCACACGCAGTTCAACCGAGACATCCCATGGAATGACATTGATATGGACTTTATGAACCTGAACCAAAGCGCGCATGGAGATCGTGAGTTTGGATTTATGGTGAGCCGGATGCGCATGAAGAGAAAGATTGTAGTCGGGCATTGGCAAGATAAATCTGTGTTGAAGAGTTTGGGCGTTTGGTCCAGAGCCGCAGCGGGATGGAATGATTGGCAACAGGCAAAATTTGTTCGCTTTGGTGATAACATGCGGTATGTGGCTGTAACAGATGGAGATAAAGTAGAAGCAGAAATGAAGTTTGGTTATTCTGTAAATACACATGGTATTGGTGATTTAGTTAAGTTGAATAATGAAGTAAGTGAAAGTGAAATTGATAGATTATGCACCGTTTATGATGAGCAATTTCTTCTGACGGAAAGTTTGAAAAAAGGTGGTGATAAATATAGCTCTCTACGTGAAGCAGCAACAATAGAAATTGGATTAAGAAATTTTTTGGAGCAAGGAAATTTTAAAGGATTTACAGACACGTTTGAAGACCTGCATGGCATGGCTCAGTTACCCGGAATAGCGGCCCAGCGTTTGATGGCAGATGGGTATGGTTTTGCCGGGGAAGGCGATTGGAAAACGGCTGCACTCGTTAGAGCGATGAAAGTAATGGCAACTGGTTTAAATGGAGGAAATTCATTTATGGAAGATTACACTTATCATTTTGAACCAGGTAATCAAATGGTATTGGGCTCACACATGCTGGAAATTTGTCCTTCCATTGCTAACGCCAAACCTTCCTGTGAAATTCATCCACTGGGAATTGGAGGCAAGGGCGATCCTGTTCGTTTAGTCTTTAACGTTAGTGGCGGCGCGGCGCTAAATGCATCTATTGTTGATATGGGCAATCGTTTTCGATTGTTGGTTAATGAGGTGGAGGCTATTGCTCCAAAACATGATCTTCCAAAACTGCCTGTTGCAAGAGTTTTATGGAAACCTCTTCCGGATATGGCGACAGGTTGCGCAGCATGGATATTAGCCGGCGGTGCACATCACACTTGTTTTAGTCAGAACCTTACATCCGAACATCTCGAAGACTTTGCAGACATGGCCGGCATTGAAATAGTGCTGATAGGTAAAGAAACAAAGATGCGCGAACTTAAAAATGAAATCAGGTGGAATGATGTTTATTATCAATTGAACAATAAATAATAAATTAATTTTCATAAGACTAAGTTTAATAATGCGGTTTAAATAGAACCAGTCAATCTAAAAATCATTCTTTTTATTTTTATTTTTTTTGAAATATTTGATGAATATTTGTTAAAGATATAACTGACTTAAAAACAATATATAAAATTTCAAACTACGATTGCTTATGAACAAGAATTTTGCATTTGCCGATTATGCGATTTTTATAATCTATTTTATTATTGTGGCCAGCTATGGCTATTACATTTATAATAAGCGTAAAAGAAATGAGCATGATGCAAAAGCATTCTTTCTTGCTGAAGGAACGCTTACCTGGTGGGCTATTGGCGCTTCATTGATTGCTTCAAATATTTCCGCAGAGCAATTTATTGGAATGAGCGGCGAGGGATTTTTTCTCGGTATCGCTGTAGCTGCTTATGAGTGGATCGCAGCTATTGCTTTAATTATTGTGGCTGTTTGGTTTATACCGGTTTATCTTAAAAATCATATTTATACCATGCCCCAGTTTTTAAAAACGAGGTATAATGAATCGGTGGCTTTAATTATGGCGATCTTCTGGTTATTCCTTTATGTGTTTGTAAATCTTACTTCAATATTGTATCTCGGCGCTGTTGCTATAAATGGCATTACCGGTGGCGGATATCTCCATGTAATAATGATTGGGCTTGCGATTTTTGCACTGATAATTTCGCTGGGAGGTATGAAAGTTATCGGTTACACTGATGTAATCCAGGTTGCGGTTTTGATCATCGGTGGTTTAGTTACTACTTATATTGCATTGACGGTTGTGGGAGAAAAGTTTGGAGTTGGAAGCAATGCTATTGCGGGTTTTAAGGCACTCGTGCAAAATGCCCCCGAGCATTTTAAAATGATTATTCCAAGGCCCACGGCAGCATCTTCTCAAAACGAAGTTGATAAATACCTTACTTTCCCCGGACTGGCCTCGTACCTTGCCGGTATATGGATCATTAATCTCAATTATTGGGGATGCAATCAATACATTACGCAACGTGCGCTGGGCGCTGATTTACAAACTGCACGCACGGGAATATTATTTGCGGGGTTACTAAAATTACTCATGCCGGTAATTGTTATGTTGCCCGGCATCGCCGCGTTTGTTTTATATTCTAAAGGACTATTACCACAGTTAGTCGGCGGCAAAGACGGGGCTTATTCTGCTGTGCTTACTTTTTTACCAACTGGGCTAAAAGGCTTATCTGTTGCGGCTTTAACGGCGGCGATTGTTGCTTCATTGGCAGGCAAGGTAAATAGTATATCTACAATTTACACGTTAGACATTCATAAAAAATATATTGGAAAAGAGGCTAATGAAAAGCGCCAGGTAATCGTTGGGCGCATCACCGTTTTTGTTGCTATGATCCTTGCTGTTCTTTTTACATGGAACGATCTGCTCGGAATCGGCGGAGTGGGTGGATTTACTTACATTCAAAAATATACAGGCTTCATTAGCCCTGGTGTTTTCGCAATGTTCTTCCTCGGTATGTTTTGGAAAAGAACAACAGGCCTGGCTGCGATTGTCGGTGTAATTGTTGGCTTCCTGTTTTCTATCTTTTTCAATGAACTGGCACCGCAGTTAATGGGTCATGAGAACTTTTTGTACACCGCTTATGCAAATGGGAAAGGCGGTTATGAGATTCCGTTCCACATATGTATGGGCTTATCATTTATGTTTACTATGATCATTATGATAGCCATAAGTCTTGGTGGGCCAAAAATAAATCCAAAGGCATTTGAACTGGATAAGGCAATGTTTAAATTGAAGCCTCAGACAATACTTTTAATTATTCTAACCCTTTTAATAATATCAGCATTGTATGTTAAGTTTTGGTAGTCAATCAAACACTTTTTTTTCCGTATAATTAGTAAAAAATAAATGCAATCGCCAAAAAACGATACCGATAATATTCTTGAGTATGACTCATATGATAAAATGCTCATAGCAGTTGATTGCATAATATTGGGCTTTGATGGAAAAGACCTAAAAGCGCTACTTATAAAAAGGCTTATGGAACCCAAACTGGGAAACTGGTCATTGATGGGTGGCTTTGTAAAAAAAAATGAATCTGTGGAAGAGGCTGCTTTTCGCGTTTTGGAAATACTCACCGGCATTAAGAATATTTACCTGGAACAACTTTATAGTTTTGGGGCTGTAAACCGCGACCCGGGCGGCAGGGTGGTATCCATTGCTTACTTTGCTTTAATAAAAATTGATGATTATACGCCCTCATTAATGATGGCGCATAATGCAAAATGGTTTGATACGCGCAGTATTCCTTCGATGATTTTTGATCATAAAAAAATGATCGCCTTAGCCAGGGAAAGGCTGCGCCAAAAGGTTGCAAACCATCCAATTGGGTTTGAGCTATTACCTGAGAAATTTACGCTTCCGCAATTACAAAATTTATATGAGGCTATTTATGAAACAACTTTTGACAAGCGAAATTTTTCAAGAAAAATATTAGCGCTTAACATATTGGTAAAGCTGCAGGAAAAAGAAAAATTATTTTCAAAAAAGGGTGCCTTTTATTACCGGTTCGATTATGATAAATATAAAAAACTTGAACATGCAGGCGTAAGTTTTATCTAGGTTTTTTATATTCTAATTGAAGATTATTCTATAATGTCGAATCTCTCGTTATTTTAAAATCAGCAGCCAGCCTTTGCCTTTTTCTACCGGGATTTTTTCAATGATTTTGAAAGATTTTTTGGATTGAAAATTTTTAACTTCGGGAGCTGTAATGGTTGCTTTTGAAGGATCAATGCCTAATTTTTTCCAGTCTATTTTTAATTGCACGTAGGCGTCCTCGTTAGCCCAACTTGCAATTGCTATCAGCACTTTCCCTTTCTTTTTAAAAATGGTTGCCAAAACTTTTTCATTATCCGTTTTTACCGGGTTTGCATCAACCCAATATCCAATCATTTTTGTGCCTTGCATTCCAAAGTTGTCCCAAACCTTCCAAATGGGCCGTGGGTCAGCATTGTCGCTCCACGGCATCCTGTTGGTCATCCCATAAATCATTCCACGCCACGGATTACCACCACCTTGTAACATCTCTCCCATCAAACCAAAAGGAATACCGCTTACCTCTGTAAGGAAAAAATCGGGATCATTTTTTTCATAATCAAAATATTCTCCAAACCATAAACGATTGAGATAGGGAAAGTGTTCCATATATAAATTAGCGCTGTTATTAAATCCGTCATTTTTATTGAATTGATTGGCAGAATGCAAATCAATAATTCCCGGATGGCCGTCATTTGTTAGAACGCGTTTTATTCGTTTCATGGTAACGCGATCAAATGCTACATCATCCAGATAAATACCATCGATGCCCACATTTTTTGTTAACCAATTCATGCCTTCAACATAGTAATTGTGCCATCGGTTTGCACCACTATTTATGATAGCAGCATCTTTCAATTCGGGAACAAACCACGCAGGTATATAATCACTATCCAGGTGTTCCTGCAACCAACTGAAGCCCCTGCCCTTCCCGCCTGAATAGATTTCATGCCCGAGGCTTCTTAAGGCAAATATTTCATAAGCATGGTCGGATAACTCGCGAATCGTGTTGTAAATTTTTACTTTCAAACCGGCAGCATGGGCTGAATCGATATAGGCTTTCATGGCTTTCCATTCTATAAACGGATAATTGATATAGGGATTTATGGCCGTGGCATGGTGAATATTAATTATGGTAGCCCCGGTAGCCTTAATAGTGTCTATTGGTTTATACGCGTGAAAAAACCTGGTATTCCACTGAAAGTCAGTCTTGATAGGATGAAACGGTGTAATGAGCAAATTAAAATTATAATAAAGCACATCTCCTTTGTTCATGTTCCGTTCACCACTATAATTATTAGCAAGTATTGATTTCCCTTTTTCGGCAATCGTTATTCCGCCTCTATTTTCATTGCCCCAGGAAAGTGGTAACAGTAAAGGTTTCTGCAAATAAAAGTTGGTGTTAAGCGGGCGCACATACCTTTCATCTCGCAAAGAATATTGAAGACCGGCGTTTACATTTCCCACCCAGGCTCCATCCTGGTTTTTATGTGCCACGTCCCATTTCCAATCAATATTTTCCGGCCGGTTGCCGCCTTTTTGGCCGAGGCCCATCATATATTTCGCTTCTTTTTTTTCAAAAGGAATATGCATGGTAATATCCTTCAGGCTAATGTCCCGCAACGCGGTTAGTTTTACCCGGTAAGATAAAAATCCATCGAATTCCATCGAAGCAAATACTTCCATTTCCAGTGTATCATTATTACTCGTTGCTTTCCACTGAACAGTTCCAGGTTCTCTTTTAATAAATTCAACACCGCCGCTTCTTAATACCATATTTTTTCCATTTGACAGATTTGTAAAATGAAAATGAATGGGCTCCGTCAATAAATTATTTGACTGCTCTTTATAACCTGTCATTTCCAGATTGAAGAATGTTTGTATCTGTTTCGGAAAGCCATCATTATTAATTTCTAATTTTCTGCCTAGGAAGCTAATCGTATCTTTTTTAATTACTAACGGCGTATAAGGCGCTATTACTGTATTCTCTTGCGCCATCGTAGAATTCAGCCAGCGTAACCGCGTCATTTTCCAAGGCTCGTTAACGCCACCATTCTTCTCAGCATGATTACTAACTGTAAGGGATATTCGAACTTCTACCGTTGACTTTCCATCAACCGAAATAATTGCTTTCCCCTCGTATATTCCGGCGCGGGCAGCAACAGGCACATCAATTCCACACCAAAGCGGCTGCACTTTGTATTGATCAATATCTAACTCCTTATTGAATAGTGATCCGTTGTAGGCAATGCCGCCTGTATTAATACAAAAAATATTTTTTGACGAGATTATCTCTCCCTTTGATGTGGCAAGATCACTAAAATTGATCTTCACGTTTTCAAGATTCTGCAAAGCATATATGCCCAATTGAAATGCAAAATTTTCTCCTTTTAAAGCAGTGGAATTAAAATAGTTTTTGGGGCCGTTTGCAATCCAGCGCTGGGGAAGATCATTAACCATTCTAATGGAGTGCTCACGATCTTCAGGAAAAATAATATAAGACGCAGATTTGCTTTTTTCGATCAATTGCTCCGTTTCTGCCTTCGTGGCAATAATTTCCATCGGATAGAAGGTATTGAATGAATCAATAGATTGAATTTCTTTCACTACGGCCAAAGGTGAAGTAGTATTTAACCCACTCAACCATTCTTGCGAAGCCGTTGTATCCGGGGTTAAATAAATTCCCTTTGGATAATTGGAGTTGCCTTCATTTTTGTAAGGCATATAATATACATAATAAATGCCTGCACCTGAAACCGGCTCAAAATATATTTCTCCTGACTCACGGTTAAGGATACCTGTTTTTATATTTACTATCTTTTGCTTTGTTTTCGCATCCTGAATAATAATTCTTTTTGCCTGTGGATTTCTATCTCTCCGTCTCCAGGGAATAATTGCCTTTGCATATTTACCGGAACTGGCGAACTTGAGAACAACCCTCTGATTCCCTAAAGAATCAGGGTTCCAGCAGTTTTTACAAGTAGTATAAGATAATTCCTGTGAAAAAACGTTCACACATGTAATGAGAAAAATAACGCCAAAAAATCCTTTCTTCATCAATATATTGTTTGATCTTTTTTGATTTAAAAAATATAATGTAGCAACTTATTTATAAGAAATCTAATTCTTAAAAAAATCTCTTTATTATCCGAAGCTTATGGGTTCTCTGTTTTGTTTCAAGATTTAGAATTCCCTGGGTATCGATTTTATCAACGCGTACTTTCCCTGAAGCATGTATGATTTCATCGCTATTGAGCAGCAACCCAACATGAACTATTTTGCCTTCATCATTATCAAAAAAAGCGAGATCACCGCAATGAGCTTCTTGTAAAAAATTTACCACTTCTCCATTTTCGGCCTGTTGCCACGCGTCCCTGGGCAAATGAACATTTAAAAATTTATAAGTCATTTGCGTGAAGCCACTGCAATCAATGCCGAACACAGATTTGCCACCCCATAAATATGAAGTATTAAGAAATTTGTAGGCGATCTGTTTTATTAATTTGGGTGTAATTTTTATGTCTTCCGGGCCCCACACTTCACCTTTAAAATGAACCGAATTTTTTCTCCAGAAAGCCTTTCCATTTTTAAATGCAGACAGCACAGATCCCATCGGCACGTTCATCAAATGTCCGTTGTAATCAATCTCATTTACCCAACCTGTTGTAATAGCCTTGTCAACACTTTCATATTGATCTTCATCAATTTCTGAAAGATGGCTGAGCTGGCACCAACCTTCATAGTCATCATATTTAAGCGCAATCTTCGCCCAGTTATCTGCACCCAATTCTAAAATAACGGATCTTTCTCCGAACAACTGCTGGGTCACCATTTCAGATTTATGCGAAGGTTCAGATCTTACGGCACTCACGGGCACACAGCAAACAGTATATTGCATATTTATTATTAAGCGTTTATTATCAGCGTAAATTATGGAAATTATTTATGTTTACATCTCATTACAATAATGTAAAGCAGCCTTGAATTCACAAAAATACAACGATATAAGTGATTATGATTTGCTGCAAAAATTTTATACTGACCATGATAACAAGTGGTTGGGAATTCTTCTTCCGCGATATACAGTTTTGCTCCTCGGTGTGTGCATGAAATATCTAAAAAATGAGGAGGACGCAAGAGATTGTGTTCAGCAGATTTTTTTAAAAGTTATTAATGAACTCCATAAATACAAAGTTGAATATTTTAAGAGCTGGCTTTATATGATAGCAAAAAATCATTGCCTTATGAAGCTGAGAAATAAGGGCAATTTTACAAAAGAGTTGAATGAAAATTTAACAAGTGTTGCGGATGAAAGTGACCTTAAAATATTGTTGGAAGAAAAAGATGCACTCCTGAATAAAATGATGAATGCAATAAAAAATCTAAATACGGAGCAGCAACAATGTGTAAGTTTGTTCTATCTGCAAAAAAAATCTTATTCAGAAGTTGCGGATATAACGGGCTTTACCATGTTGCAGGTGAAGAGTCACATTCAAAACGGTAAACGAAATTTGAAGTTGATGATTAGTTGATGGTGTTTATCTTTTGATAAAAAGGTTTACTTACAAAAGTAAAAAATATTGGAATCGGTCAATTAAACGATGCTGAAAAAAAAGCAACATTTTAGAATAAAAAATGAGTGATGAATTATTAAACATATTATCGAATGACGACGAAGGAATCGACAATCAAAAGTTGATGGATTACGTTAACGGAAAATTATCCGAAGATGAAAAACATGAACTGGAAAAAAAGATGATTGATTCTGAAATGCTTAATGACAGCGTTGAAGGCCTCGAGAAATTTAAAAATAAAAATGAGGTTTCTAATTTTGTAGCGCAGCTCAACCTTAACCTAAAGAAGCAGCTTCAAAAAAAGAAAATAAAAAAGGATAAGAGAAAATTAAAAGATCTGCCGTGGCTTTACTTTGCAATTATTCTTATTCTTATAATTATTCTTATAGGTTTTCTTGTAGTAAAAAATCATTTGAAAAATGAAAAGGTTACCACACCAACAACACACTTACAGGTGTTAAAATAAAAAGTTGTTTCCGTGTTTATTTCGAAGCAACCGGCGGTTTGCCTCCTTCTGGAACAAAAATCAAAGCGTCTGAATTCATGCAATAGCGTTGATGCGTAGGCGCAGGACCATCATCAAAAACATGACCAAGGTGAGAGCCGGTTTTAGAATCCACAACCTCCAAACGCACCATTCCACCGCTTTCATCTTTAACAAGTTTTACGGCTGAAGAATTAATTGGCGCGAAGAAACTTGGCCAACCAGTACCAGAATCAAATTTTGTATCTGAGCTAAAAACAGGTTGCAGGGATGCTGCAGAATAATAGGTTCCCTTTTTATAAAAATGATTTAGCTGACCGCTAAAAGGCCTTTCGGTGCCCTGCTCTCTTAAAATATAATATTGAGAAGGCGTTAATTTTTGTTTCCACTCATTCTCAGATAACTGCATCGGAAATTTGGTTCCTTCGTTAATCTTTTCAGGTTCAGGATATTTTGTGTCCTGTTTTGCCTGGCTGGTTTGACTTGCAGGCTTTGTACTTTGCGATTGAGAACAATTCGTCAGCAATAATGAAAACAATATTGAAGACAAGTATAAAATCTTTTTCATTTTAAATTTTGTTTGATATACGACACAAAATTATAAAAAGGATTTTTATAAGATGTTAAGATTATTTATCTGAGAGATGAAACAAGATTTATTTTTATTTTTTTCATCATTTAAGCAATTTAAACACCAACGGCTTGCCATTATCTTCCAATTTGAGAATGTATATTCCGTGCGGCATATTATTTATAGTAAGGGTCGTTTTTTCTGATTGAATTTTTTGTGTAAGGAATAACTGGCCCGTTATGCTGTAAATTCTGGCAGTTTTACCGATAACATCGGAAGGAATTTTACCTGTAATCGTAATTTGATCATTAAATGGATTAGGGTAAACAAACACTGAGGAATGATTGGCAATAGAGTCCTGCGGGAGCGGTGCACCCTGTGCCAGCGATCCATCACAGGCTGACGAATTAAGAAATGAATTTCTAAAATTACCAACCGCAAACTGGCCTCTCATTTCAGTTTTTTGACCTTGGGTAAACATATTCATGCATCCATCATCGGTGAAATCCATAAAATTCATGAACATGTCGCCATAAGAATTAATGGAGCAATTTGACATGTGTGGAAAAACCGGGCAGTTGGTATTGTTGGCTTGCTGTGGCGGAGTATCTGCAATGCTATCATCACCGCAAACCGCATCGCCCCATAAATGGCGAAGGCCAAGCCAATGGCCAACTTCATGCGTTGCAGTACGGCCTTTATTAAACGGAGCACTTACAACGCCAGTTGTACCAAATACGTTATACTGAATTACTACGCCATCTTTATCTGCGGGGCCTCCTGGCATTAATCCATACCCCAAAGTCCTTCCAAATAGATTACAAACCCAAATGTTTAGATATTTTTTGGTGTCCCAAGCGTCGTCACCTGCCGTAGCAGAAAATTTCATTTCATCATCTGAAAGAAATAATTCAGCAGATGTATATTTCCTTATAATTCCCGAAGTATTTCTTCCGGAAGGATCAACTTTCGCAAG
>JBBRSV010000008.1:0-67956 GCA_038245055.1 Chitinophagales bacterium | reverse complement strand
TGAAAGTATAACGGTTATTAGTATCCCCACAATACCTCCAATCAATAAGTCAGTAGCGTAGTGATATCCGGTATAGACCCTGGGAAAGCAAATAAAAATGAGGACATATAGATATGTCCACAAACCTAATCGCCTTGAGATTAAAAAAATGCATGTTGCTAAAGAAAAAAACATTACAGCGTGATCACTTGGAAATGAGCTCCATGAATCCAACGGCTGGACTTCTTTATTAAAAGGTTGTCCAAAATTCAAGTCAGGGTTTAAATAAGGCCTCACCCTGTATGGTAGCAAGAGTGCTAACGCTCTGGCAACAACTACTGCAATGATACAGGAAACCATGCCCATAATTAAACGACCTCTGACATAGACAGCATTTTCATTTTTCTTAAACCACAAAAACCACAATACAGAAACAATCACCCCGCCTTTAACCAGGCTATTATCAGCCATTAAAGCCAAAGTGGAGTCGAATAGTTCTGATTTACCAAAAAATCCACGAAGAAAATTTATTATCGAAGAATCAAATAAGTTCATATTCCAATTTTAAAGACTCAATTTTAAAAAAATAGACGATAACCACCAGTTAATAATAATGTTTAGCCAACATGCAATCATTAAAATTTCCTTCGATCTCTTTTTAAGAATAAATTTGTTTTTATTATTAATTAGGTAAAACGTAAGCCGAATTGTCTTATTGCATTTACTATTCAAACGAATGCATCGCCCTGAAAAAAATATATTCACTCATACCAATGATACATCAACCAAGGACAAGTTAATATATTAAAATACGCGCTAAATTAAATGAAATTCGATTGCCAATTGTACAAACTCCAACTCATTATTAAAAAAAGCATAAACAATTTCATGTATTTGTGAAACTTAAAGGTCATTAGGTTGTAGCATACAAATTATATCGAAATGAAAAATTTTTATCTTGGCAAAGAAATAAAAATGCCCAAATTCTCTTGAAGTAGAATCCAGGCATTGTATCGGGGAGCAGACTTGAACTGCCGACCTTCGGGTTATGAATCCGATGCTCTAACCAGCTGAGCTACCCCGACTTTTGGGCGGCAAAGATAATGTATTGCCGAAAACCGCCAACTTGAAAATTGATTGATTTTCTAATTGCTATTGAGGTGACCGACCGGGGTAAACTTTAAGTGCATTTTCAAGGCAATCCATTGCATCATTGATTGAGTCTGAATTTAAAACATAAGCCAACCTCACCTCTTTTTTGCCCAGGCCCTGTGTACCATAAAAACCGGTTGCCGGAGAGAGCATCACAGTACAACCCTTGTAACTAAACGATTCAAGCAGCCATTGACAAAATACGTCGCAATCGTCAATAGGTAATGACGCTATTACATAAAACGCTCCTCCCGGATTTGGACAGAAGACTCCAGGCATTGCATTTAATCTTTTAACAAGCATGTCCCGGCGCAACTTGTACTCAGCTTTAGTATGAGTAAAATAATCAGCGGGAAGATCAATCGCGGCCTCTCCCGCAATTTGTCCAAAAGTCGGGGGGCTTAATCTAGCTTGCGCAAATTTTAAAACAGTTTTAAGGATGGTTTTGTTCCTTGTGACCAAGGCTCCAATTCTAGCACCACAGGCACTATACCTTTTACTAATCGTATCCAGCATAACCACATTTTCTTCGACGTTATCGAGTTGCATAGCACTAAAATGTTCACCCTCATAACAAAATTCACGGTAGGCCTCATCTGAAAATAGGTAAAGATTGTGCTCCTTGATAAGGGTTTGAAGACTTTCCATTTCCTCTTTGGTATATAAATAGCCAGTGGGATTATTTGGATTGCAAATAACAATCGCCTTCGTCTTTTCAGTGATGACTTTTTCGAATTCGCTTATTGGGGGTAATGCAAACCCTGAGTCGATTGAAGAAGTTATTGTCTTTACTACAACTCCAGCTTCAACAGCAAACCCGTTATAATTGGCATAAAAGGGTTCGGGTATGATCACCTCATCTCCCACATCAAGGCAACTCATGAAGGCAAATAAGATTGCCTCACTTCCCCCCGTAGTTATTATAATTTCTTCGAAATCTACGTCTATTTTTACAGCTTCATAATACTTCACCAGTTTTTTACGATAACTTTCGTTTCCCGCGCTGTGACTATATTCCAGTATCTTAATATTTGAGTTGCGAATTGCATTCAATACTATTTTTGGAGTTTCAATATCAGGCTGACCTATATTTAAATGGTAGATCTTCAATCCTTTTGCTTTTGCAATCTCTGCGTAGGGAACCAACTTTCTGATTGGCGATTCGGGCATGATTTTACCGCGATGGCTAATTGATAACATATCGCAAAATTATAGGTAAATCCTTTCAGGTTCCCAATAAATAATCTTTCATTGAAATTTTCGGTGAAGAAGCCATAAAAGAAAGTAAGCTTAGATCATGAGATAACCATGCTGTATATACGGGCTTAGGCACCTTCATCTATACCTGAGCACTGAAGGATGAAATATTATTACCGCGAGCTTCATGGCAAAAACGGCATAAACGGCAGAAATGGCAATTATAAATGAATGGGATCGACAAACAAGGATTTGTTTCGTATTTTTCTTAAAAAATTATATGAAAAAAATACCATTTGGTTTTACACTCATTAAGGGAGCGATTGGAAAGCAATTCGTGGTTAAGCATTATCGCAAGGGGCTTGTAATAACCAAATATCCCGATATGACAAGAATTGTTGCCAGCAAAAAACAAGCATCTTGCCGACGACTGTTCAAAGAAGCTTCCGCTTATGCAATGAGCATCATTGATAGTCCTGCAAAAAGGGAAGTGTTTGCACTAAGGCTCGGAAAAAATACGGGACTTTATAATGCGGCGATCAAAGAATATATGCTTGCTGCACGATCAATCACCAAAGATAAAACCAGTTCGGGCAGACGCATGCCTGTAAAGGTTAAAAAGAGTATCAGAAGAAGAATATCTATGGTGGAATATTCCCCATCAAAAAATACGATAAAGGGCGTTCCGATTTACAGAAAGAAAAAAGTTCACCGGTCAATAGGACACTATACCATTTACAGAAAAACACTATATGAAGAAAATTATGCCTATCATTAAAAAAACCTCCCGATTAGAGGAGGTTTCAAAAATTACGATTTTACTTATTTAAAGGTTACAAGCTATTAGTTAGCCTCAATATCAATTACATTGGTATCACCACTACCCGATTCGCAGTTGGTGTTGATCCTACTGTACTGATACCTTCCCATGGCACAATATTCTTTAGTTGAATTATATAAATATATGATCGAATAATTTTCACCAATTGCTACATTATATACTTTAGTTTTCGCCTCAGCATCTATTGTGAGCATTCCCTTTATATTAACCTGAAGAAAATTCTCAACATACGTAAAATCATTGGTTTGCTCACCGTTGCTATAATCGCAATGAAGCTACCAACAAACCATGCTGCCCCGGTTACTAAAAAGAATAATTGCTTCAACCCCGGTTGTGAAATTGGTTATCAAATTATGTTCATTTATCACGGTTATATCTTTAAAGACTCCAGTATTTTCTACTCGTTATTTTGTTTCTATAGGTTCCTTTCAAATCGGCAATCATGGCATTTGAACCGGTAATATCTTTAAACGCACTGTCATCCATTTCAGCATATGCCTTATGCGGCACCGTTATGATCACAGCGTCATAATCCTTTGCCAGCTCCGACGTTAGCTCAAAACCGTATTCATGTTTTAATTGAGCACTGTCTGCATGAGGATCAGTGATGTGAACCGTTAAAGAATAAGATTTTAGTTCCTTAACTACATCGGCAATTTTTGAATTTCTTATGTCACTAACGTTTTCTTTAAATGTAGCACCCATTACCAATACTTTAGCTTTCTTCACATCGCCATCTTTTTGTATAATATGTAACAATACTTTTTTAGCAACATAGGCCGCCATGCCATCGTTTATTGAGCGGCCTGAAAGAATTACCTGCGAATCGTAACCTAATTTGCCGGCCTTGTAAGTAAGGTAGTATGGATCCACCCCGATGCAATGGCCACCGACCAGCCCGGGTTGAAATTTTAAAAAATTCCATTTAGTTCCGGCAGCTTCTAATACTTCAAAAGTATTGATGTTCATCCTGTCAAAAATGATGGAGAGTTCATTCATCAAAGCAATATTCAAATCTCTTTGCGTGTTCTCAATAATTTTTGCCGCTTCTGCAACCTTTATGCTGGAAGCTTTGTGAACTCCTGCTTTTACAACCAGCTCATATACTTTAGCAATTGTGCCGAGACTTTCCGCATCGCACCCACTTACTACTTTTATAATGTTGCTTAAGGTATGTTCTTTATCACCGGGGTTAATTCTTTCGGGAGAATAACCCAATTTGAAATCAATTATATTTTTTAAGCCTGATAAATCTTCAATTACCGGCAGGCAATCCTCTTCTGTACAACCAGGATAAACAGTACTTTCAAACACGACGTAGTCGCCTTTTTTGATGACATTGCCAATAGTTATGCTTGCCTTTTGCACCGGCACTAAGTCTGGTATGTTATGTTCGTCTACGGGTGTAGGCACAGCCACGATGAAAAAATTCGCCTTGCGCAAAACATCCAGGTCGCTTGTGAATTCTATATCACAATTTTCAAAATCTTCTCCCGCTAATTCTTTGCTTGGGTCGATAGAATTTTTCATCATTGCGACCCTGTCTTCGTTGATATCAAAGCCAATTACGGAAACTTTTTTAGCAAACTCCAAAGCAATCGGCAAACCCACATAGCCCAAGCCTATTACAGCAAGCTTTCTTTTTTTTTCAATTAGTTCCTCGTACATTTTATATTGTTTTTTATTTCTTTTTTATAATAACTATTCATCTTAAAAATTAAGGGCCGCAAAGATAAATATACGTTCGGTATAACCTAAGCAGTTATCCTATTGTTATTGATATGAAAAGTTACGTCCCGAGGCTCTCACCTAATGATCAACAGCAAGCGCTATAACAAAAAACCTCCCAATTACGGGAGGTTGACTATTTAAGCATTTAAATTGTGCGTCTTTATTAATTAGATTTAATATCAATTACATTAGTATCACCACCGCCAGGCTGACAATTCGTATTGATCCTATCAGCACTAATTCCTTCTTTTTCTACCAAATAAGTCTTCACCGCTTCAACTCTTTTATTACACAAAGATTGTGAAGCTTTAGAAGCAGCAGGATATCCCGTAACTGTTATTGAACATGCAGCACTAGCTTTCAATTTAGTAGCTACTGTTGATAACATCGCTTTTCCATCACTTTTTAAATTCCATGACCTTCCTGTGAAAGAAACACTTGGTAAATCACCAATACTACAAGCACTGCTATCTGCCATCCTGTTTTTGCAACATTCAGGATCAGGACATTTTCCAACGCCGTCTGCGTCAACTGGCTGACATTCTGTTGGGGTAATTAATTGCTTATCCTTACAATCAGGTACGCCATCACCATCCGTGTCTCTTGAAACACCATGTGCATCAACCGGGCAACCCTTAGGCGTGTTAGGCTCTTTGTCAAAAATATCGGCAATTCCATCACCATCAGAATCAGTTATACCCATCTTTAATGAATCAACCTCAGTTTGAATATGGGTAATCTGGCTTTGCAAGATATCATTCATCTTAGATGCAGGGTTATCAAACATCAGTTGCTTTTTACCTTTTTTACCAAAGGCAAATTCTACACCGATAAAGCCGTAAGAAAATTTGTCTTTATGTACATTTGCATGCGCAGTAGTCGTGCCATCAAAATTATCGTTGTCCACGATATTCGCCCTATAACCCAGGTCCAGATTTATCATTTCCGACAAATTAAATTTAAGACCTATTCCCACCGGAACGAAAAAATTATGAAGGGTAGTGCCATTATCGTAAGCAACTTCAGTGGTTGTGCCAGTCCTCACAATTACTGGCTTATAATTCATTATTCCGCCTCCACCTGTTATATAAGGTACAATCCTTGTTTTTGAACTTAACCAATTGATATTTCCAAAGGTTAAAACACCACTCAAGCTTAGCGCAAAATCAAGATCCGTTTTGAATGAAGAATTTTTCCTGTCAGTAGCAGGAAGTCCATTCCAATAATTATTATCGTTATTTCCTTTCAATTTTCCCTTTAAGAAATCCGCCTGTAGACCAAAAAGATGGGTGAACTGGTATTTCACATTCGCTCCATATCCAAAAGTATAAATTGGCTTGGTAAAATCATTAGCTCCTCCAGTAATAATTGAGGGGCGCAAGGTGCCTACGTTGATTCCAAATGAAAACTTTCTAAACTGGCTTGTTCCGGTAAACGGTGCCTGTGCAAAACTTGCCAGGGAGGCAAAAAATAAAAATCCGGATAGGATAGATGCTTTAATAAAATTAGTACTCATTGTAAAATTTGTATTTAGTTTAAAGATGTTGTGATTATTTAGAGTTAAAATTGATTTTCGCAAAAGTATCAAATTATAAGTGCATTATACCTTTTAATTTAAAATTCCGTTATTAAAAGATAAAACAAAAGGGATTCAGACCGTTAATACTACAGATTCAACCTTTAGTTCTCCATCCAATTTCTCATATATAGAATTCATACTTTTAAATTCCCTAACTATTAATTTCATTTGCCTTACTACCGATGTATTTCTATTTTGTGTAGCGAGCAAAATTAAGTCGTCTATGCTGTTGACAATATCTCCTGAACCAGCATTATTCACCCTTGAAATCATAATTTTTTTATGATGCGTCTTAATGACCTCTTCCCTATTATCCAATAACTCTTCATATAATTTTTCCCCGGGCCTCAAACCTATATAATCAACTTTTATATCCTTTCCCGGAACTAACCCGGCCAATTTTATCATTTTAGTAGCAAGATCAGCGATTTTAACCGGTTCACCCATGTCAAAAACAAATATTTCTCCACCCTTGCCCATTGTACCGGCCTCCAAAACTAAAGAACAGGCTTCAGGAATTGTCATAAAGAACCGTGTAATTTCCGGATGTGTGACGGTCACCGGGCCTCCTTTATCGATCTGCTCCTGAAAACGAGGTATTACAGATCCGTTGGAACCCAGAACATTGCCAAACCTTGTGGTGATAAATTTTGTGCTGCCCTTTTTGTTAATTATTTGATCATCTGAATTAAAATTGCCAAGGATGACCTTATCAAATTGCCTTTGATTATTCTGTAATTCGCCAATATACATCTCCGCAATTCGTTTAGAAGCACCCATAACGTTGGTCGGATTAATAGCCTTATCTGTAGAAATAAATACAAAACGATCAACTTCATATTTTATAGAAAGATCTGCGACTACTCTCGTACCCTTTACATTGTTCATTATTGCTTCGCTGGGATGCATTTCCATTAATGGAACATGCTTGTAGGCAGCAGCATGAAAAACAATTTCGGGCTCATGGGTTTTGAATAAATAATCCATTGTGTCCACATGCCTCACATTACAAATGCGTACAACAATATTTTCTTTATTATGACCAGATCGTTGTAATTGATGCTGCAATTCATACAAACCTGTCTCCGAAATATCACATAGAATAAGTTTTTGTACCTGAATCCCAGCTAATTGTTTTACAATCTCGCTACCTATAGATCCCGCAGCCCCTGTAATTAAAACCCTTTTGCCAGTGAGGTACATCTTGACATGTTCTGATGCAAGTTTTATGCTTGGCCTATTTAATAGATCTTCTATTTTCAGATTTTTAATTTGTCTTATTTGTAACTGCCCGTCTACCCATTTTTGAACGGCAGGTACTACCTTCATACTAATGTTCCTAACTAAACAATAGTCTACTATTTCATTTTTTAACTCTATCCCCATTTCTTCAGAGGCAAGGAAAATATATTTGATGTTCAATTTTAAAGTAAGAACTTTTGCCTGTTCCCATGAATAAATTTTAGCATTGTCAATCGACTTACCCCATAAATTTTCATCGTTGTCAACAAATGCAACTACTTTATATTGGTGTCCAACGATTGACTCGATAGCATTTTTAAATAAGCCTGCATTTTCCGCCTTTCCAAATACAATAACATTGACTGTAGTTAACTTCAATTTAAGACTTCGATTATATAATTCCCTTATTAAGAGCCGATAGGAAAAAATTAAAAATGAAGCAGTAAAAAAATAGATAAATAAGACGGAAGTAGGAACAATGAAAGCTAAATGAAAAATTTCTCCAACACAGTTGGCTAACAATAAAAAAAGTGTCGAACAAAAAACTGCTGAAACACATCGAAGACCTTCTTGTGCACTCGACAACCTTATAATTCCTTCAGAGGTACGAAAAATTTTAAAAAATATAATATTTATAGCTGTTACTGTTAGTGAAGGCACAACATAACCTGAATGAGCTACTTTTTCAAAATCAAAGTTAAATCTTAACAAATAAGCAAAAACCATTGATAATGCGCAAATTCCAAGATCTAGTAGAAAAATGATCCAGCGAGGAACAGTGGGTTTATTTTTAATAAACTTGAAAAAAAAATCTACAGGGTTACGGTTTGCCATTAAGAATCAAATTATTTTTCATTAATGTAATAAAGAAAACGAATTATATTATACTAATAAAACGCCAGCCTTTGATATATCGTCAACAACGATATTGCTTTATACTGAAACATTGCTAAAATGGTGCCACTTTATAAATGATGTCCACTGAATTTTTATATAAAGTTGGCAAATATATTGATTTCGGATAAGAAAAGATACTTGGGAAGTTTTTTTCGCGTTTAATTCTTTTTTGGGATTTGATTTGAAATAAAAGTTTAAACTGATTTCTTATTGAAAGATGATGTATTATTTCCACAGTGTATACAATTTGAAAATAATAATTTCAAGTCAGGTATAGCAAATAATTTTTGCACTACTTTGCGGAATGAAATTTGACAAGGTGGGCGTGATTGTTTTTTTACCAAGTGCAAATGAAATTTAATACTATTAAAAAGAATTATCTTTTAAAATAATTATCAGGTTTAAGTCATTTAGGGTATAAACCTTTGAACACTAACAACATTTCATAATAGCGTGATTTAGTCTTTAAACCGAAACGAAAAAAAATGATAAATAATAATATTATCCTATGAGCAAGTTTATTTTATTATTTTATCTTATTTTTTTCGCTTTAAAAGGAAATTCCCAAACTGCGGATTTTACTTATACTTCCAGTAACGGTTTGTTCTGTGGTCAAGCTTCTGTACAATTCAATCAAATTTCCTCAGGGAGCCCATCAGGCTTCTTTTGGACATTTGGAAATGGCACCGCAAGTAATTTAGCTAACCCTCAGATTACGTTCACTAAACCTGGTTCATATACCGTAAAAATGGTTGTCATCTATCAGCAAAATACGGTTTCAGTTGTAAAGACCATAACCATAAATGCGGTGCCTAATTTAAATATTGGATATGATAGAAATTATATTTGCCAACCGGGAATTATTAACTTTAAGGCGAATACCAATGGAAATATCCAATCTTATAATTGGGATTTTGGAGATGGATCAGCTAAGGTTTCTGATAGCACCGGTTCAGAGGTGCATAATTTTTTGGCCTTAGGCTCCTATACTGTAAACCTTTTTGTAAAGGATATTTCCGGCTGTTCGGCTACTGCTCAAACAGTGATAAAAGTAAGCCCGGTTTCTACTACCGGAACCGCAACTCCATCGTCAGGATGTATACCTGCTGCAGTTAAATTGAGTGTAAATCCAATCATTCCTCTAAATAGTGCGGTTTCAAGCTATATATGGGATTTTGGGGATGGTAGTTCCACAGTGTCAACGGCAGTCAATACGATCAACCATACCTTTAATAAGGTAGGATCTTACTTACCGACAGTAACAATAAATACTACAGAGGGATGCACGAATATTTATAATTTTAATACCATAGCCTTTGGAATACCTCCAACAAATGAAAACGCGTATGCAATTAAATCCACCATTTGTGGTTCGGAAACCGCCAGTTTTGTTGCTACGGGAACAAATGCAAATGCTTATTATTGGAATTTTGGGGACGGAACTTCTATAATTTCATTGGATACTGGCGTAACTCACAAATATAAAACTTTGGGCACAAAAAATGTTGCGGCAGTCCCGAATTTTAATGGATGTGTAGGCAATGCTATCGTTATACCAATTAATATTATTGGAGTTATTGCGAGCTACGACTATTCAGATAATTGCGTTGATAAGCGAACTTTCCTACTAAACAATACCAGCCAGGGGAATATCTCGTCGACTATTTGGGATTTTGGCGACGGAAGTCCCATGGCAAATACGCTAAATGCCACCCACACTTATCCCCTGGCAGGTGCCTTCCCTACTACTTTAAAAATAACTGATAATATCACGGGATGCAGCGATGTTAACCTCCAGACCATTTATACAGCTGCTCCCCAATTAATAAATTCGGATACGTCTATTTGCCGAAATTCAATGACCACCTTTTCCCTTGCCAATAATTATAACAACCCCGGCGCCTTGTATACCTGGTACGTAGCTGGTAAAAAAATTGGACCTATCCCTGACTCCACTCTGATAACAAAAACAACGATTTTTGGAAAATTCAATAACTATGTAGTTATAAATAATGGAGGCCAATATTGTGCAGATACCATTCAATTGGATCATCCCATCCAAGTAAGAGGCCCCAAATTAAATTTCACTGCCCCTGCTGCCATTTGTTTGGGAAATACTGTTACCGTGATTGACTCTTCAATGCCCTACCGCCCCCAGGATCCGGTAACCCTGTATTATTGGAATTTTGGAGCAAGTAATTTAAATGATACTACTTATCAACCCCAACCCTACTTATACGGCGTAGCGGGAACTTATAACGTCCAACTTACAGCCACAGACATATTGGGTTGTACTGACAGCCTGGTGAAGCCGGTAAATGTAAGTTCTATACCGTATCTATTTGTAATTCCCAAAACAGATACTTTATGCTCGGGCATGACCGACACGCTTGTTGTGCTTCATAGTGATAGTATTACATGGTCACCAGGCACCTATTTAAGTTGCGCGACATGTGACACGGTTATCACCAGCGCCACTACAAATACAACTTATCATATTACCGCCAGCAACCAAGCTGGCTGCTCAACTACAGATAGCATTGTGGTAAAAGTTTTCCCGCCATTCACTGCAACTTCATTTCAAACTAACGCTTATGTTTGTTTGAATGATACGATACGGCTACACGTCGATCCTCGTGGAAAAAAAATTGTATGGACTCCCGCCGCAGGATTATCCAATCCAAATGGGTATGACCCGGTTGCTTCGCCAACCGCAAATACTGTTTACAAGGCGACTTTAACCGATTCTGTAGGATGCTTTAGTAGCACAATAAATATTAATGTTACTATAAAAAGTCTACCTACCGTAGATGCAGGCCCCAATCAATTCTACCCTTATAATGCTTCTTTTACATTGAATCCTAAGTACAGTAATAACGTAACATCGTATAATTGGACGCCTGGTAATCTTTTGAATTGTAACACGTGCCCCGACCCAAGCGGAGTCGCCACGAAGTCCAATACTTATTATATAGCTGTAACGTCGGATAGCGGATGTGTTGCCAAGGATAGTGTAAGAATATCCGTAGAATGCAAAGCTTCGTATTTGCTGATGCCCAGCGCCTTCACACCTAATGGCGATAATCTCAATGATTTTTTCTATCCGTTGACAAGGGGTGTGCAAAGTATTATACGGTTTTCAATCTATGATCGCCTGGGAAATCTTGTTTTTGAAGCTAAAAATTTCCCGCCAAACGAGAAGACATTTGGATGGAATGGTACCGTTCATGGAGCCTATCAGCCGACAGCAGTTTTTGTTTATTACATGGAGGCACTTTGCGAATCCGGTGAAAAACTTTACAAAAAAGGCAGTGTTGTTTTAGTGAGATAGGCTTATTCCCGACATTCTTCTTTTGTGAAACTACAAGTCTCTCATTAATAAGTTGAGACGGCTTCTTAGGAGTCCGTCTTTGTAATTCAAGATACATGAAATTAATTCTATATATATTTATATTGTTTTTAAATCTTCCTGCCTTTTCTCAAGATATTTCTATTGATACTTTGCGAAATGCACAGGCAAGCGTAAATACCTTTATCCCGATTCCCGTTTATGGGGTTACATCCTCTGGTGACCTATACGGGGCGGGAATTAATATAACTGGTAGCGATCATGGAAAAATACTACCTGCGCAATTTGTGCGAATAGACTTCGGTAATAAAAGAACCGAATATAAACCTTTGCCTGATGCCCTCACAAATAATGGCCCGTTTTGGATAGCATTGCAGGACGGGGAACATAATATATACTTGTCAATGAACAATCCTGTAAGAAAGATCCTTAAATTTAACTTAAGAGATTCTATTCAATATAAGGACCTTGGTAATGCATTTATAGATGGTCATACATTGGCATACTCGATGAGCCTGGGCCGGGATGGAAAGGTGTATTTTGGCGGAAGCAGCGGGCCAACTTACTGGAGTAGCTATGATCCTACAACAAATACATTTGACAAGCATCCTCCCATTGATCCTAATAATGATTATGTTCTTTCCATTGCAGGCGACAGTAATTTTGTTTATGCCCAAACGGGTCAGCGAACTTCAGTACAGCTTTGGTCAATAAGGAAAAAAGATGAATTTAAAAAATTGTTAGTCAAAATTACTAACTTAACGAGGATAGAATTATACACAAGGGCAGATGGTATTTATACGTCATTTAATTCTGATACGCTCAAAGGTTTATTCAAATTAGTGAAAGGAGACCTGGTTAAAATTGACAAAATACCATTAACAAGAAATATTACCGGCGAGGAGGTAAATATTGGAACTGGTCCAAAAATCAATACTGTTTTTGATGCGGTTAAGAGTCAAATTTTCTTTTCTTTGAATGATAAACCGTTTGATAGTATTACAATTTCTTCTCCATCAAATGTCGTTCCTGCCAGAAAAATATTTTCCTTTTCCAACGATCATGACAATATTTATTTTGTTGGAGATTATTATGGTAATTATTACCGTTATAGGTTAAAAAAACATACCTCGTACCTGCTGGGATCTACAGGGTATAATGTATATTCCTTTTTGCAAACTAATGACAGCATCATGTATTTTGGCGGTTATCCCAGCGGGTATCTTATGAGATGGAATCGCTACCGGCCATGGACCACTAATAAATTCATTGCCAATAAATTGGTTGAGGCTGTTGATGCAAACGCCAATCCTAAAATTGTCGGCTACTGGAAAAGCAGTGCTAGACCGCCCGCAGGCTTTCACCATACAGAACAATTGGTTGAGGATGCATTTGGTAATATTGTAGGCGCTGGTAATGTTATACGAATTGGCAATGCTGCATCTATTGGAGTATATAATATAGCAAAAGACAGCATGTATGGCGTGGCATATAATGCCTACACCGGAATGGGATATGGAAGTATAGCTAAATGGAAAAAATATATCATTTATGCTATGAATAATCAATATGGCAAAATTCCCAAATTATATTTCTACAATTCAATCAACAACAAAATGACAGATAGCCTTGATTTAGGGTATGATGATTATGGTAAAATTCAAGTGAAGGGCGATGAATTATACGGAATAGCCAATGACAGGATCTATAGACTAAATCTATTGGAAAAGAAAATATTGGAAACCTATAGTTACCCTAAGAACTCCATTACAGACGCTTATTTCTTATCGAACGGCAGTGCTATCGTTAATACAAGAAATAAAATACCTCCATCGATTTTAAAAACAATTAGCCTTCCCTATTCCAATTATTTTGAAGCAAATGGTTTGATATATGGAACTAGTGGAAACTATATTATTCGCATTAGCGGCCTGGTAAACAAATAAAAAGGCCGAATTTCTTCAGCCTTTTTATTTTATAAAATATTTTCAATCTTTTATCGCACTATTTTAAATCGATTTCATTCCCGGGTATTTCGTTAATAATGTTTCCATTTGAAAATTTATTTTTTTTTACTATCTGCCAGCATGTAATAAAAATTATTTGGAAATATTCTTTTATGCCTTGATTTTGAATATATCGCATATTCAAACGAATTTTATGGGGCATAATTTGTTCAACGTACACTCTTTCGGGATCAATTGCAGAGCCGAGAATGGCATTTTCATCCACATACTCTATCGATGCATAGTCTGTAATCCCTGGTTTAACACTTAAAACCTTTAATTGCTCTGCGGTATATAAAGCCACAAAAGCCCTAAGTTCCGGACGTGGACCTACTAAACTCATATCTCCCTTTAATACATTGAAAAGTTGTGGTAATTCATCAAATTTAAAGCGCCTGATAAAAGACCCCGTTTTTGTAATTCGCGAATCTCTTCCTCCGATGGTTATTAAACCTTTCTTATCGGAACCGATACGCATGGAACGAAATTTCAACAATTTAAAATCAATCCCGTCCTTACCAACCCTGTTTTGGATATAAAATGCTCCTCCTTTAGTTTCTGCGACAATCAATATGTAAATTATTAAAAGAACCGGGAGCAAAATAATAATACCAAGGATTGAAAACAGCATATCAAATAACCGGATCATTGCCTAAGTATTACTTTATGATAAGCCTCCACTACCGTACTGATGACAAAATCAATTTCTTCATTAGTTAATTGCGGATATATAGGTAGAGAAATTTCACGACAAAAATTTTTATAAGCCTGGGGATAATCTTTTATATCAAAACCCTGCTCTTTGAAAAAAGTTAGCATCGGCATAGGAATAAAGTGTACATTAACGGCCACACCTTTTTTTGCTATTTCTTCAATTACCGCATCCCTTTGTTCTTCTGTAATTTCCTTTATGCGTAAAGCATATATGTGATAAGATGTTTCTTTCCCATTTATTTCAGACGGTGGCACAATAGCCCAATCGTATTGGCTAAAGCTTTGGTTGTAAGTTTTAAATACACTTTTACGTTTTTTTAATAGGGTGGGGTACTGTCGCATTTGTGCTAATCCAATAGCGGCATTCACATCCGCCATATTAATTTTCATTCCGAGGCCAACAATGTCATAACGCCAACTACCAGCCTCGCTTTTAGAAAAAGCATCTTTTGTTTGACAATTCAAAGTCATTTGACGCAATTCCTTATATAAACCAGCATTGTCAAACGGGGCAGGTAAATTCAAACAAATGGCACCCCCTTCTGCAGTAGTCACATTTTTAACAGCATGCAAGGAAAAAATTGCAACATCTGTTTCAGAACCTGTACGTATTGATTTACGATACCAGGCTCCCAGTGAATGAGCGGCATCATTTATTACAAGTATGCGTGCTAATTTTTGCTGAATAGCAGAAGACGGTCGAAACATCTTCAATATTTTTTCATCATTTACCAGTGACATTATTTCGTCGTAATCGCAAGGGAAACCAGCAATATCTACTGGTATAATTGCCTTTGTTTTATTGGTAATTGCGTTCCTGATGGCCTTTATGGAGATGTTAAAATCTTCACTGGTGTCCACCATAACTGGTTTAGCGCCAGCATGCAAAACCGCTAAAGCAGTAGCGCTGTAAGTATAAGCCGGAACAATAACTTCATCGCCGGCTTTTACTCCTAGCCATTTTAACATCATAATTGCTCCAGATGTCCATGAATTAACACACAGTACTTGCTGTGCCCCACAAAATTTTTTAATCTCTTCTTCCAATGCTTTTACTTTAGGACCGGTCGTAATCCACCCGGATTTTAGAGACGCTACGACTTCTGTGATAACCGAATCGTCTATATGTGGCGGTGCGAAAGATATTTTCATTGATAAAAAATTATTGGGTGTTGGTCACCAATTTAAACATTAAAATGTGTTCATCTTTTTCATTATCCTTTTTCCAGCCATTACGTTCATAAGCTCTTATGGCAGATGCATTCAACGACTCTACGGTAAGATTCATTCTCCTACATTTCATTTCGATAGCTTTTCTTTCAAATTCCTTTAAAAGCAAAGACCCATATCCTTTTGCTTGAAATTTTGGATTTACTCCTATTACTACCAAACCAGCCGTTAACTCCTTTGTAGGTGCAATTTTGGGTGAATTTAAAGATTTCGGGTCTGGTTTAAAAAGGAGCAACAGGTTGCGCCAAATGAACTTGTAATTTTTTTGAAATTTAGGATGAGCTAATAACCAAGGCCGAAGTAACAACGCCCTAATTCCTGCGCGCGATGCATATTGTGTCATTCCTGTGCTGGAACCATATAATTCTCCCTTACGAATAAATCCTCCGCAGTATCCAACCACGCTCTCTCCTTCTTGCAGATGAAATAAAAACTTATTGTCGGAAGATAAATACCATTCAAGCATTTTTGTACAATATGCCACGCCCATTTTGGATGACAGCGATTTAGGAAATGAATCTATATGACACCTGGCAATCTTTCTTAAATCGGCATAGCTGCTATCTACGATTTGTAATTCTTCCATTTATATAGTCCATTTAAAAACCCCAGCCCATATGATATATGCAATACAGGAAAAACGGCTGGAGTCCATAATTTCGCCTTCCAGGAATTTATGCCTTTCCAACCAAAATAAATAGTAAAAATGCCGTAAAACAGTAATGGCAAAAGCCATACAATACTGAAAAAAGCAAAAGGCAAACTTATTAAATATATAACGAATAATGACGGGATTAAATGCCTGGCGCGCATTCCTGAACGGACTTTTTTAAACACAAGTGGCTTATACAACCCGTAATTATAATATTGTATAAATAATTTTTTAAAAGATTCGCGTACAAAATATACAATTTTCAATTGAGGAAGCATCATTATTCTAAAGCCCGCTGCATTTAACCGGTAATGAAATTCATCATCCTGGTTGCGGATCAATGCTTCGTCAAACAGCCCTACAGTTTCAAAAACCTTTTTATGATAGACGGCAAAAGCTACAGAATCTACATAAGTAGCATTTGGATTTGTTCTAAAATCAGTATCTCCAACGCCAAACTTCGATGACATTGCAAGCGCAATTGCACATCCTTTGGGAGATTGACCCTTGTGAACAAGAAATCCCCCAGATACGTCGCACATGCCTTTTTCTATTACTTTAATACATTCACTAAAATAATTTTTTGGATAGGTGGCATGTGCGCCTACAAGTGCGAGATACTCTCCACTTACTTCTTTGAAAGTTTTATTAAAACCTTGGCTCACGTATTTCTCGGGATTGTCTATAAGTTTTAGATTAAGATTGGATGTTAATAAAGAAAGAACTTTTTCTTGAGTACCATCCGAAGATCCTCCATCAACTATAAATATTTCCTTGGGAGTAGAATCAATTCCATTAATAGATTGAATTAACTGCCCAATATGATTTACCTCATTTAGAACTGGTATTATTACACTTACTGTCACTTGCAACATTATTATCTAAACCTTACAACAATAATCTGAGGTTTGCCGGAAGGTGAATCAGGAATAGACATTACTTCAGAGTAAGTTATGGCTATTTCATTATCTAAAAATTTATTAATTTCCCGCGTAACTCCTTCTAATATTTGATAAGAAAAACCTTTGTCCGGGATAAATTCAATTATAATTTGATCCAAAGATTCCTGAATAACCCTAAACTGTTTTATTTGAGCAATATGTTCAAAAATCCTAGTAAAGGAATGAACAATCATAAACTTACCGGATTTTGTTTTGATAATATCCGTATCTCTTCCTATTATTTTTTCAAGTAATGGAAATTCCAGCTCGTTTTCTTTTGGATATTTTTCAACGGGCAATTTAATAGCAAGGTCACCTATATCATATCTTATCAGCGGCATTTCATAAGCATCCAGATGAGTTACAACTACATGGCCTATTTCTCCATCTTTAACCTCAATTCCTTGATCATTTAATAATTCTAATTTTACTTGTGGCGTAAAAATATAATGAAAAGAATGATCTTTCTGCCCGGCAATAACAAATCCTTCAGTGGTACCGTAAATATCAAATACTTTGCACGAAAAAGAAGTCTCTAATGATTTACGATAGTGATCAAACATTTTATCTCCCCAACTTATAATCCCATTAAATTTTATATCATTAATAGCATATTTTTTTGCAGTTTCAGCAAACAAATATAGCGACGATGCATAGCCACCCAGAAATGATTTCTTTTTACTCTGAAGTTTTTTTAAAATACCCAGGATAGCTTTTTCTTCTAGCCCAAATGCGAGCTGATATTTAACCCTAAAGAGACCGTCTTTAATCTTTTTAATAATGGTTCTTTTTGTCATTCCGGTTTGAACCATTGATGATCCAATTTTATAACCCGCCCATTCCCACATTAAAGTCTGTAAAGCCATTACTTGCGACTGTTCTTTTTTACTCATATAAACTGTAACCTGGATTCCACTTGAACCACTACTCTTTTCACAAACCAGGTATTCTTTAAGATTTGGATGCCATAAAAAACTATCAGTTTCATTCTTTAAGTCCGTTTTTTTTATTACAGGAAAATCTTTAAGTGTAATGTCATTTTTATTTTTTAAACTTTTATAAAAGGAAATATTTCTCGCCGCGTGTCTTAAAACATTATTTAATTTCTCTTCCTGGAGTTTATTAATTTGTTCTTTATTAAAATATTGAATTTTACGCCATTTTTTTAACCCTCTCCTGAACTCAGTTTTTAAGATCAGGTCTCCAAAAGGCAATACCGCATTTTCAAGAAATTTGTTGTATAATTTCAATTAGAAATTAATTAAAATGAAGAAAAATAGATTAGTCAAAACCCGCTTCCATAAAGGTTTAATTCTCTCCCAGCTAAAAGATTTTGCTTTTTCCAATGCATTATCTTGCAATTTTTTTCTCAAACATGTATCGGAAATAATTTGATTTATACTTTTTGCAAGTTCAGCATAGTCATTCGTACTGACAAGCAAGGCATCTTCTTTATCTTTTAATAAATATGAAATCCCACCAACGTTAGTCGAAACTATTACTAATCCTAAGGCCATCCCTTCAATAATACTAACCGGAGTGTTATCTATAGATGGATTACTCACCATAATATTACAATACTTAGAAGCCTCAATCCATTCAGCCTGCGTCATTCTTCCTAAAATTTTAATATTATTTGTAAGGCCTAAATCTTTTATTAGATTTATAGTCTTTGCCAAAGAGCCATCAATGTCACTTCCGATCATTAACAATTGACAATAAGGATATTTTTCACAAATTAATTTTACAGCACGCACCGTCATTAATGGGTTGTATATTTCACTAAACCCCCTTATGTATAATAAGCGTGGATATTCAAATTCCCTTGTGGAAAAGGGAAATTTTTGTAATTCTATAAAATTGGGAATCAAAAGAACGCTATGACCTTTAGCTTCAAAGAATTCCTTCAGATATGAAGAGGGAGCAATTACAATTTTTGCATGATTTAACATTACTTCCATTTTTTTTTGGGAATGATTGTACCTTTTAGGCAGATGACCTCCGTGAAGAAATAATATATATGGCTTTTTAAAAAAAATACAAAGCAAAGCGATTACATAAGCAAAATAAAAGTTCAAAGTTGAATATACATCTACCATCACCAGATCTGATCGAAGTCCTTTCCAAAAAAAACCATACAGCATATCAACAAACCGGAGAAATTTATTATTTACAGAAGAAAAAGTTTTCACTTCGCAAAATTCTTCAAGAAGTGGTTCTAAAGTTTCCATTACAGATTTTGATCGGCCGTGTTTACCCAGTTTATTTCCAAAATATATAAATTTCATAAAATACTTAAGTTAACTTCTGTGTCGCGGAGTTATAAGAATAATGTTTATACTCATTCCTTGTATTAAACGCTTTATTCACTGGTTTCGGCATGTGATATTTTGCACATGCCAATCCCCAAAATAAAGGAGTAACCATCGTTCGCATTCCTGCATGCATTGAAGTAAAGACAGCCAGGAAAAAAAATGCAATTAAATAATAGGTTTCCATAGAGGAAGTTGCATTCTTAATTCTCAGTAAGGGGTAAAAAAGAAATATAAACCCAATAGCTAATCCAGGTAATCCCTGCTCTGCAAGAAGCCTGGTAATTTCAGTGTGAGAAGCAATACTGCTGCCAAAAGATTTCTCCCTTTCTTCGTAACCTCTTCCAGGACCAACTCCAAAAAAAACATTTTGAGTAAATATGTTCCATTCAATTTCTGCAAGGTAGCTTCGATTAGTTGTCAAAACTGCAAGATTTTTTTCTTTTCGACCACTCAATGTAGCTTTTGTATCACCCTGGTATCGTTCGCTCAGCAAGCCTCCTGTAAGTCGATCAGATAAAAAAAACAAAAAAATCAAACTTAGACTTACAAGTATAATCCTGAAAACATTAATAACAAACTTACTGGCATTTTTACTTGAGAGATAAAAATATGCGAACAAAACTGATAAAATGCCTCCAATAATACCTCCTCTCGAAAAAGTCAGCAGCCCTCTAAAAAGGAATGCCGCAATCAAAACAACTGATATAAACTTCATTGAGTAAAAAATTTGATCCTTTCTTAAATATGCCAATAATAAAAGACAAAGACCCGCTCCCAAAATTGTAGATACCTGGTTAGAGCCGAACCCACCTGATGTATCAAAATTTGCACCCAGGGTAAAATCGATATCTTCATACGATGGAGTTTTTACCGAAATATAAACCACTATAACAATAATTGGCAATACAGTTACCTTTATAAAATCTTTTAAATCCTGTAAACTGTATCGCTGATTTCCAAAATAAATAGCCGCAAGCCCAAGAGATAGGATACCCGAAAAAGAATTAAGAAAATAAATGAAATAATTTGCATACGGAATCATATAAAATCCCGGTATACATAAAAGCAAAATGATTTTACCAACCTGGATTGATGATTTAATTCCACCGGCCAGAATGCCATAGCTGAAAATTATTAGCATGAAATAACTTCCAGCCTGGTAAGGAATAAAAGGGGAGGCATGTATCATTCTTCCAATTAATTCCAAACCCAAAAAATACCCGCTTAGTAATAAAATAGTTTTGCTCCTGGTACGCTTTTTAGTGAGCGGCTGGATATTTATAAGCAAGATAAAAAAAACCCAAGCTACAAAGAAGTAGATTGATACAAGGGATAATCCACCCATTAAAATATGGATAAGAAGCACCCATATTTCCCTTTTTACTTTTAGAAAATATTGCTGGTTCAATTCTTAATTTTTATTGAAAACAATTGACATCAATTTATTTTAAACTAGTATTTAGCCGGTCCTGGCATTCCTGAAATTTTCATTGGCGGATCATAATATCTCATTTACAATTCTTAACCTATAATTTTCATAAGTAAATATTGAACTTAATGAAGTAGCATTTATGCTAATCTGTTTTAAATTATTTTCTTTACTTATTTCATTTAAAGCTGCCGCAATTGTTACTGAATAATTGTCCTTTAAAAGAAAACCGTTAATACCCTGCTGTATATATTGATTTATTGACGAAATATTTGTTACTAGTGGAATGCAGCCATATGCAGCCCCTTCACCTATTACTTTGGGGAAACCTTCTGAAAGACTGGGCAAAGCAAGTATATGGCCACCGGCATATATTTCAGCAAGATCTGCACGGCTTAATGCCCCGGTGACTCTAATTGGCACTTTATTCATTTTTGAGGAAAGCTTATTAACCTCTTCCCACAATTCACCATTGCCCACAATAATTAATTCAGAAAATCTTTGCGGGCAAGTCAATAAATCAATGCAATTTATTAATTCAATTACTCCTTTAAACCGGGACAAGGCACCTACAAATACAATTGTCAATTTTTTATTAAAATCTTTTTGTTGAGAAATTTCTCCAGCTAAAATTCTTTCATCTTCATAGATGCAGGGATTCTCAAAAGAAAGAATATGTTTCTTTTCTCCGGTCCATTTTCCATTAACTGTTCCAAAAACCTTAGGATTACTTATCCCTTTTAAAACACTTCTTTGAAGCGCATAACTTTTAGGAGGATTTGGTTCAATCCAATTGCCCGCATATTTATGCCAGTAAATTCTAGTTTTATCCCATTTAGAAATCAATAAGGCCAGCAATGTAGGATGCGAAGGTGCCCTGGTATGAACATGTGTAACCTTCGGTAAATATTTGAGAATATAAAAAAGGTAAACAGGATAAAGAAAAGCAATTTTCAATTTTGACAGCAAGCTTTTGCCACCTGAAATTGGCATTGCAATCAAATGAATATTTGGTGATTGGGGTTGGCTTAAAGGTACCTTCAATTGTGTATTCTGGCATCCGAGCCAAATTATTTCATCGAAAAGATCGGCGATAACATCGAGTTCTCTTACTACTGGCTCATACCCTCTTTTATCATTAGGTTTTGTAAGCAATGTAGTGTCAGATATAACTAAGAGTTTACGACCTGTTCGTAAATTGCTACACATTGTTGTACATACTGTTTTGCTCCAAAATATTTATTGAATAATCTCTTTAACTTATCAGGAGATGGCGGATTTGCAACTAGCATTTCAATTCTAACTTTCCATGAATTAACGTCTAATTTATGTATAAAACATTCAGGAATTTCTTTTCTTAAAAGGTTTGCTACTTCACCAGTTTCGTGGGCCAGGAAAGGTAATCCCCTTGATAAGTACTCCAATAAAACTAATGGTCCTGTTTCTGAAAAAGATGTGTGGATGGCCAAAGAAAAATTGCCAAAGAAGCGTTGTACTTCGGTTTCTTTTTTTACTATTTCTACATATGGAGAATCTTCAATTAAATTCAAGATATTTTGGGCATACTTCGTTTCAGGCGCATTGCCAAAAATCAATAGATTTCTCTTTAACGTATTTGCTAATTCAATGGCAAATTCAATATTCTTAACCGGACTTATATTTGAAACCATTACTAAATCCTTTCCCAAATTTATTTCAACAGAATTATTGGATGGTATAATTATATTTCGCAGAAGAAAGGTCTTGTTCTTATCTATTTTCAGTTTTGAAACAGCCCATTCAATCAATTGCTGGCTAACGCCAATATAAAAGATGGGTTTAAAAAGCCCATTTAAAGAAAAAGGTATTGTGTCAATTTTATTATTATGATCGTGGAAAATAATAGTAAACTTTTTGAAACTTATAAGTTGTGCTAATTTTACGTAAGCATAAGTATGTCTCATGTGTATATGAACTATTTGATACCTGGCGCAAATAGCTGCACATTCAAATAATTTAAATAAGCTGAATTTATTCTTTCTATTCAAGAAAGAAATACCATTTCTAGTATCTATCTGTTTAAATAAAGCTCCTTTCCCACTTATAAGAAGTACGTCTACTTTCAAATTTTCATTTAGCAACAAGTAGGTAAGATCTAAAAAAACTTTTTCAGCTCCTCCAACTTCTACTCTATCAATAACGTGAAGTATGCTAACTTTTGACAGCTTCAACTAAGTACCAATTTAGAAAAGTAATAATTTGACTTCCGATTCGATCATGGCTTAACTGATTTATTGGCAAAATCAAAAAAATCAATTTTTGCACCTTCCCTCAACATTTTTCCAGCCTTAAACCATGATCTGGCAATTGAAACCAGGATAAATGGTAATGCAAATATGGCAAGCAATATTCCCCATAGAAAGATGAATTTATTTTTTTTAAACCTGTAAGGTAACAAGGAAGGGGGGATAGTAATAATAAGACTATAAATAGCAGCCTTATTACCAAAATATTTACGCAGCAAATATAAAACGCTTGGAATTGGACGAGGTGCAAACCAATTTTTTGGCCTAACCCCATCCCAGCTTCCCATCTGCCGTAAACCTCCTTCACTAACCTTCAAGTGTATTCGCGAACTTTTTGGATTTGAAATATTTTTAAATCCAAACAGGTAGGCCCGAAGGCCAAACTCACCATCCCCTTGCCTTTGTCTTTCAAACTGCCTGTCAAACAAGCCAATTGAAGCAAACACTTTCTTTTTTACCATTACGTTGCCAGTATCAATTTGATCTGACCACCTGAAGAAACTATAGTGTTTTGGGATTTTTGAACCGATAGCAGAAAGAGAAACCCCCGACGAAATATCAGCGTTATAATAATCCAAACATTTAAGATGATTGAATATCCAATCCTCCTTTACCCTTGAATCATCATCATATAATAAAATAAAGTTCCCTTTTGACATTTTAATTGCCTTATTTCTTGCCAGCCACAATGCTTTTTCCTGTTGGTATTCAACTTTAAGATCCAATGACCAATTATTATAAAAAGATTTATTAAAAGGATCAGATTGATCAATAATTATTACTTCAAAATTTGTATAGCTTTGATTTTCCAGGTCCGTCAAAACTTCTTTCAAATAATCATACCTGTTCAAAGTAGGAATAATAACAGATATAAAAGGTCTTGATTCTACCAGGCATGAATTAAAATTTTCATACTCGCATTGAGTTGCTAACTTTTTAAAAATGTTTAGCCTTTTTATTTTAAAAGTATTTACTAACGCTTTTGTTTCGGCCATTGGGTTATGCAAGGAAATTACCCTTATAAAAAAAATGTAGTAAATCCAAAGAGCATTAAAATATTTTTTTATGAAATGATATTTATCGCCTAATGTTACCACGCTATCATCATTAGGCGAAATTGACGTTGATGTTGATATCAAGCCCTTTTGAAATGCCTGGTAAGCCGCATCTGATCGGGATACACCCCAACTACTATAGGCCATGTCTATTGATATAATTGACTTATCAATAGCCGATAGGGATTCGAAGTCCAAAAAATAAGATTTGTTTTTGGAAGGCTTAAGATTAAAATACCAACTTGGATTGATATACTTTATAAAACTATAAAGCATCATTAGTTTTACCCGGGTTTATCAATTCTACAATTTTGTACAAACGAAAGTAAGTTCTCTTATCCCTGAATTATTATGAAGCCTGTATTTGAATGCCATTTGCTCCGGCACTTCCTTTTCCATATCTAACATCGTTACACTGAACCCGGCCTCCAATACTCTTTCCTTGAAATCTAATCCATAAATTCTTAAGTGATCGAACTGGCCAAAATGAATAATCCTGTCCCTGGGATCAGTTATTGAAGAATTTTCATAAGTATTGTGCGCTTCTGAAGGCCAAATAGGAACCTGTAATAATGCAGTGCCTCCGGGATTCAAAATTCTGTAGATCTCGCTTAAGGCTTTTCTATCATCTGGTATATGCTCTAATACATGAGAACAAATAACAAGGTCGAAAGAATTGTCTTTACTTTCAATATTCTGGATGTCAAAATGATAATCACTTGTTGCCTTTGAATCATATTCGCTGGTGAAATATTTTAAGTCTTTTCTTTTTTTCAACAACTTCCCCAGGCAATTTTCAGGTGCTAAATGAAGAATAGTTTTAACATTCTTATTCTTTAAGAATTCACTTAAGAAAAGCCACATGTGCCGGTGCCTCTCAAGGGATTGGCAGGAAGGACACTTGCTATCTATCCTTTTTACATATAGCCCTGCCGAAATAAAACTTCGTGCTTTAAAATGACATAAAGGACACTCGTATTTATTCCCATTGTATTTTAACTTCCTGTAATACGGTGCTAACTTTGATTTAAGCGACATGTAAAATATTTTTATATTGTAAAATGAACTTTTTAATCTGCTTGTCTAATGTAAAATTATCCTTCACCGTTTCCCTGCCACTTTTACCCATCATGCATCGCAATTCTTTTGATAATAAAATTTCCCCAATAGCATTTGCTATTGCCCCGCCATCGAAACATTCTACAATCATCCCGTTTTTTTTGTTTTGAATTACTTCTGCCATTCCTCCTGCCTGCGTACTCACAATCGGAATTTCCATGGCCATTGCTTCAAGTGCCGCGTTTGATATGCCTTCATAAACACTCGGCAGCAGAAAGATGTCGGCTACATTAAGTTGCTCAAATACTTCCAGGGAAGAAACCCGGCCATGTAACTTTACATGGCCGGCTAAACCGAATTGGTGAATTATATAGGTAATCATCGGCCTGTCTTCGCCTTCGCCGAGTATATGATATAAGAAATCAAAGCCTCTTTCCTTAAGAATCTTCATAGCCTGAAGAGCAAAAATATATCCCTTTGAAAAATTCAAATTACCAGTAGTAATAATATTGAATTTCTCATTTAATATGTTTTCAAAAGAATTCTGTCTTTTAAATTTATCTACTTCAATTGAAGGATAATTTACAAAAGCTTTTTTGCTGGTTAATCCATAACAAGCAAGTTCATTCATCATATTATTGCTAACGCAGTGCACCTTGTCTACCTGCAAAAAGAGATGCTTCAGTTTCTCGCCTCTTTCAGGATCTAAAAGGGGCTTTACTTTTTCAGCAGTTCCTCTGCAGCTTACTATTGTTTTAATTCCATGTTTATTTAAATACGGAAAACAATCCAGGTAGGTAATTCCCAGGCCGGAATAAGAGAAATGAATAATATCAGGTTTGCCACTTATTAAGCAACTTACATTAGAGAAAATCCTTGCGCCTTTCTTGACTCCATTTTTCCAAATTGATTGGGTAAAAAATAAAGGATTTGACAAAGCATAACCCACTATCTTAAAAAATCTTACAATAAAATTTAACCTTGCTGGAAAAAATTGAATATTCCCACTCCAATTTTTCATTTTATGGGTATAATATTTTTTATCGACGGATGTAGCATTAGCACAAACGGTTACTTTTAGCCCCTCTTTTTCTAATCCAGTTACCAAATTAAACAGAAAGGTCTCGGAAGATTTAGGAAAAGAATTGACGACAAGTTTTATGTGCATAAAAAACTAGTGTTAGCAATTATTAAAAAAAGCAGTAATACATCATAGCGAAGTTTTATACATTTTTTTGTCTACCCATGTAAACAAACTATATATGGACCAGATCATCCATGACCAGTCATTCTTGCCAGCCTGGTGTTCGCTCCAAATTTTTTTTATAGTGCGTGAGTCAATTGCATCAGCTAATAGCGAAGGCACGGCAAATATTCTTTTTTCAAACCTGTCTTTTAAGGTTCCCCGTAACCATTTATCTAGTGGAGGTGAAAAGCCTCTTTTAGGTCCACTACCATCAACGCCAGGAGGCAACATTGATCTTAATAACTTACGAAGTGGCCATTTTGCCTTTTCATCATAAACGCAATCTTCGTAATGGTATCCCTTACTGATGTTAACAATGACACGACTTAGTAAAGGGGTACGTACTTCCAGGCTGTGATACATACTAGCCCTATCAACTTTTAGTAACACCCTTTGCATGTGTATGTGGTATTCAAGTGCCCTTGCATATAACATGGCGCTTTCTTCACTTGATATATCTCCATCAATCAATTTCGCCAAATAGGGTATTGCAGTTTCCTTAAATGAAAACATCAATTGTTTGGTCCAATATTCCGACCCTGGAATACCTTGTTTGGTTAAGTAATAATCCTTAAAATTTTTGTATTTTAATAGCTTGACTGGAATCGCTACGCCCCTTCTCCTTGAATTGATAATCATACGCATTTTTTCAATTTTCGAAGCGTTAAAAAATGAAACATACTGACGTGCCTCGCTAAAGCGCTGATATCCCCAAAATATCTCATCCCCCCCATCACCAGAAATCGCTACAGTAAATTGCTCTTTTGCCAGTTCACAAACTTTGAGCGTCATCAAGGAACTAAAATCTGCTAGTGGTTCAGCCATGGATCGGTCGTAATCCTCTATTAGATCGGAGATTTGTTTCTGATCAATTTCTTTAACTGCATGATTTAATGTAAAATAAGTTGCAAATCTTTTAGCTTCCATTGTTTCATCAAGTTCCGGATCGTCTACGCCAATTGTGAATGCCACTATATCATCGTTGCTTTCTTTAACCAAAGCTGAAGTGAGAGTAGAATCAACACCTCCGGATAAAAATGTTCCAACTGGTACATCGCTTACAAGCTGAGAATTTACCACATTTTTATACGCGACATGTAGTTCGTTTGTACTAAGCGTCACGTGCTCATTTTTCAGTAGCTCTGCAGGATTGACATAGGGAGTCCAGTGAACTCCACTAGCTGATGATAAAGAAATCCAATGACCATGAGGCAAATTATAAGTATCAGCTAGTAAGCCCTCCCCCTCCTGTATAAACCCATACCTAAAATAGTTGTAAAGCGAAGGCTTATGTAATTTTTTTTTGCAAAAATATTTATGAGCTGTAACAAGGTGGTAATGTGAAGAGAAGACAATACCGTCTTCGCAATAACCAAAATATAATGGTTTAATGCCGGCATGATCCCTGGTAATTATTAAGGTTTTCTCTGTAATATTATAAAGTGCTAACGCGAAAATTCCATCCAATTTTTTAAGCGTTTCAGTTATTCCTTTTGCCTCAAAACAATTTAGTAAAATTTCAGTATCAGAATGTCCTCGCAATGTAGTAATGTCAAGTTTGCACCATGTTATAACTTCCTGGGTGTTGTAAATTTCGCCATTAAAAACAATAACAAGATTGCCCGATGGCGAGACCATCGGTTGATGACCAGCTTCAGACAGATCACGAATTGCCAACCTTTGAAACCCTAACGTAACATAGTCATTTCTCCAAACTCCACTTTGGTCAGGTCCTCTCCTTGACAGATCTTTCAATGCATACTTTAAAAAATCTTCCGATTTTTTTATATCATTTTTAAAACTCATTACACCAAATATTCCACACATGCTCTTTTTTTAAGTAAAAATGAAATCAAAGTTTATTAAGGATAGCCAGGTCATTTTAAAATCACTTGTTCTGAATTATCTATTCGACTGGACTCTTTTCACAAGACTATTTTTTTTGCTTTTAAGTATGCTTATGAAAATCTCGGTATTAAACTTTCTAAAGACTTTCATAATGCGAAGAAAGTTGACTGCTTTTTTAATGAAAATAAATTTATACCCCGGAAATAATTCTTTGTAAATTCTAACATTCTCTATATTTTTCTTTTCAGAATATTTGACGTTCGCACTAATTCCGTTTGTATCAAAAAAACAAATAGTCTGGTTTAAGTTCTCAAATTTTTCTTTATTTATAATTGCCAACATAAAGAATTTTTTGTCGGCCGCTATTGCGTAAGATTCATCATAGTATCCATATTTATCAAAAAATGACCTGGGTATGAATGAGGATTGATGGGAGATCCAATTGCCTTTGATATATTGGCGGAGATTGAAATTTTTAGGAGCGGGTATACAGCCCTTTACGGACTGACAGTTGCCATAATATATACAAGATTTATTTTCCAGTTTGTACAAAAGTTGCTCTAAAGTGGTAGGCTCATACAAAAAATCACCACTATTTAAGAATAGCAAGTATTCTCCAGTGGCAACCCTGATCCCTTTATTCATAGCGTTATAAATGCCCTTATCCGGCTCAGTTATCCAATAAGTTATATGTTCTTCATAAGCCTTAATAACGTCTACGCTCCCATCGGAGCTGCCCCCGTCAATGAAAATAAATTCATAATCGTTATAGGATTGTTCGACAACGCTTTTTATTGTTTGTCGTAAACCTTCAACGTTGTTCAAGTTTACAGTTATAATCGATAATTTCATAAAGTTAGACACCGCACTATTAAATTTCCTGAAAGAAAACTAAATCCAAAGGATGAATTTTATTAAGCTTAAACACTTCCGTTCATATTTTTAAGGATGGAATAAAACGTTTCGGCAAAAGTTTGTTTGGATTCATTATAGTCAACTAATTCCCTAATTCCACCGTCACAATTTTCCAGTTGCTCAGCAAGTTTTGGTTCTGCCAAGGGTTCAAAGAAAAAAACATTGGATTTGATTTGCTCACGATGAACTGGAATATCTGAGAGAATAACCGCTTTATTTAAGGCCTTTGCATCTTCAACAACTGTACTCCAACCCTCAAAAAGCGAAGGCTGAATTATTGCCCTGGCATTTTTCATTAGCGCCAATTGCTCTTGTCGATCAATAAAACCTAAGAAAAAGGTTTGTTCGGTTAAGTCATGATCGGTAACAAATTGCATCAAGTCTTTAAAGAACCCCGGGTTCCTGGCGTCCTCTTGATTACCGGAAAACACTACAGTGACCCTTTTGCCACTATCATTCAGTAACGCCAGCGCTTTAAGAATTGTTATATGATTTTTGTGGGCCCAAAATTGGTTAGCACAAAAAAAGTATTGCATCGGAAGATTAAACTTTTTCAGTAATTGATTAATGTCTATTTCTTTATATTTTTCCGAATGTGAAACGGCAAAAGGCAAAACAAAAGTTTTGTTAGAAGCTTTGGGATAAATATCAAAAAAATCTTTTTGAGCACTGAGACTGCTAAAAATTATCTTTGCATTTTTATCTATAATGGATCGATGTATTTTTTTTCTATCGGCAATAAGTTCTTTACTGAAGAAATCCGGGTAAAAATGCTCCTGAAAATCAGGAATCCAATAAATTCTTTTTTTTATTGGAATGTTTATGAGGAAATCATTGTCCACTGCAGGAAAAAGTACATCAATATTTTTGGGTGATAATCTTTTTATAAATATATTTCTATTGATAAAAATCCTCGACAGTTTATTGCTTATTCTAATGAAGAGTGGTTTTCGATTAATGAACGAGATGTAAGGATACTTAAGCTCCTTTAATAATTGTATTGTTTTTTTGGAATCGAAATAAACAATTACCTCGGGTTTCAGCTCATCGCTTAATAAATCCAGCGCGGCAACCAGATTAGAAATATAATAGGGACCTGCAATCCAATTCGCCTTATAAAAAAATGGGATGCCTAATATTACCCTTTTACCCATTGAATATATTTACTGATTCCTACCGTCAGCCCAACCGTGGGAATATAACCCTTTGACATTATAAATGAAATATCTGCCCGCCAATTGAGCGGATCTCCCGGTTTGGTTTTCTGATTAAACCGTATATTTTTGTCGGAGCGCAAAAGTGTTTTAAAAGTCCTGGCGACATATTCAATCGTATACTCATCACCGTTAGCAATGTTAATAACTTCATTGTTGAAGTCACCTTTTGTAACTATGCAGTTAATCGCTTGCACTATATCATCAATATAAATAAAATCCCGTGTTTCTTTACCAGTCCCAAACAGGTCAATGGTTTCATCTTTGACAAACTTTTGATACATATCCCAAAAGAGCTGCTTTTTTAATCCCGGGCCGTAAGCTGAAAAAATTCTTAAGGAACAGGTTTTAATGTTGTAATAATTGAAAAATTCCCGGCAAAGCTGTTCACTCTGCATCTTATGAATTCCATAAGGCGAGAGAGGGCTTAAGATAGCATCCTCGCCAATCGGCAACGTTTCAGGATTACCATAGACTGCGGCGCTGGAAAGATTTAAAAATTTACACTTGGGTTGATACAGCCTGATACCATCAAGAAGCTTGAACACATTTACTGTATTCAGCAAATAATCTCTATAAGGATTCTCAATGGATTGAGGTACACTGGCCGCGCCGGAACAATTGATGCAGATATCAACTTTATTATGTTCAAAAATAGAATGAAAATCAGAATTGGTAGCATCAATTTGAATATATTCTTTATCCGCATAATCAGTTACTACATCAGCCCCGATTACTTGATGAATATTCTGTTTAAAAAAATTTAAAACATGACTTCCTATAAATCCTTTGGAACCTATTACTAAGATTTTCATTTTTTATTATACTTGGGTAGATGCTTTACAACCACCGCAGGGTTTCCTGCCACAACAGTCCATGGTTCTACATTTTTTGTTATAACACTTTTTGCACCTACTACAGCACCTTCTCCAATTGTAACACCTTTAAGAATAGTTACGTCAAAACCAATCCAAACTTTGGATTCAATAATAATAGGTTTAGCTATGACTCCTAACCAATTTTTTGATGCTACATTATTACCATGAAAATTTATATAATCTTCATAACATTGGCGGTTATCGTTTTTTCTTTCTTCCCAATAAATACTATGAGAATTATGATCATATATAGTAATTCCCCAAGCCATGGTTACATCGTCATGAACTTCTATTTTACTGCGACTGATGAAATTCACGCCACCCAAATGAACATTGTCGCCGATGAGTACTTCACCTTTCTCAGATTCGAAGATGAAATTTGCATTAATTAACCCTTTTGAACCAATAACAATGTATTTTCTATTTTCTATTTTTTCTGGAACATCAAAACGAATACTTGAATTTTTGAGCATAAATGTGGAATCATTTTTTTGCCAATAATCTTTATATTTCTGTAAAGAAGTAATTTCAGGCTTGACCTTTCTTATAATTTTAACTATACGATGAAACATGTAAATATATTTTTTACATAAAACTCTGGAGATGTACTCAAAAAATTAAATCTTATTTTAAATTGTTTTAATAATCCTTGCAGGATTGCCTGCAACTAATACAAATTCGGGAACATCCTTTGTAACCACACTACTTGCCGCTACAATAGCGCCTTTGCCTATTGTTACCCCCTTTAAGATTGTAACATTAAAACTTATCCAAACGTGATCGTTAATTATAATTGGAGCCGATCTCACATTTTGCTTTTCTTTTGGATGCCCATATTCAAGCATATTTAGGAATGATTTCTGCCTTTCTAAATAATCCTCCTCATGGGTGTTAGTATCAATAATATTACAGTTATGAGATATTAAAACGGAATTTCCTATTGATATTTCTTCCGCACTCCATATCTGTGTTCCAAATCCTATATAACTGTTGTGTCCAATGGATATCTTTCCACCATATCCAAATATTAGTAGGCTTCCCCTTATGTGGGTATTATTTCCTACTTTTATTTTTTCTTTATTTCTCTGTAAATTAATAACCTCGGCTTGAACATAAAATTTAGAGTCTTTCTCAAATGTTACTTCTTCGTAACATTTATCAATTTTACTTTTGTTTAATTTTGCTTCAATTAATTTATAATCAATCAGATTTATATTAATTAAGGCTCTTATTTTCTTTAAAATTTTTTTTATCACGTATTTAGTTAATTTAAAAGGTTTTTTTTATACTATTCCCCAATTACAATTAACAAAAACACACCCATAATCATTGCCTGCATATTGATGCAAATCTGAGCCAGTCTCAACAATTTCAAAATACAAGCATTCTTCGAGGTAATCAATCATAAGTTTATTCGGCACATGCAATCCAAAGGTCAACTTAAATTTATTTGGCACTAAAAATCTTACGGGCAATTTCACTTCAAATTCATGAAGGCCTTTTGTTTTAACAAAAGAAGAAATCTTAATTTCTGAAGTAAATATTACCGTTTCATTTATATCCACAACTCTGAATCCTAAATGAGAATTAAGATCTTTTTCATCAATCTTTACTTTAATATGGATTGTGACCGGTTCATCAAATCCAAATTCTGTCTTACTTTCATTAAACTTATCCGTGAGAGCAATACTTGCTATGCCTGAACCTTCATCAATTTGTTTATTATATGTTCCAACATATCCGGAATGTTGATTCATGCGTAGATAATAATCAACTGCTGTGTCCGTACTTCCTTCATGAACAAATTTTCCGTTTTCTAAAACAATGGCCTTAGTACACAGGCTCTTCACAGCCGCCATATTATGGCTTACAAATAAAACAGTTCGGCCATGTTTCCCAGAGAGGTCCTGCATTTTACCAAGGCATTTGCTTTGAAACTCTGCATCCCCGACGGCCAATACTTCATCAATAACTAAAATCTCAGGATCAAGATGAGCCGCTACAGCAAATGCTAATCTTACCTTCATTCCGCTGCTATATCTTTTTACAGCTGTGTCTAAAAATTTCTCGACACCACTAAAATCTATAATCTCATCAAATTTATCATCAATTTCCTTTTTTTTCATTCCGAGAATAGTTCCGTTGAGGTATACATTTTCCCGACCTGTAAGTTCGGGGTTGAAGCCTGTTCCAACTTCCAATAAAGAAGCAACCCTTCCATAAATTTCAATCTTACCGGTTGTCGGTTCTGTGATGCGGGACAATATCTTTAATAAAGTACTTTTTCCTGCTCCATTTTTGCCTATAATACCTAAGACCTCTCCCTTACTTACTTGAAAATCAATATTTCTTAACGCCCAAAAGATGTCTTTATCGTCATGATTATTAAAATTAGACAGTGATTTTAGCCTTTTAAAATTTTGAAAAGGTGACTTAACCCATGCAGCCATAGTTGCTCCTAACGTATCATGCCTTTGTTCTTTAAGACCAATACGGTAAGCCTTTGATATATTCTCAACTTTTATTGCTGACTCACTCATTTTCTCTTGTATTATTTTTAGGCGACATCTGCAAATCGGTTCTCTAATTTTCTAAAAACTATAAAACCAATTATAAATAAAATACAGGCACCAAATGCACTTATTCCTATCAGTTCCCATGGAATAGCCTTGTTATATACCACCGCAGACCTAAAGCCTTCGATTACACCTGTCATTGGATAAAGGCCATATACCAAGTATGCCTTATGCCCGAATTTGTTAAGTATTAGTGAAGCAGGAAAAACCACTGGCGCGGCATACATTAAAAGTGGAACGGCGAAAGTAATCCCAAACTTAACATCCCTATATTGGATAGCCAGTGCGCTTAACCAAAACCCCAATCCGGCGGTCGCGACCATCATGATTATTATCAACAACGGTAAAATAAATAATTTAAAGGTTGGATAATAACCATAATAAAACATAAGGATAATCAATATCACAAAGCTAATGGCAAAATCCGCCAATTTTGATAATACAGGTGTCAATGGAATAATTAGCCTTGGGAAATAAACTTTTGTAAAGACGCTACTATTTGAGATCAAACTTGTACCGGATGCACTTAAAGTATTGGAAAAATAAGTCCAGGGTATTAAAGCTGCATAAGAAAAGATAGGATATGGAATTCCATCTGAAGGAACGGCAGCTAATTTACCAAATACTACAGAAAATATCAGCATACTAAATACAGGGTTGATCAACGCCCAGGCAAATCCCAATACAGATTGTTTATATATGACCGTAATGTCCCGAAGTACCATGAAATAGAGCAGGTCTTTGTATTGCCAAAACTCTTTTAAGCTGAAGGAAGCTAGTCCCTTTTTCTTTTCAATAACAATATGGGGAACGGGCTGCATTAATTATGTGATTGAGAAAAATTTATAGAATTAAATATTAATGTAAAGCATTAGCGAACACTGCTAATAATGGTTCACTTTCGACTTAAATACATTGAAATTGTTTGGAATGTTTAAGCGGGGAATCTCAAACTTGTTATTAATATTAATTAAAGGAGTCGGGGTATTTAAAAATGCTGCCTTAAAACCGGCAATTTTAAGATATTTTTCAGAAACCGCGCTATAATCCCCGTTAGGATATCCAAAATAATCGGGCTCAAATCCAAAGTATAACTTAAATTGTTCTTTTGACTTGACGATTTCGGATGCCACCACTGATTCATCCTGGTTTGGGTGTAAAAGTTCGTGCAGGTATCCATGACAGCCTAAATTACATAGGGGATTCAAGCTTAAGTTTACAGCCTGCTCAATAGATAACATATTAAAACTATTAAATTTAGCATGCAATTGTTCCAATTCATCTACAGGGTAAAGATTGCATAACTCCTGCATTAGCTTATCCTTTTCTGCGGATTTTAACGCTTTAAAAATTTTCTTTATGCGTTTATATGCAGCCCTCCTCAGTTCATCATTCTCCAGGTTCCAAATTTCATTTAAAAGGCAAATTTTCGTTAATCCACCTTTTAAAATCAACAATTCCAAATCAACAGGCCATATCCTTCTCTCCAAGGCACCAAGCACACCAGTAGTCACGAAAATGGTGAAGGGTATGCAACGTTCAGTAAGAATATCGGCGGCAATAATATTATTTTCATATCCATCATCAAAAGTGATGGCGATTTCGTTTGAAAATTGCCGATTCGTTTCAACTATTTGTGGTATTGAAATGAATTTAAATTTCTTCTGTAAAAAGTCGAGGTGGCGAATAAAAACCTCCCGGGTAACAAAATTCCTTTCCAGGAATTTGTCCTGGTATTTTTCGACTACGCCGTGATATGTTAAAATTCTTAGGGTGCGAGGCGTGCCAAGCAGCGCATGTTGCCATATAAACCCCGATGATTTATTAATTATTTTTTTTATCAGCGATTTATTATTAAGCATCAAAAAGCAATTGGTAATTATAGCCGAAAAATTATGAGCTGCCTTAAAGACTTTGAGGTTTAAAAATTTCCTGTGTCACAAAGACCTCATTATTCAATTCAACCAAATTTCTTCCTTAATATTAAGATCAAAGCAATTATAGTTCCTATTTTTTTAAAACCAAGCCATATCCATAAGGACTATCTGACACAGATTTTACCCTTAGTAATTTTCTTGTAATAAAAAATGTCCGCAAATTAAAAAAGCCCCTGGAAGTAAATTTACCAATAGGAAGCCTTGCAATTATCCTTAATAAAAAATGCTCAAATACATCAGCTATTCCACCCAGCGTTTCTTCATATTCTACCTGGAAATTTAATTTCTTCGCCCAAGACCTTAATTTATAAATTGAATATCTGCCGTAATCATAAGGCTCTTCATTTAGATTATATAAAAAAGGGGTATTGAGAATTAACGTTCCTGCCGGTTTTAAAATTCTATGAATTTCTTTAAGGGCCAATTCTGGCTCTTCTAAATGATTTATAACGTCACTCAAAATTACGGTATCGAAAGACGCTGATTCAAAGGAAAGTTCTTTGTTTAAATCACAAAAGACATCAACGGAAGACTGATCATGAATGGTATTTTTCCAATCTGCACAACATACTCCTGAAGCATATTTTGAATACAATTCATATAGGGGGGCGTCACCACAGCCCAAATCCAACAATTTTCCATGAACATATTGAGGAATAACGTTGGTATAAAAGTGGGCGATGTAACCTGCCATTCTTTTAGACTTCAGGCCGACTTTATCTGAAGGTTTTAATATACCATTTTTCAACACAAACTTCGCAGGTGACCATCTATCTTTATTTTGCATTACTTCTGTTGCTAATGGTGAAGATTGAAACTGCATAAATTTCTCTGAACCCGCTTATCGATTAGCTCTTGCCTAGTTCCTCGCCCATTTACGCACGGCTTCGCCGTTCTCAGTTACATCAATAACTGAAACAGATTCTATTTTTAATATCCAACTATCGGCCTAATCCTTCTTTAACCCAAATAAATTCTTCCAGCCTTTTTTATTATCCTCTATTGTATAACCATAACCATACCCGTATCCGTTTCCATAACCATATCTTTGAACACCCTTACCACGAATGCCATTATAAATTATAGCTGGATTTTTTAAATTATTCATTTTATTACGTTGTGCAAGCTTTTGTAATAATAATTTAGGGGTAAAGTCGTGACGGACTACAAATAATGTGAGATCTCCCATTGGGGAAAGGATGTAGGCATCTGTAACAGGGTTAACAGGAGCAGTATCAATTAAAATATAATCAAATTCTTTTTCAAGAAATGCAAACAATTCCGCAAGCTTTCCATTTGAAATAAGCTCGGAAGGATTTGGAGGAATCGGTCCTGCGGTGATTAAAAAAAGATTTTCAAAACTTGTTTTTTTTAGTAGATCAGCCGGAGCTGTCTTCCCAATTAAAAACGTTGAAAGACCTACATTTCGTGAAATATTGAATTGGTCACTCAATTTTGGTTTCCGGAGGTCTAATTCAAGCATTACGACTTTTTTTTCCATTAAAGCCAGGCTTACTCCCAAATTAATGGCAATGAAACTTTTGCCTTCCCCTGATATACTCGACGTGATCAGGACCTTTTTATGTGTTTCATCAATGCCCATATAACCCAACGAGGTTCTTAATTGCCGGAACTGCTCTGCAATAAAGCTACGTTTGCCTTCAGTAATTGCGAAAACGGCTTTTGAATTATCATAATTTACTTCTCCTAAAAAGGGGAAATCCAAATATTTTTCAATATCGTCTCGTTGCTGAACTGAACGGGTAAGCATTTCTTTCACAATAATTAAAGAAATGCCCAAAACAAAAGCTGAAATAATTGAAATTAGATAAATAAATCCTTTTTTCGGACCAATAGGGCTATCTGATGACTCAGCCTTGTCTATGATCCGGCTATCTGCTACTGTCGAAGCAAAAGAAAGAGCAGTTTCTTCCCTTTTTTGTAATAAAAAAGTATAAATATTGCTCTTAATAGCCTGCTGCCTGCTAATCGCCAACAATTCCCTTTCTTTTTCAGGAACTGACTGGAGGATTGATGAATAATGACTGCTTGTACCCTCCAGATTATTTTTGCCGGCCAGGAGGTTTTGTCGCTGGTTATTAATATTTTCTAGTATCCCTGGCTTTAATTTATTGATTCCATCAACCAAAGCAATTATTTCCGGGTTATTTTCTGGTACTAATTTTTTAGTCTCTGTATATTGCAATTCCAATGCAGATAACTTCTGTAAAAGTTCGGTCAGGACAGGATCTCCCACACCGAGCGTAGCAGGCACAATACCACCCATACCTTCTTTACTTTTCACATAATTTTCGACCTGATTCAACACAGCCAGTTGCATATTGAAATCGCTTATCTTTTGGTCGCTGATAGCAACATTTTGTAAAAAAATCTGGCCCTGGGCGCTTATGTCTGTTATTTTATTCTGTGTTTTGAAATTTTGTAATTGTCGCTCCACGGAGTCAAGGTCTTTCGATACAAATTTCAGCCTGTCTTCGACAAATTTTAAGGTATTGGCAGCGAGTACATTTTTATCGAGAATAGCAGCGTGATCATACACTTTGATTAATTCATTCAAAATATCTTCCCCTCTTTGCGGGACCTCTCCAGCGATACTGAGATCTATGACCGTAGATTGTTTATCGGAAGGAGCAATTTTTATCTGACCGAGGATATTGTTTGTAGCATTTTTGATACTGGTTAAAGAGAAGTAAAAATTATTATCCGTATTGGTTTTATCCATATGGCGATAATATTTATTTGGGATAAATTGAAGTATCCCGAACGGAGTTAGTACCCTCTGGTTTAAAGGATAAGAAGCTTTTTCAACTCTTACTGTTTGTGAGTCAGCGTTATAGGTAAAAGGTATCTTATTTGAAAATCTAAGCGAATCTGGATTTTTTGACTCAATTACAATCGGAGACAACAGGTAAGCAGACTGATTTAACACTCTTCCTTCCACCGTTACTGCGGCATATAAGTTTAGATTTGTCACTACTTCCTGCATCAAGGTTTTCGATTGCAATACTTCCACCTCATTTTCCAGGTTTTTTTGGGAGCCAAACAAATCAAAAGCTGCTAAGGGATTATCGGTGCCTCCCTTTTTATCATCTTTTATCAGGATAGCCGCGCTCGTTTGGTAAATTGGCTTTCTGTATCGCAGATATAGCCATGCACCTGCCATACTAATAATTAAAAGCAATACGAAAAATGGCCAATAAGGGATAAATTTGTACAACAAATCGCCCATAGATACTTCCCCGGCTTCCTCTAATTCATTGTTGTTTGTGGATTGTTGCATGCTAATAAATATAATAATTCAAACTACAATTTAAATAAAGTTGTCAAGATAATAATTAGGATAGAAGCGCCGCTAAAGACGATAGGCAATATTTGTTGCGTACGATTGGTGCTTGCAATCTTCGATTTGCCGGCCTCAACGTATACTATATCGTTCGATTTTAAAAAATAATATGGAGACTTGAGTATTTGAGAGGAATTAAGATTAAGACGCCTTATGAGTTTGTCGGGTCCTTCCTGCCTAACGAGCATCACATTATCCCTAATTCCAAATAGCGTAAGGTCGCCGGCTTCACCAATTGCTTCGAAAATGCTGATTTGCTCGCCTGGGACATGTATCACGCCCGGATGATTCACCTCACCGAGTACTGTAACTCTAAAATTTAAAAAGCGAGAAGTAACTATCGGATCAAACAATAATTTTTTATCAATAAGTTGTTTGGTTATATTATTTTCCAAATCTTTTTGTGTAAGACCCGCAGCCTGGATTGTACCCAACACAGGAAACTTTATATTACCATCTTCACTCACCAAATAGCCAGCAGTTTGGCTGCCAGAGGAACTTGAAGAATTGGAAGTGGCAGATTCGTTAGTAGAATTAAAAATAACTGTAGCCCCTTTACTCAGGCTGCTCACCGATATACTTAAAATATCCTTTTGTTGGATAACCGGCTCTAATCCAGCCTTTGATACAATTCTTGCCGAATCCTGCACGTCGTTAAAATAAGCCACTTTACGGGTATCGACGCAGGATGAAATGGAAACAAAAATGAAAAAAAAGAAGATTAAGGATATTAAAAATGTAAGGTTTTTAGGCATATTCAATAATAGAAGGTTGATAATTGCGGCAAATATAAATTAATAAAAAATTGAAGGATTTAATTTTAACCTTATCGTAAATTGTTTCATGATTTGCTTCAACTTCAGTTTATTCAATTTAACACAAAGCCAATTTGTTGAAGGCAGAGGTCAAGCGCCTGTTCGGGTATAAATTAAACTAATTTAGCCAAACAGCGTAAACATAAGTCATGCCATTATTTAAGAATGATCCATTCTTAACTGGCTTTAAAATAAATAAAAGGCGATAGGGAAGATCGCTGAAATTTGTAGCACGTACGGGATTCGAACCCGTGATTCCTCCGTGAAAGGGAGGCGTCTTAACCCCTTGACCAACGCGCCATTTTTATTAAGGGAGCGCAAAGATAACCTTAGGTAATTTTGTATCCAAATCTTTTCTTTGAAGAAAGAAATGAAAGGCAAAATTTTATTAATTTTCCCTGGCAGCAGTCAAAAAAATGTAATTGAAGGAAATTTAAAATTGAAGCACGTCGTCGGATTTGTATGAAAAAGTTGACTTCATTCAAAGGCCAGCGCCAGGGAATTAGCTGATTCTTTTAATAAGTAATTCGTCAAAAACTATTGAAGGGGTAATGTTATAACAGCCGCCGGATAGAAATGTGCAGTGATTTTTCATTTGAACTAAAGCTCAAATGCTTTCTGCCAAGAATTACACGGATTTACACAAATTAGCTTGTCACACAAACCTATCCGGCGCAGCGTATAAATGGACTGCTTTCAGTTAAAATTTAGGGCATGGAATTCCCTTATACCCGGAGGGGCGCTTTACATATATAATTGAAATTTCCATACCTCCACGACTTTGTGAACCTGCCTTTAGACTGGAAACATTTATATCATAGGTAGCACCGATTCGCATACCGCCAAATTCAAGCCCGATATAAGGAATAATTGCATCGTTAAGCCTTACCCATAGCCCGGCGTAGACATTGGAGGGATTGTCGGTTTGACTCTCAATTGGCGCGGCCAGCGCTCCCCCAATAACGGTTTCAGAGGATTTATTTTGCACCTGGTATATTCCGCTTGTGTGCAAAGTAAGTATGTCCGAAACAGGGAAGTATCCGCCTGCACTAATGGTGGTGCGTGTTGCAATATTCCAGTTACCTCCTTTAAAGCTTTCTTTTGGCCGATTGATGTGATACATTGAAGCTCCTACATAGAAATTATTACTTGAACTGGTAGAACTTGAGTATAAAAGCCCCGCATTTACGTCAACATAATTTATGTTGAGGTTGGAGCTGCTAAAGATATCCTGGGTAACCCCCGTAAACCCGAAGGGAGTAAGTTGGTCCTCAAAAACGAGTTTGCTATTGTCAAGGCGCTTTTGTCCATAAGTTCCCTGGAAGCCGATACCCAATTGCTGAAAGCCGTCCTCATCCAACGCTTTATGATACGAAGTGGAGATACCTAAATAATTATTAGTCAAAATGCCACCTCCTGCCTGGTCGGTTAAGGCTAAAATGCCCAATCCCCATGTATCATTCTCAGGAAGTTTATTTTTCAAAATTCCAAAATCAACACTTAAAGTTGAGGTTGTATATACATTATTAAATGCGGGCCATTGATTGCGATAATTACCTGCAACCCTAACGGTACCATCAAATTTCCCGGTTAATGCCGGATTTAAAGTCAGCGGGGACGCAAAAAATTGTGAAAAATGTGGATCCTGGGCATTTGCAAAAATAGTTGCCAACAGCAGTGCAACTAAAAGAGGTGATTTTTTTTTCATTCCGGGCAATTGTTCTGATAATTAAAGATAGCTGAAAAAACATTATTACGAAGAATCAATCTGAATTAAGACCAAATTTTAATTCGAACTGCTGCACACCAATTATGGTGTAATCATAAGAAAACGCTACATCTGTACTTTTATTCCATAGGCGAGATCTCCCGCGTCGCCAAGCCCCGGCACAATATACCCTTTTGCAGTTAGCTCGTCGTCAATATCGCCACACCAAATAGTGGCTTTAGGCTCTGCACGCAAAACATATTCAATGCCTACGGTACAAGCCAAAGCACACACAATATGAATCTCCGAAGGGCTTCCCTCTTCTCGAATAAATTGAATCGTTTTTACCAGGGAAGATCCGGTAGCAAGCATAGGATCAGAAATGATCACCACGCGATCCTCCATTTCAGGACAGCTAATGTAATCAAGACTTATTTCGAAACTACCATCGGGATTATGCTTTCTATAAGCACTTATAAATGCATTATCAGCCTTATCAAAATAGTTAAGTAATCCATTGTGCATCGTAAGCCCGGCCCTTAATATCGTTGCTAAAACAGGCTGTTTTTCCAATACTTTACATACAGATATACCTAACGGAGTGGTAATTTCCTTTTCTACCCACGACAATTTTTTGCTGATCTCGTAGGCGCAAACTTCACCGATCTTTTCGAGATTTTTTCGAAATCTCATCCGGTCTTCCTGAATATCGACATCCCTTAATTCACTAAGCCAATTGCTTATTAACGAATGTTCATCGCTAAGATTGATTACCATTATTCACAATTTAAAATTGAAAGAAGCCCTATCCAAAACTTAAAGTTATAAATTTGAACAAATCTAAATTCTAAATTCTAAAACCGGCAATTTAAATTCTCTTAAATGGTTTATAAAGTAATCGGCGTTATGAGCGGAAGTTCATTGGACGGCCTGGATATTGTTTTCACCGAATTACAAGAGACGGGCGGCATATGGAGTTTCGAAATAAAAGCTGCAGATTGTATTGGATATAATAAACTGTGGGAACAAAACCTTAAAAACGCTGTTGACCTTTGCGCCAAAGACTACCTGTTATTACATTCTGATTATGGCCGGTTTATAGGCCAAAGCATAAATGAATTTATTGATCGCAATAATTTGCACCACCAGGTGAACCTCATCTCTTCCCATGGCCATACATCATTTCATTCGCCTAAAAATAAAATGACGCACCAGTTGGGAGATGGTTCGGCCATTGCGGCTGCAACGCACCTTCCCGTAGTTTCTGATCTTCGGTCAATTGATGTTGCATTTGGTGGCCAGGGTGCGCCCATCGTGCCTGTAGGTGAAAAATTGTTATTTGGTTCTTACGATTACTTCTTAAATATGGGGGGTATTGCCAATGTTTCAACCAGGCTTGAAAATGAGGTATTGGCATTTGATGTTTGTGCGGCAAATAGAGTTCTAAATTTACTTGCAAATGAAAGAGGCCAGGAATATGATAACGAAGGTAAAATTTCTTCACAGGGAATCGTACATCAGCCTTTACTTGATGCATTAAATGAGCTGGAATATTATAAGCAACCTCCGCCAAAATCGCTGGCTAATAGTTTTGGAACGGACACTATATATACCATCTTAAAATCATTCGGGTTAAGCATTGAAGACAATTTACGAACTTATACCGAACACATTTGTATTCAAATAAAAAATTGCTTAAAAACCTATAAAAAAGATTTCGTTCAAAAACTTTTTGTAACAGGCGGAGGGGCTTTTAATAATTTTCTTATCATGAGACTTACAAAAAATCTGGAGGAAATAAATTTTGAACTTGTTATACCGGGGGAGGAAGTAATAAAATACAAAGAAGCACTTATTATAGCGCTTTTGGGGGTATTGAGATGGCGCGAGCAATTTACTGTTTTTTCAAGTGTAACAGGAGCTTCACAAAACAGTATTGGAGGAGCTTTATGGTTGGGAACTGAAGCTTAAGGATATGCAAATCTTATAAAAAAATATGAGTAAAGAATATGTTTTGGACAACTTCAAAATTTACGATTGTTTATATAAATTTACAATGGCCTCTATATTTAAAATTAATCTCAGATAAAGTCCTTTAACTCATCATATATTTTTAAATGAAAAAAACACTAGTTCTATTAATTTTTTGCTCTTTATTTATCTTTTCATGTAGTAATGACCCTTCAAAAAAAGATACTACTGATAAAGAAAGCTATGAGAAGGCTAAGCTGGAAGTATTGAAAAAAGAACAAAAAAATCCCCGTGATTTTTTGGTAGTAGATGGTCATGAAAACCGCAACTTTTTCGGACAAACCGTTATCAAGGGTAAGATCACTAATAAAGCATCCGTTGCAGTTTTTAAAGATGTAAACTTAAAACTGTCATTTTACAGCAAAACCAAGGCGTTGCTGGAATCGGACGACGAGACTGTTTTTGAATTACTACATCCCGGTGAAACTAAAAGTTTCAAAACAAAATATTTTGCACCGAAAGGAACAGATAGCGTTGCGCTTGCAGTTATCGCAGCAAAAGTTGTTCAGGAATAAATAAAAATTTCGCAAAGAAAGCAGCAATAAAAAAGGAGCAAGATCTCTCTTACTCCTTAAATTAAATTACCTGAATTATTTCTGATAAAAATTATTCTTCTTCATCAAAGGCCATCGCCTCTTTTGCAGTCATCAACAACTCATATTCTTCCTTACTTCCTACAATCATGTTTTCAAACTCACGCAAGCCAGTACCTGCCAAAGATGGAGGTTCAGTACATAATAATTTTTTTTAGGTTCCTTCCATATCTATCGGCTTTGCAAATGGCTCCATTTCTGTGATGGGCTTCCCAAAAGCTATTTTCGGATAGGTGTTGGTATGTGGATCAATCATAACTTGAAGGACTGCCGGCTTATCTATATTCTCTCCGCTCCATAACCAATTAACTGCATCTTCTATCTCAGCAGGTTTGCTTATTGTTTTGCTATTGATACCATATGCAATGGCAACTTTTTCAAAATCCGGCGCCGTATAACCCCAGCATGTTGATTGATATCTTGATTCAAAATAACTATCCTGGAACTGGCGAATCATGCCAAGATTTTCATTATTCATTACTACGATTTTTATAGAAAGCTTGTTGCGTACGATGGTCTGGAGCTCCTGTATATTAAGCTGCATGCAGCCGTCACCAATTATTACCAAGACTGGTTTTCGGCCACAGGCGAATGAAGCACCAATACTTGCCGGCAAAGCAAAACCCATAGAACCCATCCCCCCGGAAGTAATAAATAGCTGCCCCTCACGTATTTCGAGCGATTGGGCTGCCCACATTTGATGTGCGCCCACGTCTGCTAAAACAACCTCAGCATTATAGGAGACTTTGGAAAGATGATGCACAAAAACATTTGGGTTGATGGTATCTTCAACTAAGGTCAATTCATTAACATCGGGCCATTTATTTCTCAATTCTTCAATGTAGTTAAGCCAATCCATCTTGGGTTCGAAAACCTTATCACCCAGGTTACAGGAAAGATTTTTTAAAAATATTTTGATGTCCTTTACGATTGGCACACAACCTTTGACACGATTATTAATTTCTCCTGCTTCACAATCAACATGGTAGATCTTTCGGTTTTCAAAAAATCTGGTATCAGCACCTGTTTGTCTTATATCTAACCTGCTTCCCAGCACCAAAATGAAATCGGATTCACCGAAAGCGATGTTGGCCCAACGATTTCCATAGCTTCCAATAAATCCAACGCGTAAAGGGTACTCAAAAGGGACAACATCAACAGCCAAAAGGGTCGTAATTACGGGTATATTTAATTGATTGGCAATTTTGATTAGTTCACCTGTGGCAAATGCAGACCTTACTCCCCTTCCCGCTAATATAAGAGGGCGTTTTGCATTCCGCATATCAGCAATTAGTTCTGATAAGACATGCGGAGGGAGCGGAACTTCGCTATTTAAACCTTCTTCTTTTTGAACCGGCTTTTCAATTTGTGCCCTTTGAACATCCATTGGAATATCAATTAAAACTGGTCCTGGCCTACCTTCTGTTGCTATGCGAAATGCCTTCTCAAATATTTCAGGAATATGATCAGGATTGTTTACCAGGAAACTTGCCTTTGTTACCGGCAGCGCCATAGAAACAATATCGGTTTCCTGGAAACCTAATTGTCTTATGGGACGATCTCCCTTTTGTTCATGCCGGTTAACCTGCCCGGTAATAAAAATTGCCGGTGATGAATCAAAATAGCAACTGCCTATTCCTGTAAGCAGATTGGTGGCACCAGGACCACTTGTGGCCATTGCGATACCGGGCAAACCTGTAATTCTCCCATACGCATCGGCAGCAAAAGCCGCAGCTTGCTCATGATGCATAGAAATAATATTAATAGATGTATTTTGATTTATAGAATCCAGCAAATGAGTAATCATTCCGCCGGATAATTCAAAGACATATTTGATTCCTTTTTTCTCAAGGAAGTAGGCTATAAAATCAGCTACTTTCATTTAATACTTTTGAAGTATAATAATTGATCGTGTTATCAAGACTTTCGCTTAAGGGACGCTGGTGTAAATTTCCAAATGTGCTGTTGTATAATTTCATATCTCCGGCGATGAGCATAGACTGGTCCTTTCTGTAAGGTAAAACACCAAATTCCAGAACAAAACCCTTGTCCATCTTATTCCTTATCAAAGTTATGATATACTTTAAAGATGTTACTTCGCACGAACTAAGGTTGTAAAAGCCACTTGCATCTTCCGGATGACTGATGACCTTTTTAAGAGCTTCCACGCAATCTTTTATATATAAATAGGCATATTGTTGATCACCGGGAGAAAATTCCATTTTTGCTTTTTCCTTTGAATCTATCGCCCTTATTACATTTGGAATTAACCAGCCTGGCCCTTCCTTTTCACCAAAAAGTGAAAAAATTCTAAGCCAATACCATTGTATTTTATTCTTATGGCAGAAACTTTTAACCAATTGGGAGCAAATTACTTTAACGGCACCATAAGCAGCAGTTGGTTTCAACAGTTGGTCTTCTTTGACCATGGTGTCTACGAAGCCATATTCAGCCTGAGATCCTAAGGCTATAAACTTCTCCGCCCCGGAGTGTTTAGCAACAAAGCATACTTCTTCCAGGAATGATATATTTTTTGATTGAAGTTCCCAATCGTCCCTTTCCCTGGCTGTTACTCCAATCCAGGCAGCATGTATTATTATATGAGGCTGCGATGCGATAATTTGCTGTTTCCAATCTTCCTCATCTACATTGATCCATTCAATTTTATCCTTAAAGTCAGAACAGTTTCTCAGATTAGAATTCGTTCTTTTAGTTGCAATAATTTTGTAATTATTCGTGAGTAGTAACTCAGCCAAATGACAGCCGATAAAACCAGTAACTCCTGTTATTAAAACAACTTTGCTCACAATTAAAGTGCTTTTATAAAATCCTTCACCTTACTAATAATATAATCATAATGCCCTTCATTTAAACCAGGCCATACTCCCAACCAGAAGGACTGGTTCATAATAATATCAGAATTTGGCAGCTCATCTACTTTCCTGTAGTTTAAATTAGCATAAGCAGGCTGCCTTAATATATTTCCACCAAAAAATAATCGTGTACCAATTTTGTTATCTTCCAGATATTGCACGAGTTTGTTTCGGTCAATATTTTTTCCATCTCTTACAGTTAGCATAAAGCCAAACCAGCTTGGATCACTGTTTTCAGTAGCTTCGGGCAATATAAAATATTCTTCAAATTCCTTAAACCGGCGCTTAAGGCTGGCGTGATTTTCCCTTCGCTTTTTAATAAAACTATCGGCTTTTGATAACTGGCTTAACCCAATGGCCGCCTGCATATCCGTAACTTTCAGGTTAAACCCTATATGCGAATAAGTATATTTATGATCGTAACCCTCAGGCAATTCACCCAACTGCCACTCGTATCGTTTGCTGCAGGTGTTATCGCAACCGGGCGCACACCAACAATCCCTTCCCCAATCTCTAAAACTTTCTACAATTTTTTTGAGTGACGCATTATTAATCAAGACCGCACCGCCCTCGCCCATTGTAATGTGATGGGCAGGGTAAAAAGAGACGGTCGCTACATCTCCAAAAGTCCCTGTTTTTTTGTTATTGTATGTAGCACCAAGGGAATCACAATCATCTTCGATTAACCATAGATTGTATTTTTTGGCAATTGCCGTAACCCTGTTTAAATTGAATGGATTTCCCAAAGCGTGGGCAATCATAATTGCTTTTGTCTTTGGCGAGATGGCCATTTCTATATCTTCGGCCTTTATATTATATCCCGGAATGTCCACATCCACGAAAACCGGTACACATCCAAACTGCACCATGGGATTTATCGTCGTCGGAAAACCGGCTGCCACGGTAATTACTTCGTCGCCCGGCTTTATTGCCCGATCACCAAGTTTGGGCGAGGTAAGTGTATAAAAAGCTAATAGGTTAGCGGATGAGCCAGAATTTACCAAAAAGGAAAACCTGCTACCAATAAACCTAGCAAATTCTCTTTCAAACAAAACACTAAACCGTCCGGCAGTCAGCCATGCATCCATTGTTGCCTCAATGCCCAACAGCACATCATTTTCATCAATAATTTTTCCCGTTACAGGAATATAATCAGTACCCGGCACAATTGTGCGCGTTATTTTGTTTTTGAAAAGTGGTACGAGAAGATCCCGAACCGACTTATCATGCAGGTTGGTAAATAGAGAGTCCATTATTTTTCCAGAAGAGATTGATAGTATAAAATATCGGCTTCCAAAAGCTGAGCAGCCGTTTGCTCATTTTTATAAAATGATTTGTACCAGTTTATAGTTCGTTCTATTGCCATTGACGTATTCATGCATGGCTTCCACCGTAATTCGTTTACAGCTTTGCTGATGTCTAATTTTAGTAATCCTGCTTCATGCGGAGCGTCCGAATCTACTTTTACGTCTAGTTTTCCATTTCCCCATATTCTTATAGCCTGCTCTGCAATTTCCAATACCGATAAATTATCAGCATTTTCCGGTCCGAAATTCCAGGCACCTGAATATTTAAGTGGCTCCGAGGATAACAGCGCGCCAAGTTGCAAATATCCAAATACAGGCTCCAGTACATGCTGCCATGGCCGAATGGCGTGGGGATTACGGATAGAAATTACTTTATTACTATTTAGACGAGTGACAATATCTGGTATTAATCTATCTTCCGCCCAGTCGCCGCCGCCAATAACATTCCCGGCACGGACGCTTACAACAGATTTTTTATGTGCTACATATTTAGACAAGTTAAAAAAAGATTGCCGGTAACTATCAATGACCAATTCAGCGCAAGCTTTACTGGCGCTATATGGGTCATAACCTCCCAGCCGATCTGTCTCACGATAAGGATAATGCCATTCCTTATTTTCATAAACTTTATCGGTAGTAATTAAAACGACTGAGCAAGGCTTTTCCAAAAAAGTTACTGCATTTAAAACATTTGCTGTGCCCATCACATTTGTAGAAAAGGTATTGAGGGGTTCTTTATAGGATTTCCTTACAAGTGTTTGTGCTGCTAAATGAAATATAAAATCGGGCTGAAACGATAGAATTTCCTGCTCTAGTCTTTTACTATCATTCATATCCCCCAGGAACGATTTAATGTCAAGTGTCGCTTCAATTTGACGATACAGCGAAGGCTCAGTGGCAGGCGGTAACGAGTAGCCTTTAATGTGCGCACCCATCCGGGAAAGTGTGTAGGATAACCATGCTCCTTTAAACCCTGTATGCCCGGTTATGAAGACTTTACGGCCCCGGTAAAAGTTTTCTATTTCGGCAATGCTTACCATGTCATCCAGGGTGCGTTATTATTTTTTATCAATTCTTCCAACTGTGTTTTATCCCGCTGGGTATCCATTGGCTTCCAAAAACCATGATGTTTGTAGGTGTACAATTGATCATTTTTAGCCAGGTTTTCCAAAGGTTCCCTTTCAAATATTGTTTTTTCATCTTCTATATAATCGAAAACTTCCGGCTGGCAAACGAAAAATCCGCCATTGATCCATGAACCATCACCTTTAGGTTTTTCACGAAAACTTCTTACCTTATTTTTATCGTCTAAATCCAAAGCGCCAAAGCGCCCTTCAGGAAGCACGGATGTCATCGTAACCAATTTCCCATGCTCCTTATGAAAATCAACTAATTTTTTCACATCTATATCGGCAACACCGTCTCCATAAGTAAGCATAAAAGGTTCATTTCCTACATAGTCCCTTACTTTTTTAATTCTACCACCAGTCATGGTTTCAAGGCCGGTATCGACCAAAGTTACTTTCCATGGTTCTGCATGGTTTTTATGATACTCAACAGTATTCTTTGCCATATCTATGGTCATATCCGCGAGGTGCCGATAATAGTTAGCAAAATAGGATTTGATTATATAGCCTTTATAGCCGCAAAGGATTATAAAATCGTTGTAGCCATACGAAGCGTATATTTTCATGATGTGCCATAGAATGGGCTTGTCGCCAATTTCAACCATTGGTTTAGGTTTCAATATGGTTTCTTCAGAAAGGCGGGAACCAAGTCCGCCAGCAAGAATTAAAACTTTCATACGTTTAAGTTACTTGTAAACCCGTTTTTATAACCATGCTTAAAAAGAAAGATAGTTAGATGCAAAACCGATTATTACGAGTTGAAAAGATTCGGTTTATTCAATTCGTAAATGCACAGCTTCGCTACTTCTCGGTTACACTGAAGTCAAAATTATTAGCTATCCCACTTAATTTTTTACTTTTGAAAATCATCTTCCACCATCTTTCACCTTCCTCTTCTGTTATAGCCATAACCGTAACTTGAACCATACTTTTCAAAACTTTTCCCATAGACCCCGTTATAAACGATCGCCCAAAACAGGTTGCTTTTCTAATATCCTGCAAACAGAAGTTCCTAAGGGAGTTATAATTTCATTTTCCACCCATAACAACCGTTTACTGATCTCATTTGCACAAACCTCGCGTATTTTCTCAAGTTTTTTCGTAAACCTCATTGGGCCTTCCTATATTTCCTCGTAATTTAATTCACTAAGCCAATTACTTACCAGGGAATGCTCATCGCTTAGATTGATTACCATTATTCACATATTAAAATTGAAGATGGGCGATCCAAAACTTAAAGTTATAGATTTGAACAAATCTAAATTCTAAATTCTAAAACCAATAATTTAAATTGTTATTGATGCCTTATAAAGTGATCTGCGTCACGAGCGGAAGTTACCTGGACGGCTTAGATATTATTTTTACAGAATTACAAGAGACGGACGGAAAGAATATGCGTATCAGACAACTTCAAAACTTACGATTGTTTATATAAATTTACAATGGCCTCTATAATTAAAATTAATTTCAGATAAAGTCCTTTAACTCATCATATATTTTTAAATGAAAAAAACATTAGTTCTATTAATTTTTTGCTCTTTTTTTATCCTTTGATGTAGTAATGACCATTCAAAAAAAGATACTACTGATAAAGAAAGCTATGAGAGGGCTAAGCAGGAAGTATTGAAAAAAGAACAAAAAATCCCCGTGATTTTTTGACAGTGGATGGTCATGAAAACCGCAACTTTCCCGGACAAACCGTTATCAAGGGTAAGATCACTAATAAAGCGTCCGTTGCAGTTTTTAAAGATGTAAACTTAAAACTGTCATTTTACAGCAAACCCAAGGCATTGCTGGAATCGGACGATGAAACTGTTTTTGAATTACTACATCCCGGTGAAACTAAAAATTTCAAAACAAAATATTTTGCACCGAAGGGAACAGATAGCGTTGCTCTTGGAATTATCTCAGGGAAAGTTGTTCAGGAATAAATAAAAATTTCGCAAAGACAGCAGCAATAAAAAAGGAGCAAGATCTCTCTTACTCCTTAAATAAATTACCTCAATTATTTCTGATAAAAAATTATTCTTCTTCATCAAAGGCCATCGCCTCTTTTGCAGTCATCAACAGCTCATATTCTTCCTTACTTCCTACGATCATGTTTTCAAACTCTCGCAAGCCGGTACCTGCCGGAATTGGATGACCTGTGATAACATTTTCTTTAAGACCAAGCATCGTATCCGTCTTGCCCTGAATTGCGGCGGACGATAATACTTTAGTTGTCTCCTGGAATGAAGCTGCAGAAATCCAACTTTGTGTACCCAAAGATGCTTTGGTAATGCCGAGCAATAATGGTGAAGAAGTGGCTGGATGTGCATCACGATATTCAACAGTTTTTTTGTCAGCACGCCTTAGAACAGAATTCTCTTCACGCACTTCACGCAGGGTAACTATTTTACCAGGGCGCATTTTTGTACTGTCACCTGATTCGGTCACTACTTTCTTATCAAAAATCCAATCATTCTCCGTATTGAAATCGTACCTGTCTTCGGTGTCTCCTTCAAGGAATTTTGTATCTCCAGCATCTTCAATGGTTATTTTACGCATCATTTGGCGCACAATAACTTCAATATGCTTGTCATTAATTTTCACACCTTGTAAACGATAAACTTCCTGAATTTCATTCACCACATATTCCTGAACGGCGAAGGGCCCTTTTATAGAAAGAATGTCTGCGGGTGCTATCTGTCCGTCAGATAATGCAACACCTGCTTTAATAAAATCACCATCCTGCGCCAAAATCTGGCGAGTTAATGGAACTAAATATTTCTTTACAACACCATCCCTCGCTTCTACAATTATTTCCCTGTTTCCTCTTTTGATATTACCGAAAGAAACTACACCGTCAATCTCTGAAACAACTGCAGGGTTACCTGGGTTTCTCGCCTCAAATAATTCAGTTACACGCGGTAAACCTCCCGTGATATCTCTCAACTTTCCAAGAACCCTCGGTATTTTCACTACAACCTGCCCTGCCTTCACTTCTTCACTTTCCTCCATGATTATATGTGAGCCAACCGGAAGGTTGTATCCTTTTGTATCTTTCTTGCCTTCAATTAATAAAGAAGGAATACGCGCCTTGTCTTTTGTTTCTATTACTACTTTTTCTCTATGGCCGGTTTGTTCATCAGCCTCTTCTCTATAGGTAATTCCTTCAACAATGTTTTCAAATTTCACTGCTCCATCAATTTCAGAAACAATAACGTTATTAAATGGATCCCATGTACAAATCACCTCGCCCTTTACAACTTTCTGTCCATCTTTTACATTAAGCGTAGCTCCATAGGGGACATTATTGGTGATAAGAAGACGGTCATTTTTAACATCCATTATTCTCACCTCACCAGTGCGTCCAATAACTACTTTCGCCTTGCCGCCGGCATTACTAACGGCATCGACTGTACGCAATCCATCAAACTGAATCGTACCATCAAACTTAGCGGCAAGTGTTGACTCAACTGAAGCAGAACCTGCAACACCACCCACGTGAAAAGTACGTAATGTAAGCTGCGTACCCGGCTCACCGATTGATTGTGCTGCTATGATACCAACTGCGTCACCTTTTTGAGCTGTATAACCGGATGCAAGGTTTTTACCATAACATTTTACGCATACTCCTCTCCTGCTTTCACAGGTAAGTACAGAACGAATTTCAACAATTTCAACTCCTGCTTCATCAATTGCGTGAGCAATTTCTTCAGTGATGTTTCCACCAGCATCAACAATTATTTCATCAGTTGCCGGGTTATATACGTTGTGTAGTGAAGTCCTTCCAAGAATTCTGTCATACAAAGGCTCTATTACATCCTCATTATCTTTTAATGCTGTAGTAGCGATACCTCTTAAAGTTCCGCAATCTTCATCATTAATTACCACATCCTGCGCTACGTCAACAAGCCTCCTTGTAAGGTAACCAGCATCTGCAGTTTTTAAGGCGGTATCTGCAAGACCTTTACGGGCGCCATGCGTAGAAATAAAATATTCCAATACATTCAATCCATCTTTAAAGTTGGAAAGAATAGGATTCTCAATGATCTCACTTCCGGAACTACCGGATTTACGCGGCTTAGCCATCAGGCCCCTGATACCTGCCAACTGTTTAATTTGTTGTTTTGATCCCCTGGCACCTGAATCAAGCATCATATAAACAGAATTGAATCCTTGTTTATCTGCAGCTAATTCGCGAATAAGCGTTTCCGTTAGGCGCGTATCAACCCTGCTCCAAATATCAATAATACCATTGTATCTTTCATTGTTTGTGATAAGGCCTGCATTATAATTATCCCAAACCTCATCCACTTCACCCGTAGCATTGTCGATCATATCCTGCTTTGTATCAGGGATAATAAGATCATTAATGTTAAACGATAAACCTCCTTTGAATGCCATACGGAATCCAAGTTGTTTTATATCATCCAGAAATTTGGCGGTAGCAGGGATGTTTGTCCACTTAATTATATCGCCAATAATTTCTCTTAATGCCTTTTTTGTAAGCAAAGCATTTACATATCCAGCTCCTTTAGGAACGTGCTGGTTAAATATAATACGACCAACTGTTGTATCAATTAATTTATTCTGAAAAGTACCATCGTCATTTCTAACATCAACTTTTACCTTGATGCTTGCATGTAAATCAATTTGTTGTTCATTGTAAGCGATGATCACTTCTTCAGGAGAATAAAATGATTTCCCTTCTCCCCTAACAACCAACTCTTTCGTGGATTTTCTCGCCTTCGTAATATAATACAATCCAAGAACCATATCCTGTGAAGGAAGTGTAATTGGCGTACCATTCTGAGGATTCAAAATATTATGAGACGAAAGCATCAACATTTGTGCTTCCAACACCGCCGCGTTGCTAAGCGGCACGTGAACTGCCATCTGATCACCATCAAAATCCGCATTGAATGCTGTTGTAACCAATGGATGTAATTGAATGGCTTTTCCTTCAATTAATTTTGGCTGAAATGCCTGGATTGACAAACGGTGCAAAGTAGGAGCCCTGTTTAACATAACAGGATGGCCCTTCAATATATTTTCAAGAATATCCCAGATGATCGCTTCCTTTTTATCAACCAACTTGCGGGCACTCTTCACTGTTTTTACTATTCCGCGTTCAATTAATTTACGGATGATAAACGGCTTAAATAATTCTGCCGCCATATCTTTCGGTAAACCACATTCATGCATTTTTAATTCAGGTCCCACCACAATTACAGAACGTCCTGAATAATCAACACGCTTACCAAGTAAGTTCTGACGGAAACGTCCCTGCTTACCTTTTAATACATCACTCAAAGACTTTAGTGCTCGTCCACCTTCTGCTTTTACCGCGTTCGATTTACGGCTATTGTCAAATAGAGAATCAATTGCTTCCTGCAGCATTCTTTTTTCATTACGAAGAATAACCTCAGGAGCCTTGATTTCTAATAACCTTTTTAACCGGTTGTTACGAATGATAACCCTGCGATATAAATCATTTAAATCTGAAGAGGCAAAACGGCCGCCATCTAACGGTACCAATGGACGCAGTTCCGGTGGAATAACAGGAATATATTGCATTACCATCCATTCAGGACGGTTATTGATCCGTGTATTAGCATCGCGGAAACTCTCCACCACGCTTAGACGCTTTAATGCGTCAGCTTTACGTTGCTGTGATGTTTCATTAGCTGCTGCATTGCGCAGATCAAATGACAATTGATCCAAATCTATTCTTTGCAACATATCATGAACTGCTTCCGCACCCATTTTAGCAATGAATTTATCCGGATCTTCATCTGATAAATGCTGGTTATCTTTTGGAAGCGTATCTAAAATATCCAGGTATTCTTCTTCAGTCAAAAGGTCGCTGTAAGCCTGCCCCTTGTCCGCGCGAATACCCGCCTGTATTACTACAAATCTTTCATAATAAACAATTGTCTCCAGTTTCTTGGAACTCATTCCAAGCAAATAACCAATTTTATTTGGCAATGATTTGAAATACCAAATGTGCACGACCGGAACAACCAATTTGATGTGGCCCATTCTTTCACGCCGTACTTTCTTCTCCGTTACTTCAACACCGCAACGGTCGCAAACAATACCTTTATAGCGAATGCGCTTATATTTTCCGCAAGCACACTCATAATCTTTTACCGGGCCGAAAATTCTTTCGCAAAACAGCCCATCTCTTTCCGGCTTGTAAGTGCGGTAATTAATTGTTTCGGGCTTTAAAACTTCCCCGTAACTTCTTTCTAAAATTGAATCAGGAGAAGTAAGGCCAATTGTAATTTGAGAAAACGTTGGACGTGGACGATTTTCTTTTCTTATCATATTATTTTTAGTTTACCCCAAACCCCTGTGTAGGGGCTTTGAGCTTTTTTTTTATTGTTTTAGATCTTCGACATTCCCACCAGATAGATATCTTATTCAAATTGCAGATCCAAACCTAAACCGCGTAACTCATGAACCAATACATTAAATGATTCCGGTACACCAGGCCTTGGGATATTGTCACCCTTCACAATTGCTTCGTATGTTTTTGCCCTTCCAATAATATCATCTGATTTCAATGTCAGTAATTCCTGAAGGATGTTAGAAGCACCGTAAGCTTCCAACGCCCAAACTTCCATTTCACCAAAACGCTGTCCACCAAACTGTGCTTTACCACCGAGAGGCTGTTGCGTGATCAAACTGTATGGCCCGATGGAACGTGCATGCATTTTGTCATCAACCATGTGATGCAACTTGATAATGTAGATAATACCCACGGTCGCTTTTTGATCAAAACGATCACCGGTTTCTCCATCATATAAATAAGTATGCCCGAATGTTGGAAGGCTTGCTTTCGCTATTTCATCCGCAATTTCGGCTACCGAAGCACCATCAAAGATTGGCGTAGCATATCTCTTATCCAATTTTTCACCAGCCCATCCAAGAACAGTTTCATATATCTGTCCGAGATTCATACGACTTGGTACACCCAATGGATTCAATACAATATCAACCGGGGTTCCATCTTCAAGGAAAGGCATATCTTCCTGCCTAACTATTTTTGCAACGATACCTTTATTACCGTGACGACCCGCCATCTTATCTCCCACTTTCAGCTTACGCTTAACCGCGAGGTAAACTTTGGCAAGTTTTAGAACGCCAGCCGGTAACTCATCGCCAATTGAAATATTGAACTTCTCTCTTTTATACCTACCCAATTCTTCGTTGTACTTAATATTATAATTATGTAACAAAGTATTGATGTGGTCATCCGTTTTTGCCTCAGCAGTCCAAACAAGTGGATTCACATTTTGATAGTCGAGGTTTGCAAGATTCTTCGGAGTGAATTTAGCATTTTTGCCAATAAGCATTTCACCAAAATTGTTACTTACACCGGCTGAATTCTTATCTTTTAATAAAACAAGTAATTTGCTGATCAATAATTCCAGTTGATCTGCTTCATTTTTCTCATGCGTTTTATCGATTTTCTCCAGAGAAGCTTTTTCTTTTACCTTTCCGTTTTTATCTTTTTTAGCACGCTGAAATAATTTCTTATCTATCACGACTCCTTCAGTTCCACTTGGCGCTTTCAAAGACGCATCTTTTGCGTCCCCAGCTTTATCACCAAAAATTGCCCTTAACAATTTTTCTTCCGGCGTAGGATCGCTTTCTCCTTTTGGAGTAATTTTTCCAATCAGGATATCTCCTTCTTTTACATGTGCGCCAATTCTTATTACACCATGCTGGTCAAGATCTTTAGTTGCTTCCTCACTCACGTTTGGAATATCCGGCGTCAATTCCTCTTCACCCAATTTTGTATCGCGTACTTCTAATTCAAATTCATCAATATGGATCGAAGTAAACAGGTCTTCCTTAACTACTTTTTCACTAATAACAATTGCATCTTCAAAATTGTAACCTTTCCATGGCATGAAGGCCACTTTCAAGTTCCGACCTAAAGCAAGCTCGCCATCTTTCGTAGCATATCCTTCCGTTAAGAAATCACCTGACTTTACAGTTTGTCCTTTCTTTACAGCGGGCCTAAGGTTGATACAAGTGCTTTGGTTTGTTTTGATAAATTTGGTAAGCCTGTAAATAATCAGATCCTCTTCGAAACTTACCAATTTTTGAGATTGATTCCTGTTGTATCTAACATGAATTTCATTCGCATCAACATACTCAACGATACCATCTCCATCTGCATGAATTTGAATCCTTGCATCTCTTGCTGCTTTCCCTTCAAGCCCTGTTCCAACAATTGGAACTTGTGGAAGAATCAATGGAACAGCCTGCCGTTGCATGTTTGATCCCATCAGTGCCCGGTTAGCATCATCATGCTCAAGGAATGGAATTAAGGAGGCACTCAATCCAACAATTTGGTTGGGCGCAACATCCATATATTCTACTTCATTCTTATCTAATATTGGGAAATCACCGGTTTCGCGGGATTTAACCTTATCATTTAAAAAATTAGATTTTTCATCCAACGGAGCATTTGCCTGCGCAATCTTTGCAGTATCTTCTTCTTCAGCACTTAAGAAAAATACTTTTTTCATATCCACATGTCCCTCATGCACCTTACGATATGGAGTTTCAATAAATCCCATCTCATTGATCTTCGCATGTACACACAAGGTAGATATCAAACCAATATTCGGACCTTCCGGCGTTTCGATAGTACACAACCGGCCATAATGTGAATAGTGCACGTCCCGAACTTCAAATCCCGCACGTTCCCTGCTTAAGCCTCCGGGCCCGAGCGCTGAAATACGGCGTTTGTGCGTTATTTCACTTAAAGGATTTGTTTGATCAAGAAATTGCGACAATTGAGACGTTCCAAAAAATGAATTGATAACAGAAGATAATGTCCTTGCATTGATCAAATCAACAGGTGTAAAAACTTCATTGTCACGAACATTCATTCTTTCGCGAATGGTACGTGCCATACGGGCAAGACCAACACCAAACTGAGCGTATAACTGCTCGCCTACTGTACGTACACGACGATTACTTAAGTGATCGATATCATCAATTTCACTTTTTGCATTGGTCAGTAATACCAGGTATTTTATGATCGCAATGATGTCTTCCTTGGTTAATACTTTTTTCTCAATAGGATAATTTAAACCAAGCTTACGATTGATTTTATACCTTCCTACTTCGCCTAAATCATAACGCTTATCACTAAAGAATAATTTATCAATAATTCCACGCGCTGTTTCATCATCAGGAGCATCAGCACCACGCAGTTGGCGATATATATGCTGCACAGCTTCAATTTCACTGTTGGAAGTATCCTTATTTAAGGTATTGTAAATAATTGCGTAATCGCCACTCACTTCCTCGCGTTGGATGAAAACACTTTTCACTTCCAACTCCAAAATCATCGCTATATTATCATCGTCCAGAATGGTATCTCTTTCCAGTACAATTTCGTTTCTTTCAAGACTCACCACTTCACCGGTATCTTCATCCACAAAATCTTCCACCCAGGTACGCAACACCCTTGCAGCCAAACGCTTTCCAAGGTTAGCATGTAATGTTTTTTTATCGGCCTTTACTTCCACAGCCATTCCGAAAAGCTCCAGGATATCTTTATCTGTTTCATATCCAATAGAACGCAGTAAAGTAGTTACAGGAAATTTTTTCTTACGGTCAATGTAAGCGTACATCACGTTGTTGATATCCGTAGCAAACTCCATCCAGGCACCTTTAAAAGGAATAACTCTTGCTGAGTAGATCTTTGTACCGTTTGGATGTACTGATTGTCCAAAAAATACTCCCGGAGACCTGTGTAACTGACTTACTACTACCCTTTCCGCACCATTGATCACAAAGGTACCGCGGGGAGTCATGTAAGGAATATTGCCCAGGAAAACGTCCTGAACAATCGTCTGAAAATCCACATGCTCTTCATCATTACAACTCAGTCGCAATTTCGCTTTTAAAGGAACAGCATAAGTAAGTCCCCTTTCAATACACTCTTCGATGGTATATCTTGGAGGATCTACGAAATAGTCAAGAAATTCCAGCATGAAAATATTCCGGGTATCTGTAATAGGAAAATTTTCCTTAAACACGCGAAATAACCCCTCAACATTACGTTTATCGGGTGTTGTTTCAAGCTGAAAAAAGTCTTTAAATGATTGTATCTGTATCCCTAATAAGTCGGGAGTCTCAGCCAAATGTTCAATTTTCCCAAAACTGATTCTTTGTGCTGGAGCTACTTTAGTTGGAGCCATATTTTAGTTAAAATATTTTAAAGTGAGAGCGCCTTTAAAAGGGTAATTACAGGTATTTTGCCACTTACCCGAAAATAAAGGAGTGCAAAAGTAAGCATTATTCTTCAAATTTCTTAAAAGTGCTATTTCATTAAAATAATTTAAAGAAATTTTACAAGTAAGCATACTGAATAAAAATGCCTTTTAGTAAAGAAAAGGCCGGGCTAATTCACCGACCTTCAAAATATTTACAAAAGAAATTACTGTATTTCTACATCAGCACCAGCTTCTGTAAGCCTGGTCTTAATTTCTTCTGAAGTTGCTTTATCAACACCTTCTTTAATTGCCTTGGGAGCACCATCAACAAGATCTTTCGCTTCTTTCAAACCAAGTCCGGTAAGTTCTTTTACGATTTTTACTATACCCAATTTATTTGCACCCGGAGCCTTAAGGATCACATCGAAAGATGTTTTCTCTTCTACTGCCGGAGCACCGCCACCGCCATCTGCGCTTACAACTGCCGCTGCCGCTGCTGGTTCAATTCCGTATTCTGATTTTAAAAATTCAGCTAATTCCTGAACTTCTTTAACTGTTAAGCCTACTAAGTTTTCGGCTAATGCTTTTACGTCTGCCATTGTTTTTGATTTAATTTTTTCCACCTTCTTATCAATTTATATCGATCCGGCGGAGGGTTTTTAAAAAAATTGTTTATTTGAAATAATCTGTTTCTTAATTGAACAACATACACTTTACAACTAGGCCTCAGGCTGCGCTTCGGCTGCTCCCGCTTCCGGTTTAGCCACCTCCGCTTTTTCTTCTACTTTAGGAGTTTCAGTCTCTGTGACATTTGCTTCTATGGCAGGAGCTGCTTCAACTTTAGTCGCTTCGGTTTCAGAACCTGCAGTTGCCACTTCCGCTTTTGGTGCGGGTATGTCTACTTTTTCTGCGGTTTCGGGCCTATTTTGCAACGCACCAATTACCCGCTGAATTGGTGACATTAATAAACCAATTACTTCGCCGATCAGTTCATTTTTAGTTTTAATTTTTGTGAGAGCCAATAACTGATCATTACCTACAAAAACATCCCCGTTTAAAAAAGCTGCTTTTAATAAAGGCCTTTCGCCATTTAATGATTTGCGGAAGCTGCTGATAATAAGTGCAGGCTCTTTCGGGCTATCACTAAACATCAACGCAGTTACCTGGTGAAGAGAATCGTATACACCTGAATATTTTTCATTATCAAGACTTTCCATTGCCTTCTTAATAAGGGTATTCTTAGCTACTTTCATTTCCACCTGCTTGTCAAAGCAATGCCTGCGAAGATTGGTAATCTGCGCCACACTTAGCTTTTCAGTATCTGTTATATAGAAGTTAGCGTATTGAGAAAATTTACTTTTCAAACTCTCAATAACTTCCTGCTTTTGTTCTTTATTCATACAATGTGTTTTGCTGCTTATGAATTGCTATTACAATCGAAGCAAATAATTTTTTATTAATTCTGAACAGATTTTGCGTCTATCGTAATACCGGGACTCATGGTGCTGGCCATACTTAATCCTTTTAAATAAATACCTTTAGATGTTGACGGTTTTAATTTAATGATCGCATTAATTAATTCCTGGCTGTTGGCTTCAATCTTATCAGATGAAAAACTAACTCTTCCAATGGAAGCGTGAACGATTCCAACTTTATCAACCTTAAAGGCAATCTTACCACCTTTCACATCATTGATCGCCGCTACAACATCGTTGGTAACAGTACCGGTTTTTGGATTTGGCATCAGGTTCCTTGGTCCTAATACTTTACCAAGCCTTCCTATTTTAGGCATTACGGAAGGAGTTGCGATGATCACATCTACATCCGTCCAGCCACCTTCGATCTTAGTAATATATTCGTCCAGGCCTACAAAGTCAGCTCCGGCATCTTTTGCGGCCTGTTCTTTATCTGGAGTGCAAAGCACCAAAACCTTTTTTGTTTTACCAGTTCCGTGTGGCAGAGAAACAGTTCCACGAACTGCCTGGTCTGCTTTTTTAGGATCTACACCTAAACGAATGTGCAAATCAACAGAACTATCAAATTTTGTAGTATTAATATCTTTTACAAGTGCAGAAGCTTCTTTAAGAGAATAGGTTTTACTTGGATCAACCTTTGTGTTGGCTTCTTTTCTTTTTTTAGTAATCATTTTTAAATATTTAATCCCGCAAGGCGGGGAATCGTACAATTAATTATCCCAGGGAGCTTTACCATCTACAGTAAGGCCCATACTGCGGGCAGTACCGGCAACCATTTTCATAGCACTATTAAGGCTAAAAGCATTTAAATCTGCCATTTTATCTTTTGCAATTTCTTCCACCTGCGACCATGAAACCTTACCTACCTTATTCCGGTTTGGTTCTTTACTACCGCTTTGGATTTTTGCAGCATCTTTCAGTTGTACCGCTGCAGGGGGAGTTTTAATGATAAATTCAAATGACTTATCTGCATAAACTGTGATGAGAACGGGAAGAATTTTCCCTTGCTTGTCCTGTGTTCTGGCATTAAACTGCTTGCAGAACTCCATAATATTTATTCCTTTGGAACCTAGTGCAGGGCCTATCGGCGGTGCGGGATTAGCCTGTCCTCCTTTACATTGGAGCTTGACATAGGCTGTAATTTCTTTTGCCATAATTAATTTTTTGGTGTTAACGTTCCGGTGTTACGCGAAACTCCCATTTAATGATTTCTACTAAAGAACTTTTTTTGGGATGGCAAAGGTATTGAAATTATTTTAAATTGTATCAAAGTCGCCAATGTTTTTTAGCAAGATTTAGTATCTTCCCTTCATGATTATTTCAGAAATACAGTTATACAATGCTTTAAAAACCAAATTGGACGATAGCGAGGCTCAACAATTGGTGGCTTTTGTAAAATCTGAAGTTACTTTTGAATTTAATAGCCGCAAAGATAGTTTTCTTGTTAAAGAAGATAAAATAGATATCATGCGTTCTATTTACCTCGTTGGCATTGTTCATTTTTTAGCGATCATTGGTTCGATATTGGCTATATTGAACTTTATGCTAAAAAAGTAAATTGTATCCGTTTGATTTGGCTAACTCCACAATTATCCTTTTTCAAACAATTATTTCCGTCAAAATTTTGTGAAGGATTTACAATTACTTTACCCAGCCTCTCACCATTCTTATTTCATTGTAAGAAATAGACTCCGGAAGATTTTCTTTTAAAATTGTATTGCTTTCAAGCCCATAACTTTTTATAGCAGCTTTAATAAGCAATTGCTTTTCTAAACTAACAATTTCACTTATTTCAATATCTCCATTTCCTATAAACCAGGCAAGGTGCCCTTCAATGGTGCCAACTGAAAAATTTCTTTCGGTGGCTATCTCCGCAATTGATTTGCCTTCTTTAAATAAATTGAATGAAGCTATTTTTGTATCGGACTTTTCATCGACTTTGGCCTTTCTTTCCCGTTTAGGATTTTCTTCCTTCGAGGCAATATTGGTTAGAAGATTATTTCGCTCACAATAGTCTTTTACGGTCTTTAAAATATTTTCCCCATACTTATCAACTTTTGCTTTTCCAAAGCCACTAATCTTCAACAGATCTTTTGTACTCATTGGTAAATACAAAGCAATTTCAGTTAAGGTCGCGCGGTTAGCAATCATATAAATCGGCAGATTTGTTTTCTCGCAAATGCTGTCTCGCCAATTTCTTAATTCATCATATAATTCACGATTTGAAATATCCGCATAATCTTGTTTTTTACCGCTGGCGTAAATTGATAAATTAGTTTTAGGCACGGCGTATTTCAACTTATGCTGAAGGAAGGTAGTAACAGAAAAAGCTCCTTTGCAATACTGTAAATAAAAAATAGTAAGGTTCACCTGTTGCATCAATTCATTTAAATATTCATTGATAACATTGGCAGTTTCCCTATGCTCCGTAATTATAGGTTGGTTTTGAATTGACTGGCGATAACTTAAAAATTTTGGCTCAAAGTGATTAGCCGCCGCATTTATTCTTTTTTGAAGGCTTTTATTGTTTTCGACAACCGGCTGATCTTTCATCAAACTTGCAATTGTACCCAAAAATTTAATACCAACAACTGTATCTTCATTAAGAAGAATTTTAAGGTTAGGGATCCACTCAATTCCCCCGGCATTTAATTTAGTTTTATTCTCATTTGCCAGGTTAAATATTAATTCTGCTGTGCGGAATATGCCATCGAAAGAAAATATTTCTTCAAGAAGTTGCTGCGTAAAAATTTGCCGGGCGCCCTCAAATCTCTGGGCTAATGAGCCTTTGTGGGTTAAATCATTGTGGCCCTTTATTACGTTGGCGTTACTGTAAATGGCTGCTGCCGGAATTTTTGATAAAAGTACAATACCGCCAAGGCTCGTGCAACGGCTTAAAGCAACATATACCTGGCCGCTGCTAAATGCCGCTCCCGCATCAATCATAACCTTCTCAAACGTAAGCCCCTGGCTTTTATGAATGGTGATGGCCCATGCAAGCCGCAAGGGAAACTGTGAAAAAGTACCCAATGTTTGCTGGCGCAATTTGCCATCGTTTCTATCTAATACATAACGCGAATTCTCCCAGGTTTCCATTGACACAGAAATATTTGTGCCATCACATTCTACAATTATTTCATCTTCTTCCAGGGATTTTACTACCCCTATTTTACCATTAAAATACCTTTTTGAAATAACATCATTTTTTAAGAACATCACCTGGGCTCCTACTTTTAAGATTAAGGAGCCGTCCGCTGGATAACTGTTTTCCGGAAAATCATCTTCTATAATGGCTTCATATTTATACGATGAAGCTAATAACTTTTGAAGTTCGCGGTGGTTAATTTGATCAGCCTGGTTATTATGCGAAGTAAGCGTGATGAATTTATCTTCCAACGCCGGCCGAAAAGAAGGGTTAAAACGAAGATGTAATTCTTCAAAATCATCAGCATTCATATTGTTGTTGCGCACTTTATTAAGTAACGAAACAAAAGAATCTTCCTTTTGCCGGTAAATTTTATTCAACTCAATTAATAAAGGCATTTGCTCTTTAATGACTTTACTATCGAAGAAAAAAGGGGAAGGATAATATTCTTCCAAAATGGACCATTCATGGCGTTGGGCGACAGGCGGCAATTGATATAAATCCCCGATGCACAATAATTGTACGCCACCAAAAGGAACATCATATTTTCGGCGAACGGATCTTAAAATAGTATCGATCGCATCCATGGTATCGCACCTAACCATACTTATTTCATCAATCACTAATAATTCAACTTTCCTCAGTAATTGCTGCCGTTGTTTATTAAACCTGATTTTTGCAAGGAGTTCTTCTTTATTATTTTTTGTTGGTAAAAAAGGATGAAATGGTAATTGAAATAAACTGTGTAACGTAACGCCCCCGGCATTAATAGCGGCAACACCCGTGGGTGCAGCTACCACAATATTTTTGGCGCAATTCTCTTTTAGATATTTTAAGAAGGTTGTTTTACCAGTGCCGGCTTTACCGGTAAGGAAAATATTTTCGCTTGTTTCCGTAACAAATCTATAGGCAAGATCAAACACCTCATTTCTTTCTATTGAATTTATATTTTGCATTTATCTATTTGTTTGGCCACTGACCTGCCTATCGGCAGACTGGTTACACCGATTAACACGGAAAGTGGATTCATTAAAAAATTAGTCGTTGATGTTCCAAAGATTTTCTTCCGAAGTTAATAATCAAACCGACTCTGCAACCGGAAGCCTTAAGATAATTCAGCGTTTGAGAAATATTAGCATCTGTCATCGCACCTTCGACGGCTTTTACTTCTACAATTATATTATTGTAAAATACAAAATCTGCGAAGAATGAATGTTTTAATGTTCGTTGTTTATATTCAATTCTGAATTCTTTCTCTCTATGAATTTGAATATCTTTTAATTCCGCTTCGATCATCATAGCATCTTTATAAACTATTTCACTAAACCCATGGCCAAGTATTTTATGGACTTCCATACATAAACCAATAATCCTATAAGTTTCTTTTTCAAACATAAGATTATGCATAAGAAAATTTTAAGCGTGAAAAAAAATAAGAATAAAAAAATTGCCACTGATTACACAAATTCGCACGGATCACTTTCTTATTTTTTAATCTGTGTTAATCCGTGTAATCAGTGGCAAAATAAATTTAAGCAGCAGGCTTTGACCCCAGCAGTAATATATCATGCACCTGAATTTCAGTGCTGTATTTTTTATTGCCATCCTTATCCGTGTAATTATTATTCATCAATTTACCTTCAATGGCAATTTCAGTTCCTTTTATTAAATATTTCTCCGCAATTTCTGCAACCTTTCCCCAGGCGATCAAATTGTGCCATTGCGTTTCAGTAATTTTTTCGCCTTTGGAATTCCGGTAACTTTCGTTCGTTGCAATTGAAAAGCGTACCAGTTTTTTTCCATTTTCAGTGTTGCGTACTTCGGGTGCATTTCCCAAGTTTCCGATTAATTGCACTTTGTTTTTTAAAGCATTCATAATTTAATTTTTGTGTCCATTTTAATGAACCTGTTTTTAATTGATTTATATTTCAGTCGACAATTCAAAATCATTTTGTTTCATCAACGCCACAAAGATGCAAACATCAAAAAGCGGTATTCGTATTTTAATCGTTTATAGTTGTATATAACCGTTTGTAAACGCTTGTAAATGAAAATTTCTTATCGTACCTTGACGCTATAAACCAATGCCAGCATATGATAGATGAAAATAAAAAACTTTGCCTCAACTGTGGCAAGATTGTGAAGGGCAGAACCGATAAAAAGTTTTGTGATGACTATTGCAGAAATAATTATAACAACCAGCTAAAGTCGAATACCATCAATCTTGTAAGAAACATCAATAACGCCTTAGGAAAGAACAGGCGCATTTTGGAAAACCTGTTTGCTGACGGTGAAGAAATGGCTAAGGCCAGCAAGGATAAGCTTTTACAAAAAGGATTTCAATTCAAGTATTTCACCAATACCTATACAAATAAGAAGGGTAATGTTTATTTTTTTTGTTACGACCTTGGATATCTTCCTTTAGAAAATGATTGGTTTTTATTAGTTAAGCGAAAAGAAGAATAAGGGATTGGAGCAATCTAATTCATAAAAAAAGCCCGTTTCATTGCGAAACGGGCTTTACAATTTTTATAAAGTTCTTTATGAAATTTTTTCTACCTGCATATAGCTCAACTCTACCGGTGTTGCGCGGCCAAATATTTTTACCTGTACTTTCAATTTTTTCTTCTCGTCAGTAACTTCTTCAATTACCCCATTGAAATCATTGAAAGGCCCATCTATAATTTTGATCGTTTCTCCTATGATGAAAGGTTCGCTCATGGTCATTCCACCTGCATCAGCCATTTCGTCTACCTTACCCAGCATTTTATTTACCTCTGCCCTGCGCAAACTGATAATATTACCCTTTGAACCTTTTCCATCGGTTAAAAAGTGCATTACATTGGTGATATTACTTAAATGCTGGATGATCTCGTCGGAAAGTTTTCCTTCTAAAACTTCAATCATAATGTAACCGGGATAAAAGTTTCTTTCCCGCATTACTTTTTTACCATTCTGTACCTTATAAACTTTTTCAACGGGTAAAAAAATCTGGAGAATTAATTTATCCCAGCCATTT